>JBGSRO010000211.1:0-22768 GCA_041737535.1 Pirellulales bacterium | reverse complement strand
CAAGTGCTGGACACTCGACAGGCTGCGGAGCCAGTCCCATTTTTTCGCAACTGCCGTTCTCTCGATGCTAACGTCAATCGTAACTCGTTCATATGCGGAAGTTATTTTGCGTTCGTTCCTTATAGACATTAACTCGACTATCGAGACAGTCGCGAGTTCAGCCTAATGACTGGAATTTTGAGCGCCGACAATTGACGTCAATGAACCTAAAATCGGCGATTCTTGCACCTGCGTTGCACGTTTTCCCCTGTGATTCAAGGGATTTGGCGAGATCGCGGGGTGCAAGAGTCACATCTTTTTGCACTTCGATTGCGTTTTTCAAGAATGCGACAAAAATCGCTGCCGGTTCCGATCGTAACGATTGATTCGATTCGGTCTTACGCCCAATTGCCACAGGATGTCGGCGAAGGGTTGGCGATGGCTACCTGTGAGCTAGCGTTGCAATGTTATCGCTCAATCCGCGCTCCGTCTGAGGTGCATTGTGACCAAGCCGAACCCCACGAATAATCGCAAAAGAAAATTCGTCGACCCCGAAGTGCAGGGCGCACTCACACGGCGACTCTTGTTGCATTGGTTCGCTTTTGCGGGCGTTGCGGCGTTGATTACGCTGGGCATGCAGTGGATGAGCGACCCGTTCGTCCCCTTCCGCGAAGTGCTGGTTGGTGCATGGTGGACTTACAGCCCTGTCTTCTTGGTTCTGGGCTGCATGTTGCCCCTATTCGTCGTCGATAGCATCAAGCTGAGCAATCGCTTTGCGGGGCCACTCGTTCGGTTTCGTAAAGCGATTAGCGACCTGGCCGATGGTCAGACTCCCGAGTCGATTGAGTTTCGCAATAGCGACTTTTGGCGCGAAATGGCGGGCGATTTGAATCGTGTTGCCGCGCGACTCGAAGCCGTCGAACGCGATGGTGTTGAACGGAAGAGCGCGACGTTAGTCGAAGCGTAGTGTCGTCACCATTTACGAAAACTAAAAGCCATGTTTCGATCACGCAAGACAACGCGAAGCGCAACGAAGCGGCGCGGCATTGCCGCTGCCGAACTGGCGGTGTGCCTGCCGGTGATGGTGTTGTTGACGCTGGCGATGATTGAAACTTGCACGATGATCTTTCTGAAGCAGTCGCTCTCGGTGGCGGCCTACGAGGGGGCTCACGCGGCAATTGCTCCGGGAACAACGACGGCTCAGGCTCGCGCGGTGGCCGATTCGATTCTCCGCGACCGACGGGTGAACGCCGCTACGGTTGAATTTTTTCCGCGTCGACTCGAGTCGGTTCGCGAAGGCGAGTTCTTTGAAGTGCGCGTGTCGGCTCCGTCGGATCGCAACGCGGTGCTCCCCGGTCGATTCTTTCGCGGTCGAACGCTCACTTCGTCGGCCAAGTTTGTGATGGAGCTTCCACGATGATGCCGTGCATAACCAGACGAGGCAAAACACAACGGACCGGCGCGATCATGATTCTCGCGGCGTTCATGCTGCCGGTGTTTTTGTTCATGGCAGCGATGGCGGTCGATGTCGCCTGGATGCAACTGGTGCGTACCGAGTTGCGAACGGCAACCGATGCCGCTTCGCGCGCTGGTGCCAAGGAACTTTCGTCGGCTCAAGATGTGCCGGCCGCTCGCGCGGCGGCCATCAACGCCGCCCTGCAAAACCAAGTCGCTGGTGTCGGGCTGCGCATCGCGGGAAGCGATGTGCAGTTCGGTTCGAGCACACAGGCCACGCCCAACGGCGGGTTTGCCTTCGTGCAAGGAGCTAACCCGATCAATGGCGTTCGCGTCAATGGACGCCGGACCGAGAGCTCGCTGGCCGGTGGAGTCCCTTTGTTCTTCGGCCGGGTGTTTGGCGTCGCTCGATTTGAGCCCGAACAAACGGCGGTAAGCACCGTACTCGATCGCGATATTTGCCTTGTGCTCGACCGCTCGGGATCGATGGCCGGTAGCAAGATAGTGGCTCTAAAGGCGGCCGTCGTTGATTTTCTCGGTGAACTCGAAAGCACTTTTCCTAACGAGCAAGTCGCGCTGGCCAGCTACTCGACCTCATCGCGAATCGACCACGAACTCACGAACGACTACACGGCGATTCGCGACTCGGCCAATCGCTTCGCAGCCAACGGCCGCACCGCCATAGGCCTTGCCTTGCAAGACGGTATTAGCGCGATCACCGGGCCCCGACAACGACCGTTTGCGATTCCGACAATCGTGCTGATGACCGACGGCAACCACAACCAGGGGATCGAACCAATCATCCCGGCTCGCGATGCGTCGCGCCAGGGCATCGTTGTCCACACGATCACCTTCGGTCGCGATGCCGACTTCGCGCGGATGAGAGCCGTCGCCGACGAAACCGGGGGTACTCACTTTCACGCCGACACCGCGGGCGACCTCAGCGAAATTTTCAGGACCATCGCCCGCACGCTTCCCGTACTGCTTACAGAGTAACGAGAGTCATGCTGCGGCGACAAAACAAACGAACGGTCATTGACGAACGACGCGGAGCGGCAGCCGTGGAGTTTGCGCTCTGCGCGCCGGTCTTTTTTTTGATCATCTTTGCACTCTTCGAGTTCACTTGGATGAACGTCATCCGCCACACGGCCGACAACGCGGCTTACGAAGCCGCTCGTGCGGCGATGGTGCCGGGTGCGTCGGCGACCACGGCGACCAACGAAGCGAACCGCATTTTGCGAACCATTGGTGTTCGCGGCGGCACTGTTGATGTGAGCCCACGGGTGATTCGCCCCGAGACTCGCAACGTCACGGTCAGCATTCGTGTACCGATGGACCGCAACAGTTTGATCGCCCCACGTTTCACGCGCGGACGAACGATCGACGCGAGTTCAACACTGCGAACCGAGCGAGTTGAGACCCGGTAGCTACGTTGAGATGAAAGCGGCCGATTTACTGTTCGACGTTCTGTTCGGCGTCGTCCACCGGTTGTGGGGCGGGGCGTTTCAATAGCTGAGCCGTTTCGCCGTCGTACCAATATTCATAACCTCGCCGCAGCTCGGGGAGCTTAAGCTGATTGGCCTCGATGATCGACTTCATAAACGAGTCGTGGTCGAGCGGGTACTTCCCTTTGCGGTCTTGGGCGCGAAACAGTTCCATCGCTTGGGGGATTTGCACTTCCAAGAGCAACTTCTGTTCAGTGGTAGGAATGGCCCCGACCATGCGGCTCATCGAGTGTTTGCTATCGCGCAGAATCTGGCCTTTCACGAAGTCATCGACGGTGATCGGACTCGGTGGTTCGTTGGGGTCGGGCAGTGGAGTTAGCTGCTCGACTGCTGGTGGCTTCTTAACTGTTTCCGGCGGAGCGCAACCGAGTCCACCGAACATCAGACTTAACATTACGCAGATGTGAACTCGATTCATCGTCTAACTTTCGATTGGGGGAACACGCAGTTTCCAGTCGTGCATGGCCGTGAGCTGTGTCGTGTGAGTGCGATCGGCTTCTAGTGGTGTGAGTGTCAAACAGCCTTCGCGAATCGCGGTCATGTCGGTATCGCGGGGGACATCGGTCGGTAGCGAACCGGTGGCCCAGTAATATCGCCGCCCTTTGGGATCGGATCGCGCTTCAAACTCGGCCGGCCAGCGGGCGACCCCCATGGGGACGATACGCAGCTCGCTCTTCGTCGAGAGTGCTGCCGTGGGGATGTTCAGATTATACAGCTTGTGGTCGCGCCAGGCGTCAATTTCGAGAAGTTGCTCGATCACGCCAACTGCCAGCTTAGCGGCCGTTTGGAATTCACCGTGCTCGTCGTATTCAAGACTCACCGCGATGCTCGGCAGGTCGTAGAGCGCCCCCTCGGTCGCGGCGGCAACGGTGCCCGAGTAGAGGACGTTGATTCCCACGTTCAGTCCGCCGTTGATGCCGCTGACGACCAAATCGGGACGGCGCGGCAAAAGCTCGGCAATGGCGAGCTTCACGCAATCGGCGGGACTCCCCTCGACCCCCCACCCACGGCGAACTCCGTCAACGTAAACTTCCTTCGCCATTAGCGGCGTCAGAAACGTGATCGAATGACCAACGCCACTTTGTTCGGTGGCAGGAGCGATGACATGGACGTCGCCCAGTTTCGCGAGCTCGCGCTGCATTGCGAGCAAGCCGGGAGCGTAGATGCCGTCGTCGTTGGTGAGCAGGATGAGCATCGCAGAAGGGGGGGACGGGGGAAGGGGCACGAAAATTGGCGAGCCGGGTGGCGTAAGCCACCGGAGTAGAATCAGCATCAACGATTCAAGAGTTTAGATCGACCCCCTCCCCTTTCGCAACGTGGCGCTGTTGCCACTCGGGGCGTACGGTACAATGACGCGCTTTCGCCGCGTCCGCCCCACCCCACCACATATGGCCGAAGCACTCACCGACCAGAAGGTCTTGGTTCTCGATTTTGGCTCGCAATACGCCCAGCTCATCGCTCGGCGGGTTCGCGAGCAGCACGTCTACTGCGAAATCGTCCGCCACGACATCACCGCCTCGCGAGTTCGCGAACTCGCGCCGCGCGGGATCATCCTCTCGGGGGGCCCAAACAGTGTTTACGAACCGGGCGCGCCGCAGTGCGACTCCGGGCTGTTTGAGCTGGGGATTCCGGTGCTGGGCATCTGCTACGGAATGCAGCTCATTTGCCACGCGCTAGGCGGCGAAGTGAAACATGCCCCGTCGCGCGAATATGGCCGCGCTCACTGCGAAGTGATCGACAGCAGCGACCTTTTCGATGGCGTTCATCAACAGACTGAAGTTTGGATGAGCCACGGCGATCAAGTGACCGGGCTCTCTGGCGACTTTACGGCGCTCGCGAAGACGGCCACCTGTCCCTTCGCTGCGGTGCGGCACAATCGGCTGCCTATTTTCGCGATGCAATTCCACCCGGAAGTAACGCACACGATCGAAGGCAAAACGATTTTGGCGAACTTCCTCAAACATGCCTGCGGCACCGACGGCACGTGGCGAATCGGCGACTTTGCCGAAGAAACCATCAACAACCTCCGCGAACAGATTGGCAACGACCGCGTGATTTGCGGACTCTCGGGTGGCGTCGACTCGAGCGTCGTCGCGGCGATTCTCGCCCGTGCGATTGGGCCACAGCTCACGTGCATTCTTGTCGACAATGGACTCTTGCGCAAAGACGAAGAGCGCGCGGTCGTGAGCGAGTTCAGCGGTCACTTTCGCACCGATTTGCATGTTGTCAGCGCTGAAGATCGTTTCCTCGCACAACTCGCCGGCATCGTCGACCCCCAAGAAAAACGCCGTCGCATCGGTCACGAGTTTATCGCCTGCTTCAAGGAAGAAGCTGAGAAGGTGCATGGCGTTAAGTATCTGGCCCAAGGGACGCTGTATCCTGACGTGATTGAGAGCGGCGCGGCAGTCGATGGACCGGCCGACACGATCAAGCTCCATCACAACGTCGGCGGATTGCCGGCCGAACTGGGGTTTGAACTCGTCGAGCCGCTGCGCGACTTGTTCAAAGACGAAGTCCGCCAACTGGGGCTTACGCTCGGGCTGCCAGAAGAAATCGTCTGGCGGCATCCTTTCCCCGGGCCGGGGCTGGCGGTACGTTGCTTGGGCGAAGTCACCCGCGAGAAACTGCACACGCTCCGCGAAGCCGACGCGATTGTGGTGGGCGAAATCAAAGCTGCCGGCCTTTATCGAGCGACGAGCCAATCGTTTGCGGTTTTGCTGCCGGTACAGAGTGTCGGTGTGATGGGGGATAGCCGCACCTATGAGGACACCATTGCGGTTCGCAGCGTCAATACCGACGACTTTATGACGGCCGACTGGAGCCACTTGCCTCACGATCTGCTGAGCCGCATTTCGACGCGGATCATTAACGAAGTACCCGGTGTGAACCGGGTGGTGTATGATATCTCAAGCAAACCACCGGCGACGATTGAGTGGGAATGACGAACCTGGGCGGAGTGTAAGAGTGCGAAAAGTTTGGGCCATTCTGTTCGCGGCCATGTCGATTGGGCTGGTGGTGGGACTAGTGATTGCGTTCGCGCGCGAATGGTGGTTTCCGGAGCCCGTGTCGCAGGCGGCCGTAAAATACGACAACTTGTTTCTGGTCTTCTCGGTCGTCATTGGCTTCGCTTTCGTCGGTACGCAACTCTTGCTCGCGATCAGCATCTGGAAGTTCGGCCACCGCGAAGGTCGGCGAGCTTGGTATATTCCCGGCAGTCTCCGACTCGAAGCGGCTTGGACGATTGTGCCAACGGTCATTCTCGCAGCGCTGGCCATCTATCAAATGGAAAGCTGGGCCGCGACGAAGATCAATCGCCCGCCCGGTCCACCGCTGGCCGAAGTCACTGGGCGACAATTTCAGTGGGACGTTCGCTATCCCGGTCCCGATGGCTATTTGAATACCGACGACGACCTGGTGACCACCGATGGCGTACTGCATGTACCGGTGGGCGATACGATTGTGCTCGCGCTGCACAGCGATGATGTCATCCACAGTTTTTTTATCCCCAGCCTGCGGCTCAAACAAGACTTGGTCCCAGGCATCGACCACGAGGTGTGGTTCACACCCGATACCGAAGGTGAGTACGACATTGTGTGTGCCGAGTTGTGTGGCTGGGGACATAGCCAAATGCGCGGCCGACTGATTGTTGAGTCGCCCGAGGCCTACGCCGAATTTCTCGACGTGCTGACCACTGCGCAGGGAGCGACCAGCAATGAGTAGCATTCCCGCCACCGGCGCCTCCTTAGATCACGCTCACTCGTCGCGTCTGCGGGCGTCGATCTTGAGCTACATCTTTTCGGTCGATCATAAAGTGATCGGCATCCAGTTCCTGATTTCGGCACTCATCTGGATGCTGTTCGGCGGGCTGTTGGCGCTCGCCATGCGATGGCAACTGGCGTGGCCGGCGTCTGACATGCCGGTACTCGGGCGGTGGTTGTTCGGCGACCAAGCAGGACAGATTTCGCCTTCGTTCTATAACGCACTGTTCACAATGCACGGCACCGTGATGACCTTTCTGGTGATCATTCCGTTGTTGACCGGGGCATTTGGCAACTATTTGATTCCGCTGATGATCGGTGCTGCCGACATGGCGTTTCCGCGGCTCAATGCGTTTAGCTATTGGATCATGTGGCCCGCCTTCTTCTGCATCGTGTTGAGCTGGGGCGCGGCCGCCGGTTGGACAAGTTATCCACCGCTCGCCCTCACGCATGGCGACGCACAAACGTGGTGGCTCGCGTCGCTGACGCTGATTGGCGTTAGCTCGCTCGCGGGGTCGATCAACTACATCACGACCGTCATCGCCATGCGTGCGCCCGGTATGAACTGGATGCGAATGCCGATGACCGTGTGGGCGCTGTTCGTCACAGCCATTCTGCAAGCGCTCGCGCTTCCGGTCCTCACGGCTGCGAGCGTGATGCAGCTATCCGACCGACTCGCTGGGACCGATTTCTTCGCCGGCGAAGGTCAACCACTGTTGTGGCAACACCTGTTTTGGTTTTATAGCCACCCGGCCGTGTATGTGATGATCTTGCCGGCGATGGGCATCGTCAGCGATGTGATCAGTTGCTTCGCGCGGAAACCATTGTTCGGCTACGTGCCGATGGTGATTGCGACGGTGGCAATCGGCGCCCTCGGCTTTTTGGTATGGGGGCATCACATGTTCACGTCGGGTATGAATCCAGCGGTCGGCATGGCCTTCGCGCTTGCGACTCTGCTGATTGCCGTCCCTAGCGGAATCAAAACCTTTAATTGGATCGCCACGTTATGGGGTGGTGCGATTCAATTTACAACGCCAATGCTGTTCGCGATTTCGTTTGTCTCGATGTTCATCATTGGGGGGCTCTCGGGCATCTATCTCGGAGCCTCGACGCTCGACGTTTTTCTGCACGATACCTATTTCATTGTCGCCCACTTTCATTACGCACTGTTTGGTGGGTCGGTCATGGCGATCTTTGCCGGCATCTACTACTGGTATCCGAAAATGTTCGGCCGGACGATGAACGAAACGCTCGGCAAGTGGCACTTTGTGCTCACGTTCATTTTCTTTAATGCCACGTTCTTTCCGATGCACTTTCTTGGGTTGATGGGCTTCCCCCGCCGGGTGCCCGATGTGGCACTTTACGAGTCGCTCAACGGAACTCTGCCCATCAATGCGTTTATCACGATCAGTGCGATGGGAATGGGACTTGCCCAGGTGATTTTCGCGGCCAACTTTTTCGGCAGCCTGTTCGGTCCGAAAACCGGGGCTAACCCTTGGCACGCCAATACGCTCGAATGGTCGGCTCCCAGCCCACCCCCGCACGGCAACTTTGTGACGCCACCGCACGTCTATCGTGGACCCTATGAATACAGCGTGCCGGGCGAGGAGTCTGACTTCTTACCCCAAAGTCAAGCACCTTAGTACCACAACACCGGCTGATAATTCCTATGAAAGCCGATAAACGCGGATGCACGCGGATTTTCGCCGATCGTCATCGCTCGCCCAATCATTCGTAGTGACGAAGTTGCTTCGGTTTGCGTGACTCAGCGGAGAACGCAATTCCGATCGAGTTTATCCGCGCAAATCTGCGTCTATCTGCGTTTCCTAGATTCTGATGCTCATTGACCTCTCGCTGTAGCGTTAATCGATTGGCTCTAAACTCTCGGCCGCGCGGCCGACAGTTCGTCGAGCGTCGACTGCAATTGCCTGGCGACTTCGGCCATAACCGGATCGCGCTCGGCGGCGCGGTCCCGTTCGGGGGGAACCTCGATCGGTTCGCCCACGACAGCCGTGGCCGTGAGGGGGCCGTGGTAGGTCGATCGGTCGGTGAAATCTTCTTCGAGCCGTTCGATCGTTTCGAGCACCCGCTCGGGAATGTTGGGGTCATCGACAATATAATTGCGAGGGTAATGGGCCATTTGCTGAGCGTAGTAACAGGCGCTCAGGTCGCGCCACCGGTCGTTCATCTCAGCTTCCGACAGGTTTCCTTCGACCATCGCTGGAATGATCGTCGACCGCAGATTCTTGACCCTCGGAACAGCCGCTCCCGAGCGGTCTTTGATCTTCCACTTTTCTTCGAGCTTCACGAGCATTTCCATTGCCAACGTGTCGGCCCGGTCGTAGGCGTGCCCGGCGCGAACCGTGCCCGTGTACTCGAGTTCCTTGACCGCCAGCACCGCCTCGGCCACTTTTCGCAACCGCCTGGGCATCGAGAGTTGCGTCTGCGGTTGCCAACTAAAGCGCTGCTCGAATACTTCGATATCTTTTTCAATGGCTTTGTACGGATCGCCGTCAAAGCAATAACGAATCGTCACCGGCAGAATCACGACCGGCTTCTTGCCATCTTTGAGTCGGCGTTTGCTCGCCTGTCGCGCGATGAAGCCGGGGCCTTCCATGAGGTCCATCAACAAATCACAGTGCCGCGACACGGCCCCTTCGGGGAAAATGATCAATGGCCGCCGGCCCGCCACCAGAATATCAATCGCGCAGTTCACACTCTGGCGATCGTTTCCCTCGCGGTAGACGCTAAACGCCCCCATCCGCTGAAGCATCATCCGATGGTACCAGCCCGTCTTGAACAGGTGCCAGCTCGCCATCGAGAACAAGTGAGTATTTGCCTTCCAGCCCAACATGCCAATCACCAAAGGATCGGCCAGCCTTGCGTGATTCGGCGCGAGCAAGATGCTGTAGCCATCGTCGATGCACTTGCGCAGCGTTTCGACATTGCGTAGATCGAAGGCGTGGACCTTATAGGTCGACTTCAAGAATCGCTTGAGTCGCCAACGAAAAAACGTGCCCCACCAATCCGATTCAACGGGCGGGATGAACTCGTAGCGATCGAGGTGGATGATTTCTTGCATGATGACGAATTGAGGAATGACGTAATCCGAAATCCGAATGACGAAAGCCAGCAAACTCGTCGCTCGTCATCCGGATTTCGTTATTCGCCATTCAGTCTCCATATCCGTTGGGATGCGACTTGTGCCATTTCCATGCCGAGGCGACCACTTGGTCGACGTGCGTGAACTTCGGTTTCCAGTCGAGCAGCGACTGCGCCCGCCGGCTGTCGGCGACAAGTTCGGGCGGATCGCCCGCGCGTCGTGTGCCGACCACTTCGGGAATCTCGTGTCCCGTGACTTGGCGACAAGCATCGATCACTTCGCGGACGCTAAAGCCCGAGCCGGTGCCGAGGTTGAGTTTGAACATCGTCCCTGGCTCGAGCCGCTCGAGCGCTCGAACATGGGCGTCGCAGAGGTCTTCGACGTGAATGTAATCGCGAATGCAGGTGCCGTCGGGCGTGGGGTAATCGTCGCCAAAGATGGTGATGTGGGGTCGCTGTCCGAGCGCGACTTGCAACACAATCGGAATGAGGTGAGACTCGGGATCGTGGTCTTCGCCGATTTCACCGCTTTGACTTGCCCCCGCTGCGTTGAAATAACGCAGTGCCGCGAAGCCAAACTTGTAAGCCCCCGCATACGACTCGAGCGCGTGTTCGATGGCGAGTTTAGTGAACCCGTAAGGATTGATCGGTTGCTGCGGAGCGTCTTCGGAAATCGGCGATGACTCGGGGGTGCCGTAAGTGGCGGCGGTACTCGAAAAGACAATCCGCCAGACGCCGGCCGCGCGCATCGCTTCGAGCAAATTCAGCGTTCCGATAACGTTGTTCTCGTAATAGCGCGCGGGGTGCTCACAGCTTTCGCCCACCAGCGTCAGCGCCGCGAAGTGCATCACCGCCTCAGCCTCCGAATCCTTGATCGCGGCATCGAGTTGCTGGCGGTTCATCAAGTCGCCTTCGAGCAATCGACCCTCAGGCACAGCAGCGCGATGTCCCTGATAAAGATTGTCGAACACCCAAGCCTGGTTCCCCGCCGCTTCGAGCGCGCGAACGGCATGGCTTCCCACATAACCGGCACCACCCACCACCAGCACCTTCATCGCTCACCGTGCCTTTCAATTTGCCTAATCGTCAAAGCCTCCGGCAGGCTCGGCGACAGCATAACGCAATCACCAGTAAATTGCCCAGTGCAGCCGGAATTCCTAGGCAGATTGGGGAGCCAACAGCCCAAGCTGGTCGATGACAGCGTTAGTCGCGCAACGACGTCACAACTCCGGGGGCTGACGCCACCCGGCTCGCCTAAATCAGCCTTGTGCCCTCCGCCTGCTGCCCTCCCCCCTCTGCCAGCTATCCATGGGCCAACGCAAAGAGATCAAGCCCCGTCGCGAACACACGGCGAATCAGCTCCGCCAGTGGCGCGAGGCGTTTTTGCGCTACCTCAAAAGCGAATGCCAAATGTCGCCCAACACGGTCGCCGCGTACGGCCGCGACCTGACGCACTTGATGGCGTGGCTCGGCGACCGGCGACTGGCGAGTCTCAGGGTGAGCGAGTTGGCCGAATATCCAGCCTGGCTCGGCGAGCGCGGGCTCGCACCGTCGACCATCTCGCGGCATGTCGTCTCGCTCAAAGTCTTCGTCAAGTTTCTGCAACTCGAAGGACACGTCAACGAAAACCAAGCTTCGCTGCTGGGCACGCAAAAACTTTGGCAGAAAATTCCCACGGTGCTCGCACCCGACGAAATCGAGCGGTTGCTCACTGCTCCGCTGGCGGGCGAGCCTTGGTGGCGACGCGACCGGGCGATACTCGAACTGCTCTATGCCACTGGTTGCCGCGTGTCGGAACTCAGCACGCTGAAATTGGCCGACGTGCAGCTCACCGAGCGGTACTGCAAATGCCACGGTAAGGGGGATAAGCAGCGGATGGTGCCGCTCGGTCGCCGCGCGGTCGCCGCTGCCGAAGAATACCTCAAGCATGAACGCCCCAGGCTGGCGGCCCGTCGCGAACCGCCACTGGGAAACCTATTTCTCTCGCCCCGTGGCGGCCTGCTGCGGCGCGAACGGATTTGGGAAATGGTCAAACAAAACGCGGCCCGCGCGAGAGTCGATCGTAAGCTAAGCCCCCACTCGCTCAGACACAGCTTCGCAACGCACCTGCTCGCCGGCGGGGCCGACTTGCGCCATGTGCAAGAACTGCTCGGCCACGCCAGCATCGCTACGACGCAACTCTACACGCACGTCGACCATAGCCGCTTGCAGCAGGTGCATAAGGCGTTTCACCCCCGGGCTTAGACTTTGACGCCCGACGAACAGTCGGCGATAATAGGGCTAGTGGAATGTCACATGAGAAACTTCGGGTGCCACTGGCTCCGCCAGTGTGACGCAAGTGTCGCGTCTGCAATAACATCCACTGGCATAGCCAGTGGCACACAACCCTAATTGCCGGCTTTGACAGACCACTAGGCTGGAAATTAGTTCCGACATCCCCGCGATCAACATGTCAATGACCCGATCACGAACCGGTCTCCCTAATCTAACCCTTTGAGTTCGTCATGAGCGTTGCCGAAATGCCCTCGCCACCCATCCGAGTTAGTCCCGCCTCGAACGGCATGATGATGACGGGCGAAGAATTCGATGCGATTGACGACTGGATTGATGGGTACCGATACGAACTCATTCATGGAGTCTTGGTTGTGAGCCCACCAGCCGGAATTGGCGAGCGGAGCCCAAATAGTTACTTGGCTTATCTCATCTACTCGTTCAATGAGTCTCACGAAAACGGCGCTGTTGTTGACGACACTGTCGCGGAACAAGAGATCAAGATCGGCGGAAACCGTCGGCGAATGGACCGGGCGATATGGGTCGGCTTGGGTCACAAAATCCGCCCGCTGGAGGACGTCCCAACAATCGCCATCGAATTCGTGTCGAAATCAAGCCGCGATCGGCGTCGCGACTATGTCGAAAAACGCCGCGAGTACGCCGAGGCCGGCGTCAAAGAATACTGGGTGATCGACCGCTTCGCCCGCGACATGACCGTCTTTCGTGGCATGGACGAAACGCTCGTTGTGAAGGAGGGTGAATGCTACTCGACACCGCTGATGCCCGGGTTTGAGCTGCCGCTGGCGAAGCTGTTTGCGAGGGCTGAATTGCACACTGACACTGACGAGTAACCAAAGTATGGTCGAGCGCAGCAACCTGCTTACTTGGGGCCATCCGGTCCGCCATCAGTTGCTTGAGTGCCAAATCGACCGCAGTTGGGCAACCCGCCGCAGATATTGGTCAACTGAATGCCGAGTGAAAATTTTGACGTGCGTAAAACCGATACGAGTGTTATAATGCCCGGTTAGGTCGGTCGGGGGCGGACCTTGGCTGATACTTATGGGTCACTTCTCTGAAAGAAATCAAATGATGTCACGTCGGCGTAAAGTCATCGGTTTTACCCTTGTCGAACTGCTTGTTGTCATCGCCATCATCGGCATTCTTGTGGCGCTTTTGTTGCCGGCCGTGCAAGCGGCTCGCGAAGCAGCGAGGCGAACCCAATGTGCCAATAACCTCAAGCAATTGGGGCTGTCGCTACTTAACTACGAGTCGGCACAAAAGACGTTTCCCATGGGGGGCTCGCGAAGTCCGCGTACCGGTTTTCCGGCTTACTTGCTGTCGTATGTCGAAAGCGGAAATCGCTTGCAGAGTTACGACTTCAAAGTCAACTGGAACCTTCAGGCGCGCGAGACACAAGTGCAGATGTTTGGCTACCTCGAGGTGTATCACTGCCCCAGCGACCAAATCGAACAAAAGTTAGCCGGTCTTGCCATCTCGCCCGGTGGTGTTCCCTCGCGCCACAAAGGGAATTACGGACCCAACTTTGGCAACAATGTTGTGGGCGACGCACCCAGGGTTGCCCCGTTTGGCATGGAGTATCGCAGCCCCACCCGCAAGATTATCGATGGACTCTCGAACACGATGGCGATGATGGAGATGGTGCAAACCCCTTCACCCAATGATGGACAAGTCGACGGTCGTGGTGACATTTGGAACGAAGATGGTGCCTATACCCTCACGACCCGGCTGCGACCCAACGACGATGTCAACGGCGATCGCGCGGACTGCAGGCCTGGGGTACTCCCCCGCTGCGCTGGCTACGAACTTAAAAATCCAAGTTTTATCGCCTCGCGAAGCCAGCACTCAGGAATCGTGCAAGTGGTCTTTCTCGATGGCTCGGTACATACCGTCGACGACGCGATCGAACTGCCCGTTTGGCAGGCACTTTCGACCCGCAATGGTGGAGAAGTTGTGCAGTTGCCCTGACCGAACCCTTACCGGTCAGATGGTGTCTATTGATGCGGCCCCGGCGAGCTTAGAATTGGGGCTTGGTAACCGTACCCGTTTTTCGACGCTTTCGACTCATAATGACTAACCAGGTACTCCCTCCCCGCACATTGTTCGAGAAAGTCTGGGACAACCACGTTGTCCATGCCGAGGCGGGGCGATCGACGATTCTTTATATCGACCTCCATTTGGTCCACGAAGTGACCAGCCCGCAGGCGTTCGAGGGATTGCGGCTCGCCGGCCGCAAAGTCCGCCAACCGAGCCGCACCATCGCCACGGCCGACCACAACGTGCCGACTAGCGATCGCAGCCTTCCGATCGCCGACGAAATTAGCAAGCAACAGATCGACACGCTGCGAGATAACTGCAAAGAGTTTGGCATCACTTACTACGACTTAGATGATTTCCGCCAAGGAATCGTCCATGTCATCGGTCCGGAACTTGGCTACACCCAGCCCGGCATGACCATCGTTTGTGGCGATAGCCACACGTCGACCCACGGTGCGTTTGGCGCACTCGCGTTCGGCATCGGCACCAGCGAAGTCGAACATGTGCTGGCGACGCAAACGCTGTTGCAATCGAAACCCAAAACACTCGAACTGCGGGTCGATGGCCGGCTCGGCCGCGGCGTCACGGCCAAGGATGTCATCCTCTATCTCATCGGACAACTGACCACCAGCGGCGGCACTGGCTACTGTCTCGAATTCACGGGCGAGGTCATTCGCGGACTCACGATGGAGAACCGGATGACCGTCTGCAACATGTCGATTGAAGCTGGCGCGCGGGCCGGCATGATTGCTCCCGATGAAACGACCTTTGCCTATCTCAAAGGGCGCGAGTTCGCACCGAGTGGTGCCGACTGGGAGGCGGCGGTTGCCAAGTGGAAAGAACTGCCGACCGACAAAGGTGCCACCTACGACAAATCGCTCGAGTTCGACGCGGCCAACATTGCGCCACAGATTACTTGGGGCACTAATCCGGGCCAGGTCGTCAGTGTGCTCGACTACATTCCCCAACCGGCCGACTACAGCGACCCGACCGACCAAAAAACCACGGCACAGTCGCTTGAATACATGGGGCTCACCGGCGGCCAAGCGATTGCCGGTGTGAAGCTCGACCGCGTTTTCATCGGCAGTTGCACCAACGCTCGCATCGAAGACCTCCGCGCCGCGGCCGACGTCGCCAAGGGACGCAAGGTGGCCGAGAGCGTTTACGCAATGGTTGTGCCGGGTAGCGGGCAGGTGAAGATTCAAGCCGAGCAAGAAGGGCTCGACAAGGTCTTTCGCGAGGCGGGTTTCGACTGGCGTGAAGCAGGTTGCAGCATGTGCCTGGCAATGAACCCCGACAAACTGGCTCCCGGTGAGCGATGCGCCTCGACCAGCAACCGCAACTTCGAAGGCCGCCAAGGTAAGGGGGGCCGCACCCATCTGGTAAGCCCCGCCATGGCCGCCGCCGCCGCGATTGAAGGGTGCTTTGTCGACGTGCGGGATTGGGGTGAGTGAACCGCCAAGAACGCCGAGAACTGGCCGCAGATGAACGCGGATGAACGCAGATACATCGGATATCTGAATGCTGATAACTGAATACTGACAACGACCAAATCGGCTCCGCAGGAGCGTCGCCCTCCCACTGACAACTGATCGCTGACAACTTCCCATGAAACCCTTCACCACCCACACCGGCACGGTCGCGACGATGGACCGGGCGAACGTCGATACCGATCAAATCATCCCCAAGCAGTTCCTCAAACGGATCGAGCGCACCGGGTTTGGGCAGTTTCTGTTCTTCGACTGGCGGTTCAAGGACGATGGGTCGCCCGATCCCGACTTCGAACTCAATCACCCCCATGTCGAAGGCGCAAGTGTGCTCGTCGCGCGGCGGAATTTCGGCAGCGGGTCGAGTCGCGAACATGCGCCCTGGGCACTCGACGACTATGGTTTTCGCGTGGTAATTGCGCCCAGCTTTGCCGACATTTTCTACAACAATTGTTTTAAGAACGGCATGTTGCCGATTGTGCTGAGCGAAGAACAGGTCGAAGACCTGTTCCAGCGAGCAGCGGCGACAATCGCATATCAGGTGTCGGTCGATCTCGATTCGCAGACGTTGAGCGACCCCAATGGCTTAAGAATCAAGTTCGAAATTGATCTGTTTCGTAAGCATTGCTTGATGAACGGGCTCGACGATATTGGCTTGACGCTGGCCCACGAAGACAAAATCGCGGCGTACGAATCGAGAATGTAGACACGCTCGCCAAGAGCGTGAACGTGTCACGATATTGTCGTGACCACCGAGTAATCCACCCTGTGGCGACGGTGGCTAAATTCCTATCTTGCGTCGATCTGCCCTTCGGTCGCACAATAGTGACTGGAACGTTTTCACCCGATCACCGAGGGGAATTATGCTCATTCGCACACTCGCCGTCGCACTTATTTTCTTGTTCGTTCCTTGCGCGTTCTGCCAAGAGGAAGCGAGCGAACCAAAATCGACCGAAAATGCACCGGCAGCCGAAATAAAACCTGCCGAGCCAGGGGAGTCGGAGAAAGCCGACGACGATGCTGAAGCCAAAGCGCCAGATAATGACGAAGCCAACCCCAAGCCGACAACAGAACCAGAATCGACGTCGGTCGTCGAAGCCGTGCTCGATGGTGTCACGGCCGAGGTGGTTTGCGAAGGACTGACCAACCCCAGCGGCCTAGCCGTGCGGCCGGGGGCGAGCAAAGAGCGGGCCGAGTTGTTGATCGCTGACAGTGGTGCTTTTCGCATCGTGAAGTACGAAACCGATAAGCCGGGCGAAGTGGCTGATGTGGTGACTGAGTTCCCGCAAAGCACCTATGGCAAAGGCCCCGAGTATGCCATTGGTCCGCTGGGGCTTGAGTTTCTCAACCGCAAGACGCTGCTCGTTGGTGGTGGCGGGCTCGCCGATGGCGAGGAACTGCTGCGTGTGTATCAAATCGAAGACGACAAACTGCCGATCAAGGCCGAGGCGATGAAGGAATCACTCGGACCGATCGCAAAGGGCAAAGATTCAAGCTCGGGCGAAGGCAATTTTTACGCGATCGCTCGCAACGACGAAGGTGTGTTCGTCACCGCTAATGGCGACGACGAGTTCGGCTGGGTTCTGCGGGCCGAAGTGAAGGCCGGCAAACTTGGTAAGCTCGCCCCCTTTATCGCCACAAAGAAAGCGACCGGTGTCAACGCACCTTGCGGCGCGGCCTTCAGCGCAAAGGGCTATCTGGTGATTGGCCAAATGGGAACCATCACCGAACCGGGCGACAGCCTGCTGACGTTCTATAACCCTTACGATGGCGACGCCGAGCCGGCGCTCAACTTGACGACCAAGCTCAACGATATTGTCTACCTGACTTACAGCCCCGCCACGGGTGATTTGTACGTGGCCGACTTTTCGTGGGCTGAGCCCGACAAAGGTGGCATCTATCGCATCGATGCGGTCGTCGACAACGATGCCGGGACGATGGAATGCAAGCCAACGCTCGTGGCCAAAGTGACCAAGCCAACTGCGCTCGCGTTCACTCCTGATGGCAATCTGTGGTGTACCTCGTTCGGCAAAACCGAAGGCCCCGCCGACCCGACGGGTGCGTTGATTAAGCTGTCGGGAACCAAAGAGAAACCTTTGTAAGAGAAAAAAAATTAACCGCGAAGGACGCAAAGAGCGCAAAGGGAAAGTGAGATCGATTTGGATTGCGCGAATTCGAACCGTCTGGCGGTAGTTGATGGTTGATTCTAAGAAACTGGCTTTTGTCATAAATTCTCAGCGCCCTTCGCGTCCTCTGCGGTTCAAAAACAAATGCCTACACGACGCGAAAAAATCGAAGCGATGTTGGTCGATGATCCGACCGATGTGTTCCTGCGTTACACACTCGCACTCGAACTCGACAAAGCGGGCGAACACGACGACAGTCTCGACAAGCTGACCGAATTGATCGAAGAGAATCCCCCCTACATACCAGCCTTCTTCATGGCAGGCCAACAACTCGCGCGGATCGGCCGGGTCAACAAAGCCCGCGACGTGCTGCGCGTCGGCATCGACGCCGCCCGCGACCAGGGGGACAGCCACGCGGCTGGCGAGATGAGCGAGTTTTTGGCTTCGCTGGGCCCGCTGGGGGAGTAGAATTCGACTGTCGCATTGCCTGTGAGAACTCCCCATGACTATTGAACTCGAACTTGATCGGCACCAAGCACAGCAACTCAACGAGGTGGCTGCTCGGCTTAACGTGACTGTTGCGGAGTTGGCAAAGTCTGCTATCAGCGAAATGCTCGACAGCTCGCACGCCGAGTTCGACAAGGTCGCTGCGCGCGTGCTGGAAAAGAATGCCGAGTTGTACCGGCGACTTGCCCAATGACATATTTGACCGTTCAAGAGGTCCTGCGGTTACACTCCCAAGTTGCCAAGCAATCGGGCGGCGGAACTGGCGTCCGCGATATGGGTCTCATCGAGTCGGCGGTCGGCCAACCGCAAGCGACATTCGGTGGGCAGGAACTTTATCCGACCATTGCAGAAAAGGCAGCTACGCTTTGTTTTTCACTAGTCTGCAATCATCCATTTGTTGACGGAAACAAACGAATCGGACATGCAGCAATGGAAGTCTTTCTATTGTTGAATGGACACGAATTGAGCGCACCTATTGACGAGTCTGAGCAGATCATACTGGCGCTTGCGAGCGGGACATTGTCACGGTCGGAACTCACTGACTGGGTCAAGTCGCACCTGCGAAAAGTGACGTTGGACTGATGCCGAATGGGCGATTCGCGTAAACGCGACCAGGGGGACAGCCACGCGGCTGGCGAGATGAGCGAGTTTTTGGCTTCGTTGGGGTCGTTGGGGGAGTAGTTCGGCTCAAAAAGTGACGGGAGTTTCTTGGCTTTATCGCTGCTCTTGGTTACTGACACTTTTCTAATCGCCTTTTGTGCATTTTGTCGCTTTTCTTGAAAACACGATTTCATGCGACAAAATAGCTCGCATTCTGTCGCTTCGCGGTTCCGAAAACCGCTTGTTTTCGCAGGCGAACCGCCACCGTCATGCGACAAAATAAACTCCATTCTGTTGTCCCTTGTTCACGAAAAGCGACAAAATGAAAACTCCTTGTTGTTAAGAGTCTGCCGAGCCACCGACCGGAGCACGGGTGCCACCGCCTGGCTTGTCCAGCGGTGCGCCGAGTGCCACTTTCTGGTTCGTGTAGCGCATCGCATCGATGACATTTTCAGTACCCCCTTTCTACCACACCGCGCGGCCAATTTCGACAACAAAATGTGGCCAAATTGCAAAAGGAAAAATGGCCGCAACGACTCGCCACTACTTCATCACCTACCACTTCGGCTTCTGGGTCCGCACCTACCACAACCCCGTCCCCTGGCACCAGATCACCATCTCGGTCATCTACCTCACCGCCCTGGCCCTGACCTTCTGGCTCATCGGCACCGCCCGCTTCTGCACCCGCGACCTGAAGCGGTAAAGTGGGGCAAGGGGCCGAGGGGGCAAGGGTCTACTTCCGGGGTACTTTAGCTCCCCCTCCCTTCCAGGAAGGGGGCTGGGGGGAGGGTCGAGGCGTGGGATCAACTGCGGATCACGATCAGCAAAGTGACTTGAAAATCCAACGCCTCTAATCGTATGCTTCTCTTCGATTTCGGACACCCGACCCCCTCCCCAGCCCGCCCCCTGGAAGGGGGAGGGAGCCAAGGCAAACCGCTACGGTTGGATCAACAATGCGCTAAAAGCCAACCGTTATGCGAAACCCGTTGCGAATGTTCGCGTGATTGACAATACCTCTGGCATTAACATGATGGCTTGAACGTCACCTTTGGAGCCACCACGATGCCTCATGTCGTCGCAATCATTCTCACCCTCGCAAAGACCAAAGACATCGTCTTCTTAGGCATCGTCGCCCTCGTCCTGCTCGGGTTCGGCCTGTACTACCTGTCCCGCTTCATGAAGGGCAAGCTGACCCTCGAGCTGTCCCGCGACTCGGCCAGCTCCGAAGAATTACTCAGCGGCCGGCTCATGCTCGTGACCAAGAAGCCGATCCACGGATCCTTGAAGGTCTCCCTGGTCGGGCGGGAAAAACGCATCAAGCGCAGCTCAACCAGCGCCGGCAACAGCAAGGAGTGGGTCGAGGTCTATCGCTACAACCACACCTTGGAAGAGATGCGCGACTTCGAGGCGGGCTTTGAGCAAGAATACCGCTTCGATCTGCTTGCCCCGACGACGACGGAGGTCCGCTCGCGCTCCAGGGCGATTGTGAAGGGCATCGCCGACGCCGCAGACAAAAGCGAAGGCGTGATGGGCGGGGTCCTCAAAGCCGCCGCCGGCGCCGCAAACGCCATGGCCGGCACCATTCACTGGCACATCGAAGCCCGCCTGGACGCCAAGGGTGTCGACCTGTACGCCAAAGAAAAGTGCCAGGTGAATCTGCAGGGGTGAGTCGTCGGCTCATATCCGCCCCCTCGAATGGCTTGCCGCCCCCGGCCCCCCGTCCCCCCGGCCCCCGGAATGGGCCTCACGCAGCAAGGCTTACGGAACATCCCCGGCCTCACGAAGCGATCTGGTGCATCCCCACGGCCACCCGCCCATCACGCGGGACGGCCCGGCCATACCACGGCCACCCGCCGAAGCCCACTACAGCCTCATCTATCCGCGGCCGTGACTACCGGTTCCCCTTCGCCCGGTTGTGCGTCACACAAAGCATCTGACAGTTCCCCGCATCGCTCGCGCCCCCCTTGCTCCACGCCGTCACATGGTCTGCGTCCATCTCTTTCAGACTCCATCTCTTCCCCTGATTCGCCCCGTGTCCCACCGCGCATAACGGGCAGTTGGATTTGCCTTTGGACTCGGCCGCCTTGGTTTGCTTGGCATAGACCGACTTCTTAATCGCCGGTGTAAAGACCCGCACCTGCAACAGCGACGTATCCTTCTCACCGCCAAGGACATACTCAAAGGAAGTAAAGGGGACATTCTACTTATCAAAAAAAGTAGAATGTCCGCTTTTCGTGGCTTTCGTAGCTAAACCGGCGATTGGTGACCATTGGTCCCGATTTCGGTTTGCGTGATTGTGGGAATGCATGGATTCGCACGCCGGTCATGGGTGTGGTATTCTGACGAAGGGTCCACGCGGTCCCTGGTTGCACCCACTTGAATCGGCGAGGAAAGTCCCGTGCGATATCGCGTTCTTATCGAGCAAGACGATGATGGCGTTTACGTCGCCGAAGTCCCGGCGCTGCCTGGTTGTATTTCGCAAGGCGAGAGCCGTAGCGAAGTGCTCGACAACATCAAAGTAGCCATTGCCGGTTACGTCGAGAGCCTGGAAGCACACGGCGAACCGGTGCCTCCGTCGATCTCTGAAGAGGTTGTGGAGGTGACGCCGTGAGTCGCTTGCCGGTCGTTTCCGGACAAGAGGTCATCAAGGTTTAGGAGAAGTTCGGGTACGTAGTTGATAGACAGCGTGGCAGCCATGTGATTCTACGACAGCAGGCATCACCCCACCGGCGATTAACCATTCCCGATCACAAGGAAGTTGCGAAGGGAACTTTGCGGGCGATCATTCGACAGGCTGGTTTGAACGTTGAGGAGTTCAAGCAACTGCTCTGAGCAGAACGCCCGAACGTCGACGTGCGAAGCAGTTGTAGCATAGTCGTTCTTGCCCTGTGTGGCGGTGCTGGCGGCTTAGGGATAGCTGGCCAACAACTTCCTTACTTCGATTGCGATATTTTTCACAAACGACCGGGTGCCACTTGAAAATCGGGGAGCTAAGAAAATACCGCTACGACGCGACGAGCGCCACGAGCACAGCGAAGAAGCTCACCAAGGTATCTTGCTTGTCGACACCCTTGCGTCAGAAACTCAACGTGACCAATGCTGTTTTCAATAGCAAACCAGCCATTGATTGAGTGTTCGAGATAAGTACGCGCGCGAGGATCAATCGACTTGGCCGTTCACTGCTGGTTCTAATCGAGAGGGGTCGCGCCAATAACGCCGTGTACTTGGCGCTCGTTGCGTCGTGGCGGTTAACTGAACTACGACCGGCAAAAAATGTCGGGGTAGCTTGCGAAATCGGGAAGTTAATTCGCGGGCGATCCTTAGCCGATGTCGATTCTCGAAGACAAAAGAATGGATCGACGAATCGGTAAGCGAAGTCAAGAACGATTTTCGCCAGCGGGCACGCGATGCGAATCCTGCTCGACAACAATCTGTTTGTCAGGGGCCTCATCAATCAGGCCGGTAGCGCGGCTGCCATTGTCAACAGCCGACTTTCGGGAACCGTGACACTGGTCACTTCCATCGAGCAGATCGAGCGCTCACACAGGTTCTCGCTCGCGATAAACTCAGCGACAGAATCTCGGTCTCAACAAGCAATGCGCTCATTGAAACTTTGAGTCGTGTCGCGGCGATTGTCGGCATCTGTTGCCCCTTGGTCAATTCGCGCAGATTCCTGTCGTACGCATCGACGAGGCAACTAAGATCATCGACGCGCACCAATTACGTCAGCAATCAATCTTCAAGTCGCTGAAGCAGAATCGGTCTTCCTGGTCCCGACCAAAGAATACTTAGAACCTATCTCAAAACCATAAGAACCAACTGATCGCTAGCATGCGTACATATCATCGAGCATTCTGTTCTTCTCAACGGCACGGAGGTGACGGGTATGAGGAAGGAGTTTCGAGGATCGAGTTGGCGGATGT
>JBGSRO010000174.1:0-7114 GCA_041737535.1 Pirellulales bacterium | reverse complement strand
CCCGCCTCGTCGCCGGCCGGAGCGAGCGCGAGGATGGCGTCGACACCCATTGCCGAGAGCAACCGGCCAGCGCGAACGCTCTCGCTCGCACTGGCAACAACACCCAGATCGACAACAATGGTGCGATGCTTTTGTCGCAGTGTGCCACAGGCGCTACCCAACTCGAACATGGTCGCCGAGTCGACTTGTGTGGGGAGCGTCGCTCCGGTCGGCAGCGCGGAGACTCCGCTGCGAGCGTCGAAGCGAATGGCTCGCAGTGGCGACTCGCGGCGTGCGGCGAGACTCCACCAACCGCTGGCGGCACTCATGCCGAGTTGTTCGCCGAGGTTTGAGTCGCTCGCTTCGAGCAATAATGGTCGCATGCCGAGCGTTGCGGCACGCAGCGCGAGGCACATGGCGGTCGTCGTGCAACCGAGCTTCGGAGCGGTGGCAACGATCGCCAACACCAGCGACTCAGGATTCGCGCCAGCCAGATTCCTCAGTGCGCCGTCGTACTGTCCAGCGGCCACGGCAAGCAACTCGGCACAGATGTCGGGCCACACGAGTTCACCGCTCGAGTTCGTGGCGAGCTTTCTTGGCTCGACGGCAGGGCTCGTTTTGTTTTCGTGTCGAAATCGCTCGGCAGCAATCTCCGACAGCCGCCGACGCATGCGACTCGCTTGGGGTGTTTCAACGTGGGGCGCTTCGGCGTGGGCCGAGTCGATTCGCGTCCACGACGAGTTCTCGCTTTCGACGAGCGTCGACGCCTCATCGCTCGGTAATTGCCAAGTGGCAATTTCGGTGTTCTGCCACGATGGCAAGCGGCTCACAGCGGGAGCGTTGGGCGCCTGCTTTACCCCTGCCGGACGACTCGCTTGGCGATAGGCCTCAACGAATGCTTGATTGGTGGTCTTCATGTTGTCCCTGCTCGGTAACCGGAAAGATTTGTTGCGACAACCGCGCGACCGGCGCGAACGATGTCGTTTCGTTCAAGCCGGTGGTGGGATAGGCGTGGGGAGTTGACGGTGCGGCAACGACCTGCGTGTCGACCGTGTCCCATGAAGGAAACTGTTGTTGATCGGTTGTGTCGACGCCGCGGGCGATCACGCTCGGGCCGGTGAGTGTCGTCTTGGGTCTCGTCGTCGCTTTTGGCTGCGTCGTCGATACGCTCAACGGGCGATGCCCGCCGTGTGGAGTGGCTTCCCTCATCGACGCAATGTCGATCTCGTCGACGTTGGCGACCGATTCAAACAAGGGCGGTTCGTCGAGCGACGAACTCGCTGGCAACTCGATGTCGGCAATTGGCACAAAGTCGTGTGGCGGAGTGTACCGCGGATCGACCCGAGCGTCGCGCATCGCGAGCAGCATCAGCCCAGCGGCCGCGAACATCGCAATCAATAATAGCCACCGAAGATGGGGCGCAACGGCGGTGTGCAAAGCCAGCGCGATCTCGACCCAACCGGGAGTGAGCGAATCGTCGGGCTCCTCGATTGGCAAGTTGGCCCCTCGCGGCGTTTTGCCCGGAACCGCGTCGGGAGCGATGTATTCGTCGTTCGTTATCGTGGTCGCAAGCGTCGCGGGGAGTTCGGCCGCGAGAGGGGTTGCGCGTTCCGTTTCAACGGCTACCGTGCTATCGATCCGCCATTTTTTGTCGGCTGTGGCAATCGCGGGACGCTCGATCGCAGGCGTCGGCGAGGTGTGATCGGCGCACACATCGCGGTCGGGCGTCGCGTCGAGCGAGTGGGGAGCGAAGTCGAACAGCGGCGCGCGCAGCGGCGAGTGTTTCGTCGAAGTCGGTTTAGCCACAGGCGCCCCCGCCGTTGTGATCCAGGGCAATTCCCCCAACGTCCGCAGGTCGGTGGCGGATGGCGGGGCCATTTGCGTGCGGCCCGTTGCCGAGTTTGTCGTTGCGTGGTTCGTCTCTTGCATAGTCTGCTAGCATCCATGCCAGTCGGTGGAGTCCGCGCCGGTGCGACCCGCTCGCGCAGCGCGACTTTTCCAATTTCATCGGTCGTCCGCCCTTTGTATCGGGGAATGATTAGGCAAACCTTGAGGAGGCTTTGCCAGTCTCCCTTGTCGGCGACGACTGCTAGCGAACGAATCGGCGATAAACCCAGTCGATTGGCTTGAGTAGGAGCAGCAGTGCGATCAACGACGCTGGCATGAAGCGAGGCTCGTTCCGCTTATTCGACGGTAAGTAATGGAGCGTCGAGGCCGGCGAGAGTCGTCTCTGCCACCAGCGAACAATACCACCAGACCGAGAGAGCGTCGGATACTCTCCCATCAGTCGAGCGAGCTGATCGCAATAAGAAAACATTTCGACGGGATAAATATGCTGGCAGTCGATTTGCGAGTAACGCCGTTCGCGTCGCTGGCGGTCGATTCGGTTGCGCTGTTCGATCTGGTCGGGCCGCGGCACTTCGCCCGCCAGCAGTTTACAAACGTAACGGGCTTGCATTTCGCTGATCGACGGAATGTTGCCAATAATGGGCCGCGTAAAACCGACGGCGAACAGACCAGGGTGATTGACGTTGGTGCAACCGAGAGAGAAGTCGGTCGGTCGAATCGTGCCGCCGGTCAGTTGGGCGACGGTCGACTGAAACCCAATCGCAGGAATCACCAAATCGGGGTCGATCGGCAACTCGTTGGTTGCCTGCAACGGAGGCGACCGAAACTCATGAAAGCGGCGGAAGCTTCGATCCGTCGGCGGGCCAATGATGGTGATGCGGCCTTCGGCGACCCGATCCAAAAAGACGTCGCTCTTGTTGTGGAACATATTGAACAGATGGTCTTTCGCTGCTTTTGTGAGACGATAGTCCCACTGCGAGCGAGTCTGTTGCAAGGCGGTCTCCGCGACGCGGCTGGGCTTCGATCGATGAGGAAAGAGACGCTCGAACCACGCGCGGTGGCGGATCCGCAATTCGACAAAGCGCTGACCGATCGCGTTGCGCAAGTCTTCGTGAATTGACAGCATGAGCCGATTCCGCAAAAAGTCGGACGGCACACTGCGGATCGGATGGTAACGCGGGCTTACACGAATGCCGGTTCGCAGCGAAAGATAAACCTTGTTATTGAGTTCAGGGCAAGCGAGCCGATCGGCAAAATCGACGGCCGACTCTCCTCCCCCGACGATGACAATCGTCTTGTCGCGAACGCCGTCGAAGCCGTTGCTCTGTTTGAGCAATTGCGGGTCGAGCAGCGGCACGTCGCAATCGATGGGCCTTGGCTGGGCGACGAGTCCGGTGCAGAGAACCACAGCATCAAAACTCTCTTCGATAGCAATCGAGCCATTGCGTTCGATCGTCACCAACCATTTTTGAGTCGCATCATGCCATCGCAGATTGCTTACTTTGGAGTGCAACTCAATGTGATCGAGAAGCGAAAAGTGATGGGCGAATGCTTCGAGATATTCTCCAAATTCACCGTCGCGAAAGAACTCGCTGCGGCTCTTGCCTGCGTCGTCGACGACCGTCGGTTCGAAAATCGGAAAACACGCAAACTGCGTCGTGTATTTGGTCGATGTCGAAACGAAGCCAGGATAGGGATGTCCCCACGCTCCGGTAATGCTGCCCGATTGTTCGTAGCAGCGAACTTCGCAGTCGGGCAGTAAGTCGCGTGCGTACTTGAGCGTAATGAGCCCGCTGCTGCCGCCGCCAATGATCGCGAGCCGTTTTGGTGTTGGTTCGCCCACGTTCATGGCATGACCGCCGTCAGGCTGATGAGCACAAAGTTGAATTGTCCCGATTCGGGAACGAACAACAGCAATCGCTCGCCGTCGCAGAGCCTGTGCTGCTGGAGGTACTCGTCGAGCATCACGAATATGCTGGCCGCGCCGGTGTTGCCGGCCGTCGCGAGGTTCGTCCAGCAGGGAACCCGACGACTTGGATCGCGACAATGCGCGGCGATCACTCGCTCCATGTTGCGCCGAAAAAAGAACGACGACATGTGAGGCAAGATCATTTGGTGGGAGT
Source organism: Pirellulales bacterium (assembly GCA_041737535.1). Classification (GTDB taxonomy): domain Bacteria; phylum Planctomycetota; class Planctomycetia; order Pirellulales; family Lacipirellulaceae; genus JBGSWC01. Next base: position 3,164 of record JBGSRO010000174.1, on the reverse strand, counting down.
CGAGCGTGTCGTCGTGCCGGGCGAGCGCATCGCGAAGAAATGTACCGGCGGCGGGAAAGAGGTGCTTCGACAACACCCCCAGATCTTGGCTGAGCAAAGCGGTACGGCTTTCGAGCTTCATGCAGAGCGGCGCTTCGTTGGCAAACGAAAGCGCATGGGTCCAATTCACCCGCAGCGAAACGCGCGAATCGTTCGGCCGATCTTCAAGCAACATCGCGCCGGCTCCATCGGACAGCATGAATCGCAAGAAGACACTCATGAACCACTGGCTCGATCGAATCTGCCGATGCTGGGCCCGGTCGTCGACCGGGCAAATGACCGATGCCTTCAGAACTTCCGACGCATGCTCGGCCCCAACACAGATCGCTACGCGATGGTCGCCCGATGCCACCGCGCGAATCGCCGCGACGAGCGCCGTCGCAGCCGAAGAACAGATGCCGGCGAGCGATGCCACTTCGACGGGATGGTCGAGCCACCCCTGCCGGGCGAGTCGCGCGTGGAGAATCGAACTGTAACCGGGGGCCGCAAGTGGAGCGAAGGTTGTCCCAGCCGCGAGACAGGTGATGGGGTGCGAGAGTTGTAGGTCAGCCAGACACCGCTCGGCCGCGAGCTCGCCGAGCTCATAGACATCGTGTGTCGGCCGCTGGTTGGTGTCTTGGGCATAATACCGGCAGGTGATGCCGTTCATCGCGAGTACCCGGCTCTTCACCTCGGCTTCGCCTGCGAGCGAGCCAAGATGCTTTTCGATTGAGTCGTTGTCGACTGGCGAACCGGGCAGATAGCTGCCAGTGCGGGTGATGTAGCACGGCATCGCTCATCCTCCTTGGCCGGCCGGAGCCGCACTGGCTCGAGGCTCGCTGGTCGGCGGGACGTTCGTTAGCAGGTCGTAGGCAACCTCATCGAACACAATGTGATAGTACAGGTACTGGCTTGGATTCGAGAAGAACGCGCTGTTCGAATAATGACCCCGGTTCGCGACTTCTTGCATAAAGAAATCGAGATCGCTTTGCACGTGTGTGTCGTGCGCATAGATTCGTTTCAAACACCACAACAAGATCGAGTCGGAGCCGAACGAATTAAGCGCTGTGACAGTCGTCTTGAGATCGCCAAAGACTGTGATGGACATGACGATCAGCATGACCACATTGGTGGGGCCGAGCAGTCCCCAAGTGTGCTTGCGATTTTCTTCGAGCACACGTTTACTAAACTGCTCGTGATCGGTCGGCTTGAGCGATCGGATATAGTCGAGGTTATCGAGAAAAGTTTGTTTATCGAATCGGTCGACGATCTCGTACGACAGTTTGTCGTGGCCGATTGTCATTTGGCAACGCATGACGGTCGCCAAGTCGTCGACGCCAAAGTCGCCAAAAATGCCTTTGAGTTTCTCGCCGGTCATTTCAAAGGGCGCGTCGCGCCGACTCAATATGTGTCGATAGAGGAGTGGTTCGATTTGCACATGTCGCATGAATAACTCGGCCGCCTCGGGCCGCGCGAGATACTTCATACCGACCGCCATACAGAAATCGATGGCCCGCGACTCGAATCCCCACGGCCAGCGGTGCAGCACAAACTGAAGCGGAAAGCTGATAAAGCGAACGAAGAAATAAACCACCAACAGAATTGGCCGCAGGATGATAAAATCCCACTGCTTGGCCTCGCCAGCAAACACGTCGTTCACGTAGTCGGTGATGTACGGGAAACGCGCGATAACGTCGCTCATGGTGCTCTCCTGCCAAGCCCGAGAAATAACTCCGCAGACATTCGCTGTTTTCGGTAATCCGGCCTGACTTGTCGTGAACTCTTGTCGCCCGATTGTATGCCGAAACCACCACCAAGGCATGACTCCGAGCTGGCGCGCGCGACTAGATACCATGCATCCAACCCATTATCGTAACACCATGAACCAGATGCCCCGCATCTCGATCTTCGACACGGCCGCTATCGACGGGGTGCGGCGGGCGTTGCGGATTGATCCGGGCCTCATTCGCAAGCTTCGCACAAAGCTCTGTAAGCACTTTGCCGGCCCCGACGCGGCGCTCGACGAGCTGCCGGGCGATATTCGAGACGAGTTTGCCGCACGCGTCGAAATGCGACAATTGACACTCGAGCATTGCTTCGATTCCGAGATCGACGGAGCCACGAAGCTGGTGTTTCTCACCAATCAACAGCGGCGGATCGAATCGGTGCTGCTGCGCGCCAGCACCGGCCGGGTAGCGCTGTGCATCTCGAGCCAAGTTGGCTGTGCCGCCAACTGCGACTTTTGCGCGACCGGCAAAATGGGGCTGCTCGCCAATCTTTCTGCCGCCGAAATGCTCGACCAGATCGTGCAGGCGGGCGAACGACTGACCAGCGAGAATCGCAAGCTTCGCAACATCGTGCTGATGGGAATGGGCGAACCGTTTCACAACGAGCGAGCTCTCTACCAGACCATCGACGCGCTGCTTGCGCCCGACGTGTTTCACCACCCGCCGTCGCGGATATTGGTCTCGACAGTGGGCCTACCTGCCGCGATGCGGCGCTTTGCCACTCGCTATCCAAGGGTCAATCTGGCGCTCAGCCTGCACTCGGCCAACCAGTCGATTCGCGAGCAGTTGATTCCTTTGGCGAAGCATACTTCGCTCGATGAATTGCGGGCGACGCTGTTCGCCATCCAGCAAACGAGCGACCGCTCACAACATCGGAGCGACCGCTCACAACAACGGAGCGACCGCCCACAACAACGGAGCGACCGCTCGGTGATGATCGAGTACCTCCTGCTGGCCGGGGTAAACGATTCGCGCGACGATGCCCAGGCGCTGGTCGAGTGGACTGAGGGTCTTCATGTCCATCTGAATCTGATACCATTCAATCCGATCGCCGGTGCCCCGCACTTGGTGGGAAGCGACCGCGCGACGCGCGAACGGTTTGCGAGCGAGCTCAAGACGGCCGGACGAACGACCACGCTCAGGTATTCGATGGGAGCCGATATTGAAGCCGCTTGTGGTCAATTGGTACAGCAACTCGACCGCGAAGGGGCACGAATGCCGACTTAGGAACGAACGCAAAATAACTTCCGCATATGAACGAGTTACGATTGACGTTAGCATCGAGAGAACGGCAGTTGCGAAAAAATGGGACTGGCTCCGCAGCCTGTCGAGTCTCCAGCACTTGGGACCATTTTCTGC
>JBGSRO010000104.1:0-14524 GCA_041737535.1 Pirellulales bacterium | reverse complement strand
ACGCGCCAGCGAGTGGGTCCGCGAGTGTCTGTGTTCCTTGGCCTATGATATTCGACCTCTACCAGACCCACTCGCTGGCGCGTCGAGCTGATATTGCGTCGGTGACTACAGAATCGACCGCTGACTCCTTAAAACTCAAAGCCTTACCCCTTATCCCCTATTCCTTACAGTGAACTCTATGAACGTCCGAGAAAGCATTTCCAAATTGGCAGGCCGGTTGAACGGAAGAAGCAAGTCCAGTGGGGGTGGCAAGCGTGCGCGGCTACGTCGATTGCTCATCGAACAGATGGAAGACCGCCGACTGTTGGCGGTGATCGACTTGGCAACATTCACGACTTCACAGGGTGTCCTCGTCACCGGTGCGGACGCCGCAGATCAAAGCGGCTGGTCGGTAAGCGGCGCGGGAGATGTCAATGGCGATGGATTCGACGACTTCATTGTCGGGGCTCCACGAGCAGGCGCTAGCATGCATTCGAGACCACTGGCGGGGGAAACCTACTTGATCTTTGGTGGGGCGATTGCAGGGACGATCGATCTTGCCACTTTGGGAACGCCAGGCGGGGCAGCAGGGTTTACCCTATTGGGTGCCAATGCAGGTGACCGCAGTGGTTACATGGTGAGCGGCGGCGGGGACGTCAACGGTGATGGGTTTGACGATCTACTGATCGGAGCGGGAAAAGCAAGTCGAATCGGATCGTCGGGGTGGCGATATGACATCGGCGAAAGCTATGTCGTGTTTGGTGGGAATGCGCTCCCAGCCACCATCGATCTCGCCACGCTCGGAACTCCTGGTGGCTCTGCTGGTGTCACCTTCCTGGGTGTAGATGCTTTTGACAATAGCGGTTTGTCAGTTAGTCTAGCAGGGGACGTCAATGGTGATGGCTTCGATGATGTGTTGATCGGTGCCTACGGGGGAGATGGGGGAGCGACTTCTAGATCTGATTCAGGCGAAAGCTATTTGGTTTTCGGCGGGACGTCACTACCCGCAACCATCAACCTGTCGTCGCTGAGCAATCCAAGTTCCACTTTAGGACTATCCATTTTTGGTTCAACCAGTCGGGACTACAGTGGTTTCTCCGTAAGCAGCGCGGGAGACGTCAACGGTGACGGATTCGACGATTTGTTAATCGGTGCATTTCAGGCGGATGGAGTCGGGAATTCTAGGCCGAGTGCCGGAGAGAGCTATGTCATCTTTGGAGGGAAATCTCTTTCAACTTCGATCGACTTGGCCCTGTTGGGAGCGCCAGGAGGCAGCGTGGGGATAACGATTGTTGGATCGGAAAGCGGGGATAGGAGTGGATTCTCCGTGAGCAGCGCTGGTGACATCAACGGCGACGGATTTGACGATATCTTGCTCGGGGCGACCGACGCCGATGGCGTGGGGAATTCGAGTGACGACGCAGGAGAGAGCTACATCGTGTTTGGAGGGCCCGCTTTACCAGCCACAATTGATCTAGCTTTACTTGGTATGCCGGGAGGTACAGCGGGCGTAACTCTTTACGGCGTCGATGCGGATGACATCAGTAGCTACACAGTTAGTGATGCGGGAGATGTCAACGCGGATGGCTACGATGATTTTCTAATTGGGGCATTTGCTGCCGATGGGCAGGGTAACTCCATGCCCACTGCCGGTGAGACGTATTTGGTCTTTGGCGGTCCAGCGCTGTCAATGACGATCGAACTGGCTTCGTTGGGAACACCTGGTGGTGCACCAGGAATCACTATCTTCGGTGCGGAGTCACAAAGTAAGAGCGCCTATTCCGTGCGCGGTGCGGGTGACATTAATGGAGATGGCTTTGATGACATACTCGTTGGTGCTCCCGGCGCTGCGTCTACAGGCACTAGCTATGTGATCTATGGGGGCGATTTCTCAGCAACCATCACTCATTTAGGGACAAACCTTGGCGATGTCCTCACAGGTTCAGCGGCAGCCGACACGATGATCGGAGGTCAAGGAGATGACCTGCTGATTGGCGGCGGCGGAGCGGATGTGCTCACTGGAGGACAAGGGGATGACATTCTGGTCGTGAGCGATCTGAATTTCAATCGTATCGTGGGTGGCAATGGAAACGATACGCTACGAATCGACGGTAGCGGATTGGCACTGGACCTCAGGCTGTTGGCTGACAATCGTTTGATCGACATCGAGCAGATCGACATCACTGGTCAGGGTGACAATACGCTCACGCTCAATCAGCGCGAAGTGCTGAATTTGTCGGGTGATTCCAATTCGCTGGTCGTGCATGGCAATCTGGGGGATCAACTGTGGTTGGATTACGATTGGCTACCAGGCGCTGACGAAATTATCAATGCACGCAGCTATCGCGTGTTGGTAAAAGGAGCCGCCACACTCAAAGTAGAGACCGATGTGGCGCTGGTCTACTACGGCGAAGCGACTCCAACCGACATTCAACTTTCGGTTTCGAGCGTCGCCGAAAACCAGCCGTTTTATGCGGCGGTTGGCCAATTCAGCTCTCTCGACTTGAATGCCGGCGATACCTTTGAATACTCTCTTGTCGAAGGTAATGGCGATATTGACAATTCGAGTTTCGAGATTGAAGGGGACGAGTTACTGACGGCTGAGATCTTTGATTTCGAATCGTACTCGAGTTACACGATTCGCGTGCGCACGACCGATCTTAGCGGTCTATGGTTTGAGAAAATCTTCACGATATCCATTACCGATATTCCCGAATCGCAGCCACCAGTCATCGGTGCCTTTGATACAACGGTTAACTATACGGAAAACGCGGCACCCATTCTGTTGGACAACAATGCCACGCTGACCGATGTTGATTCGTTAGATTTCAATGACGGAGTAATGACGGTCAGTCTGATTGACAATGCGGAAGCCAGCGATCGCCTCGAGATTCGCAACGTGGGGACAGGTGCCGGACAGATCGGTGTGGCTGGCAATCAGATTACCTATGCGGGCAATCCAATCGCGACGTATGCGGGTGGCGTAACGGGGGATGTGCCACTAGTGGTGACCTTTGGTTCTGGAGGAACGCGAGTTGCAGCACAGGCATTGTTGCGCAATATCACGTTTAGAAACCTGTCCGAAACCCCCTCACCGTTGCCACGTATTGTCGAGGTTGTACTGACTGACGGCGATGGTGGCGAGAGCTTACCGGTAACCAAGACGATCGATGTTACACCGGTCAATGATGCACCTGTTGTGGCTGACTTTTCTGGCCTCGCATCGTATACCGAAGGGGACGTTCCCGCATTGTTGGCGACAGGAGCCACGGTCGCCGACGTAGACTCAAGCGATTTTAATTCAGGGAGGTTGACGGTCCGAGTATTGACTAATTCCCAGACCACCGATCGTCTGGGAATTCGCCATGAAGGCTTGGCACCGGGTGATATCGGCATCAGTGGCACGGATGTCCTTTACGGAAATATTGTCGTGGGATCCTTTACGGGGACCACGACGCTGATTGTCACGCTCAATGCAAACGCCAACGCGGCGGCCGTACAAGCCATTCTGCGCAATACAACTTTTCATAGTGTTTCGACCGCGCCTTCCCCCGTGACGCGAACCATTTCGGTCGTACTTATCGACGGAGATGGCGGAACAAGCGCCACAGTGACGACGTCGCTGAACGTAGTCGCACTGAATTCCGCTCCCATCGTTGGTGCTTTTGACACGACCGTGACTTACGCTGAAAATGCAGTTCCGCTATTGATTGATAACAATGCGACTGTCAGTGATCCCGATTCGCTCGATTTCGACGGAGGCGTTCTGAGTGCAACGCTGACCGCCAACAGTGAAAACGACGATCGATTGGCAGTCAGGAATCAAGGGACCGCCGCGAACCAGATTGGAGTGGTCGCCAATCAGATTTCCTTTGGTGGCCTGCTAATTGGTTTCGTCTATGGAGGAACATCAGGTTCCGATCCGTTGCAGATTGCCTTCAACGCCGCTGCCACGCCAGCGGCGGTCCAAGCAGTCTTGCGAAACATCACATTCAATAGCGTCTCGGACTCCCCCTCTACCTTGCCAAGAATTGTGGAAGTGCAGCTCACCGACGGAGATGGAGGAGCAAGCATTCCAGTCATCAAGTTCATTAACGTCACGGCAGTCAATGATCCGCCTGTAGTTTCTGATTTTTCCGGATTGTCAAGCTACACCGAAGATGAACAAGCGGTCGACTTAGCGATCAATGCGATTGTCGATGATTTGGATTCCACCGATTTCGATCTTGGTAGGCTGATTGCCCGTGTGGCGGTCAATTCACAGACGACCGATCGCATCTCAATTCGCCACGCTGGCGTCAGTGCCGGAGGGATTGGCGTAAGTGGCGCGAGCGTATCTTATTCTGGAATCGAGATCGGGACTTTTGCTGGAACGACCACCTTGACCGTGACGCTCAATGCGGCGGCCAGCCTTGAAGCGGTGCAAGCTCTACTGCGCAATCTCACGTTCAGCAGTATCTCTGGTAACCCATCGACGTTGCAGCGAACCATCTCCGTGACATTATCCGACGGTGACGGTGGGACCAGTTTAGCGGTGACAACACTTGTGGACGTTATCGCCGTCAATGACGCTCCGATCATTGGTGCCTTTACTCCTGACATATCGTATGTGGAAAACGCAGTCGCCTTGTTGCTCGATTCCAATGCCACGGTAACCGACGTCGACTCCGCAGACTTTGCGGATGGAGTTCTGACGGTCAGCTTGACTGCCAATGGACATGTCGACGATCGGTTGTCTATTCGCAATCAAGGCGCGGGAGCGAACCAGATCGGCGTCGATGGCAACCAAGTAACTTATGGTGGATTGGTTATCGGAACGTTTACAGGCGGAAATACTGAGCCGGAACAGTTACAGATAACATTCAATCTAGACGCCTCGCGAGTGGCGGTGCAAGCACTGCTGCGGAATGTAGCATTCAGCAACGTATCCGACGCGCCCTCAACCTTGCCACGCACCGTCGAAGTGGTACTGACCGATGGGGATGGTGGTTCCAGTGGGCCCGTCACCAAAATCATCAACGTTACGGCGGTAAACGATGCACCAATCATCGGCGGGTTCGCTGGGAATGTTGGATACACAGTAGGCGGCCCAGCGGCTGTATTGGCACCCGATGCGACAGTCGACGATGTCGATAACACAAGCTTCGATCTAGGTGTGCTTACGGTTCGGTTGACATCAAATCGTCAGTCAACCGATCGGATAGAAATACTTAGTGTCGGCACCGGTCTGGGGCAAATTAGCATTTCGGGGAATCAAGTTCTGTACGAAGGGGTTATTTTCGGAACGTTCAGTGGTACGACGACATTGGCAGTCACATTTAATGCAAATGCCAGTCGAGCTGCGGTTCAATCGCTGCTACGAAGCATTACATTCCGCAGTCTCTCCGCGACTCCGACAACGCTTTCTCGTACGGTAACCGTGACGCTGTCAGATGGCGTAGGTGGGACAAGTGCTCTGCAGTCTAAGCTCATTGACATTTTGTAAACGAGCGAGTCTGGAAGTGTGCTGCTCGCCGGACTGGGGACAGTCAGTTTCTCTCAGATCGAGCCCCTATTTATTGGTGGCAACGCAGCCGATTTGGAAATCACGCTACCTGCTGGAGCCAAAGGTATTGCGCTCGGTGACGATGCAGTCCCACAGGATAGCAACGCCAACACGCCAAATACCGGTGCCCTCGCTCCCTACCTAGTTCGTGGATAGAGGTAGTCAGCGAGAAATAGGACACTTCTCGCGGAACAGCACCAACCGTCTCGGTTGTTCGTACTCGTACTCGTACTCAATGAAATGGTACTCGTACTCCTACTCGATTCGAACGGGGCATCGAGTAGGAGTACGAGTACCGCCTACGGCTGAGTACGAGTACGAAAAAGCAAGTAACAGTAGGCATTCTGCACAGTCAGCTTGCCGAATATGGTGGCGTTCTGCGAGAAGTGTCAGAAACTGGCGATTTTTTAAAGATTTCTCGCGCGATTCGCGCGCCGTTTGCGCATTTCTTACTAATCAGTTGCCACGTATGACTTTCCCGAGGCTATCCCGCACAGGCGATTTCAGGAGTTTTTCGTTTGTCCGACATGTCGGCGATGAAAATGTGAGCCGCGAGCGGTAAGGAACCTTTGACCCTAAATCATTCATGACATAGGTGGGCAGCAACAAGCAAGTCCTTTCCACGCCGCCAATTTGGTCAAAAGTTTCAATTTGCAGACTGCGCCCCTAAGAGTATTGACTACTACCGGACTTGCGCAGTTGCGGCACGCCTAAACCCACACTTGTTTATGCACCCAGAAAATAAGTCGGGTATACCGCCTACCGCCCGGCCGCTAGTGAACCCGCAGCTCATTAATTCGCCAATCAGCCCCGAAAAGTCGCCCGGCCGCTCACGCGTCACGGCTCACTAACTCGACCCGCCTCAAGCCCCGAATAAAAAAAGAACATCGATTTTCGAAATTCCGTGATGGGTTTTAGATCGAGACGGAGCATTAACAGTTGGCAGCATATCGGACCGCCGAAATGCAGGACGACAGACGAGAAAAATACACGAGAAACAAGGGACCATTCGCGATATAGAACATTGCGATTCGTTAATACGGGAGCTTGTTTGACGGAATATTTTTTGATCGCAGCCGAGTCGCCTTGGAAGAAAGGGTTCTCAAAATAATTCACGGAATTAGCTGACCTATTTCGCGCTGGATTTCGCATTGTTTTTTGAGCCAAATCGACTGCGAATATTAACCGAGTGATTAGGCAATACCAGCTCGACGCGCAAGCGAGTGGGTTTGTTGTTGTCCGCCATTATCTGCTCGACGCGCCAGCGAGTGGGTCCGCCCATCTAACCATGGACCCACTCGCTAGCGCGTCGAGCTGATATTGGCTCTTCCGCTTGCGCGACGCTGGAAGGGTCAAGCATGAAGCGCGACGAGACAAACATTGCGATCCAGTAGAAAGTCGATTTTGTGAGTACGGCAACAGTGGGTATTTGAGTTAAGAAAATGAGTGCAAAAGAAAGCTCAACCTTGGACACATCTCGCAACTCGGCTATGGATCGGCGAGTGGAGATCCAGTTCTTGAAGCATTTACAGACAAGCAGCCTCACATTTGAACTCGATCTGCAGTACATGGGTGCTGGCCAACTTGATCATGGCACGCGGTTCTATACACGATGAGCACAACAATTCAACACGACCAAAAATTCAGCGAAGCGCGTTTCGAGCTTACACCCGATTTCGCCAACGCGCTCGAACAGCTGCAGGTCACGCTGCTCGTTTCAACCTACCAAGCGGGTAAGTTGCTAGTCATCGGAAGCCATGCGGGAAAATTGTCGATCGCCTTTCACGGTTTCGACCAAGTCATGGGGGTCGCTGTCAGCCAAGACCGAATCGCAATCGGTACACGCCGCCAAATTTATTTCCTGAATCCCGCTCACGAATTCGCCCCTCGCATCGAACCGTTTGGTACCTACGACCGTTGCTGGTTGACCCGCAGTTCATTCGTCACAGGCAGCATCCATGGTCATGGTCTGGCTTGGAGCGACGAAGGTTTATGGCGAAGGTTTGCTGACATTCAAAAAAGGCGAATAAGCGATCGAAGACAAAGTGAAACCAGAATATTGCGGAATTCTACTAACCAATTTGGTGTTGGACCTCGTGATGTAGTCAGACTTTGACGCAGGTTCTTGAGGAGCAAAAAGTGACAGGAATTATTCAGTCGGTACCTGACGATGGGCAGGTCGCGTCGGATGAGTCCCCGTGGCTGCAAGTCCTGGGTTCTCGTTACCTAACATCTTGGATGGGCGAACAGCGGGTCAGTCTCGCGCTAACCACATATCAGACTGGAAAGCTGTTCTTGGTTGGGCGCAATGGCGATGGTGAACTAGCCGTCTTTGAAAGAACTTTCAATCGCAGCATGGGACTGTGGGCATCCCCGAACGCGGATACGCTGTGGATGAGCTCCAATTACCAACTGTGGCGCTTCGAAAACGCTTTGGCGGTTGGAAACCTGCACGAGGGTTGCGACTGTCTCTACGTCCCTCGGGCGGCACATACAACGGGCGATCTGGACATTCACGACATTGCCGTCGAAGACAGCGGACGGGTCGTGTTTGTCAACACGCTGTTCGGCTGTCTGGCGACGCTTAGCGAACGCGCGAGCTTTACACCGTTATGGCGACCATCGTTTTTGAGTGGACTGGTTCCCGAAGATCGCTGTCATCTCAACGGGCTAGCGCTTCGCGACGGTCGCGCGCGGTACGTAACGCTGGTGTCGCAGAGTGATGTGGCCGACGGTTGGCGCGATCGTCGACACGACGGCGGCTGTGTGATTGACGTCCTGACGGGGGATGTCGTGGCCAGTGGTCTGTCGATGCCTCATTCTCCGCGCTGGCATCGCGAGAAATTGTGGGTGCTGAATTCGGGAACTGGCGAGTTCGGGTCGATCGACTTGGAACATGGGCACTTCGAGCCCATTACGTTTTGCCCGGGTTACCTCCGCGGACTGGCGTTTGTTGGTGACTATGCGTTGGTCACGTTATCGAAGCCGCGCGGCGATTTGGCATTTGAAGGATTGAAACTGGACGGGCACCTACGTGCGCGGGCGGCAGATGCGCAATGTGGTTTGCAATTCATCGATTTGCGGACCGGTGGCGTCGTGCACTGGCTGCGCATGGAAGGCATGGTCAGCGAGCTATACGACGTAGTGCCATTGCGAGCTACGGTGCGGCCGATGGCGCTTGGTCTGAAAACTGACGAGATCTCACGCATGCTGACGGTGGGCGAAGAGGCCGAGTTGTAATTGAGCGGTTGTGTCGAAAGTCGCGTTTTCTAACTGCATAGCAAAACAAGAATAGGCAATAGGGAATTAAGGAAACTATTATGAACATGCGTTGGCTCGATCGAATATTCGCTTGTCTTCGCGGACCTGGTTCCAATCAACGGCGCCGGCGGTTGAGTCAGTTCCGGTTTGAGGATCGACGCCATTTCAACCGCTTGAATTTTCGCATGGAACTGTTGGAAGACCGGCGATTGTTAGTGGCATCTTTGGCAATCAATGACGGCAGTGTTATCGAGACTGGTGTCGGTCAAACCAGCATGCTATTCACAGTGACGCGCAGCGGAGACGATGCGCTGTCCGACCTCACGTTCAACTACAGCACGTCGGATCTTAGCCCTTCAGCGGGTTCAGCGACTGCAGGCAGCGATTACACGGCTACCAATGGAAGCACGACGATTCCTGGTGGTTCGAACAGCACAACAATCAGCGTGCCCATCCACGGCGACACAACCTATGAAGGCGACGAGCAATTCTTCGTCAACTTGACCAAGATCACAAACGTTACCGGCCCGGCCACAAGCTTTGTCGCAAAGACCGACTTCTCCGCAGGGGCATCACCTCTTTCAGTTGCGATTGGCGATCTAAACGGCGACGGTAAACGCGACTTGGCGATCGCCAACGTAGCCTCGAATAGTGTGTCAATACTACTGAATACGACCATTCCGGGCGCAACCACGCCGACCTACGCGCCAAAAACAGATTTCTCAGTTGGGTTATCTCCCTTCAATCTGGCGCTTGCAGATCTGAACGGCGACGGCAAACTCGACTTGGCCGTGGTCAACGCTATTTCGAACACCGTGTCCGTACTGATGAACACGACCGTACCGGGAGCAACAACACCGACATATGCGGTGAAGACTGATTTTGTCACTGGGGCAAGTCCCAGATCTGTAGCTATTGGAGATCTGAACGGTGATGGAAAGCTCGACTTAGTAGTCGCGAACACTAACTCGAACACAATTTCCGTGCTAATGAACGCGACTGCAACGGGAGCAAACACTCCGACCTTCGCAGCGAAGACAGACTTCGCCACTGGATTGAGTCCCCGCGTGATTGGGATCAGTGACTTGAACGGCGACGGCAAGCCCGATCTAGCCATAGTCAATATCTTTTCCAACGCAGTGTCTGTGCTTCTAAATTTGACTCCCACGGGGACCACGACGCCAATCTATTCTGCTAAGACTGATTTCACAACTGGAACGTCTCCCTACTCAGTAGCGATAGGCGATCTTAACGGTGATGGTAAGCCAGATCTTGCAGTCGCCAATCGCGACTCGATGACGGTGTCCGTACTGCAGAACACGACGGTTACGGGAGTTACAATACCAACGTTTGCTACAAAATCAGATTTCACGGTCGGGACGGATCCTATTACGGTTGCGATTGAGGATCTAAATGGTGATGGTAAGCCTGACCTGGCGGTCGCCCATAACTCGAGCACCGTGTCCGTACTGCGGAACATGACATCAACCGGCGACGCGCCGGCATTTGCTGCTAAGTCTGATTTCGCGACTGGCTCAGGCGGAGCATTCGTAGCGACCGGTGATCTGAACGGTGACGGTAAGCCAGACTTAGCGATCGCGAACCTCGCCTCTGCCAATGTCTCGGTGCTCCTCAATTCAACTGTCCTTTCTTCACCCTCAATCGACGCGGGCCCCAGGTCCGACTTTCCGACGGGGGCGAATCCACGCACGGCGGCAATCGCGGATCTCAATGGCGACGGCAAGCCCGACGTGGTGACGGCAAACCTCGACTCAAACACGGTTTCGGTGCTGCTGAATACGACCCCGCCTGGCGCAGCCATGCCGAGCTACGCACCGAAGACCGACTTTGCAACTGACGTGGGGCCAATTTCCATTGCGATCGGGGATCTGAACGGCGATGGCAACCTCGACCTAGTAACTGCTAACCTCAGCTCAAGCACATTGTCCATCCTGCTGAATACAACGGCACCGGGGGCGGCCATACCCTCCTACGCCTCCAAGACCGACTTCGCCACCGGGGCAGGTCCCTTCTCGATAGCGATCGGGGATCTGAACGGCGACGGCAAACCCGATTTGGCCATCGCGAATTTCGCCTCGAATACGGTGTCGGTACTTCACAATACGACAGCGCCGGGAGCGTCAACGCCGACGTTCGCCGCCAAAAGCGACTTCGCCAGCGGGGCGAGTCCTCGCTCGGTGGTGATCGGGGATCTGAACGGCGACGGCAAGCCCGACGTTGCCACCGCGAACCTCAGCTCGAGCACCGTTTCGGTGCTGATGAACACGACCGTGCCGGGAGCGGCTACACCGAGCTACGCGGCCAAGGCCGACTTCGCAACCGGGGCAGGTCCCTTTTCGATAGCAATTAGGGATTTGAACGGCGACGGCAAACCTGACGTTGCCACCGCGAACCTCAGCTCGAGCACCGTTTCGGTGCTGCTGAACACGACCGTGCCGGGAGTGGCACCAACCTTTGCCGCCCAAAGCGAATTCGCCACGGGGGCAGGTCCTTTCTCTATAGCTACCGGGGATCTGAACGGTGACGGCAAACCCGATCTGGCGATCGCAAATCTCGACTCGAGCAATGTATCTGTACTACTGAACGCAACGGCACCGGGTGCGGCCATGCCCTCCTTCGCCGCTAAGTCAGATTTCGCAACCGGTTCAGGCCCTCAATCGGTGTCAATCGGCGATCTCAACGGCGACGGCAAGCCTGATCTGGCGGTCGCCAATCGCTATTCCGCAAATGTGTCAGTACTGCTGAACCAAGCCGCGACGATCAGCCGAAACCAAGGCATCGGAACGATTCTGAACGATGATCCCACTCTGTCCGCCTCGCTAGACGGTACGGGCAATCTCAATATTTCCGACGTTTCTGGCGGGAACAATTCGCTTACGGCGAAGCTTTACAACGACGGGGTCAACGATTTCTTCGAAATTTCCGATGCCGTCGAGCAATTCTCCAGCTTGCCGGTGACAGTGCCCGCAAGCACGCTGACCAACGGAAACAGGACACTCCGTATTCCGTTGAGCGCTATCACCGGATCCATCACGATCAACACCTTCGGCGGCAACGACTCGCTGACTCTTGAGCTCGCTGGCGGCGATTTTATTCCTGCAGGCGGTTTCGTTTACGCCGGTGGCAGCGGCATTGACTCGCTGACGATCACTGGTGGCAATCAGGGAACGGTCACTTACAACTACACCAATGCCAATGACGGCTCGATTGTGATGAGCAACTTTGGCTCGGTGACTTACACTGGACTGGACCCGATCACCAATAGCGGCACGGCCAGCGACGTTGTCTTCAATCTTCCGGCCAGCGGCAACGTGCAAGCCATTCTTGAAGACGACGGCATCAGCGGTAACTCGCTGTCGACTTTCCGCTCCAGCCCCATCGCCTTTGAAACCACTACATTCGCCAACCCGACGGGTTCGCTCACCATCAACCGCGGTAGCGCGACGGATACCGTCATGCTCAGCGCACTACCTGACTTTACAAGCAGCCTGACCATTGGTGCCAGCGGCAGCCCCTTTGCCTCCGCGTCCGTCTCGGGCGCTGTCACACTCGCCGCCACCAAAACGCTGTCGGTTCTTGCAGGCTCTATCGTCTCTGCCGGGTCGATCACAACGTCAGGTGGAACGATTACCTTGAATGCGACCGGTGACATTACGGTGTCCAAACCTATTCTCTCGAGTGGTGGAGTACAGAGCCTGCAAGCCGACAGCGACGGTGATGGTGTGGGCACACTAACGCTGGCGCTTGCACTGAGTCAGTTCGTCGATCCCAATCCGGCTGCCGGAAACCAGTTTGGGGCCACGGTCCTGCCACTGACCTCCGGCAACGTCGTCGTTACATCGCCATTTGATGATTTCGGCGGAACAAACGCGGGCGCGGTCTATCTCTTTAACGGCCTGACCGGGGCGCTCTTGAGTACGCTACGTGGTTCCACGGCCAATGACAACGTGGGCAGCGGTGGTATCACCGTGCTCAGCAACGGCAACTACGTGGTGCGTAGTAACCTT
The DNA here is from genome assembly GCA_041737535.1 of Pirellulales bacterium. Taxonomy (GTDB): domain Bacteria; phylum Planctomycetota; class Planctomycetia; order Pirellulales; family Lacipirellulaceae; genus JBGSWC01. Next base: position 1,711 of record JBGSRO010000104.1, on the reverse strand, counting down.
TGGGACAACGGCGCGGCGACCGACGCCGGGGCGGTGACCTGGGGGAGCGGCACGACGGGGGTGAGCGGCGTGGTCAGCGCCGCCAACAGTGCTATCGGCAGTACAGCGGGTGCCGGCTATAGTTTGTACATACAGGAGTATGCCAACAGCGACAGACTCTTCGCTCAGTTCCCCTCTGACAATGGCGGCCGGGTCGTCGTCGGTTCGCGGGCTCTCGGCTTTGGCGCGCTCGCCGGTTCGCTGAGTGCTGGTAGCGGCTCAATTTCTCTCCGCGCGGCACATGCCAACATTCAAGCTGCGGTCACTTCAACAAGCACGGTTTCTATCGCCTCACTGCAAAGCGACCGCGCCATCGACCTGGGCACCAAAACCGGCGGCAGTCTGAGCCTGACCGATGTTGAACTCGACTTGATCACCGCCGGCACGGTGCAGATTGGCGATGCCAACAGCGGCTCAATCACAGTCAGCGCCGATATCAACCGCGCTTCTGCTACCAATATCAAACTCCTTACCGCGGGCGATATCACCATTAACGGTGGGCAGATCAACACGGGCGGCGGCACGTTGCTGCTCGATTCGGGTGCTTCACCAGCGGCAATTAAACCGACCAAGTCCGGGACCGATGTCACGGCCAGTATACTCTCGTTCGGCAGCGATTTGGCGATTGTGATCAATGGCGTGACAGTCGACACGCAATACACGCAACTCGATGTGGTGGGCATCGTGAACCTCACCGGGGTTGATCTAAAGATCTCTGGGAGCTACACACCCGCCGCAACGGACAGCTTCATCATTGTCGACAACGACGGCAGCGACGCGGTGATGGGGATCTTCAACGCTCTATCAGAGGGTACGATCCTCAGTGTGAACGGAACGAACAAGCGGATCACTTATGTCGGCGGCACTGGTAATGACGTGGCGCTGCTCGAGTTGACACCTCCGACGGTCGTCAGCACGACGCCGAGCTTTGCGGTGAGCGGCTCTCTGGCGGCTGGAACAACGTCGATCCAGGTGACCTTTAGCGAGCCGGTGCTCAACGGGGCCCTCGCGACTAATTACGAACTTCGCCGTGCCGGAACTGACGGGCTGCTGCTCGATAGCGATACGCTGATCAATCCCACTAGCGTTAGCATTAGCGGCACCACCGCCACCCTGTCCTTCGCCGCATTAGTCGAAGACGTCTATCGACTGACCGTGAATGACGCGATCACCGACCTCGCCGGCAACGTGCTTGACGGTGATGCGAACAGTACGGCCGGCGGGAACTGGGTTCGCGACTTCGTCGTTGGCGCTTTGACACACACTCTCACCTCGCCCGCTCCAAATAGCTATCCATTCGACGTTGAATTCGGCGGCTTCGGGGCGGGCCAACTCGTGCAAGGGACGGGGAATGCGTTTGATGGCCTAAATCGTCTGCAAGTCAACGCTCAATCGTACGATTCGTATACAATCTCGCCAAGCCTTGAGGTTACAAAGGTAATACTGCCCAGCACAGTGCCGCAAAACGGTGCACCGATACTCACAACATCCGTGACGGTGGATGGAATTAACCCGGTTCGGTTGCGAGCGCGCCTGTTTGGAACAGGAGCTCCATCCGGCAGTGACGGGTTCGGTGCAAGATTTGTCATCGATGGCGTCGTTCAAAACCCATTTTTCTGGAACGACGAGCTTGACGGCGTTTATGTCACGGTGGAAATGGACGAATACTTTC
>JBGSRO010000074.1:0-40809 GCA_041737535.1 Pirellulales bacterium | reverse complement strand
AACCATAAATCCGGGTACAAGTTCCATAGCGAGCCTCCTTGTCGCGGTGCGTGGATGTTAGATACCCAAGCATCTTGGCGGAGGCTCGCCCTTTTTCCCAAGAGCGATTGCTAACAATAAAAGTGCAAAACTCGAACTTAGTGTTCCTCTCTCTGCGTTCTCAGCGATCTCTGTGGTTCATTCTTTCTTTACCGATGTCGAGGAAACGCCCAAATTATTCTTGATTCGTTCCTTAGGGTGCGAGCAGCGGCTTGGCCGGTGTGTCGCTCCGTGCGGGGACGGCGAAGCGGCCGTAGGGGCGACCCGTTTTGTTGAACGTGTCGGCAAACGCGGCCGCGTCTTCGGGGGTGAACTCGAACGCCAACGTGCGGTGGAACTTGCGATGCTCGTAAACATGGACGACGAAGTCGCGTTTGGGCTCGACCCGGCCGTACTCATCGCCTTCGGTTTCTGGATCAGAATCTGGCTCGTCGACTTCGGTCGCGTCGATGACTTCCTCGGCTAAGTCTTTGGCCGCCGTTTGTTCGCCAAAGTCGTCGGCGAAGGCCCTGGCGGGGATCGCTGTGTCGTCTTCTTCGCTCTCATCTTCTGCCGCTTCCGACTTCTTTTTGCGCGGCGCGCTTTTCTTTTTGGTCGTCTTCTTCTTCGGAGCGGGCGTGGCCGCTTTCTTGCGGGGCGTGCTACTACTGGCGACCTTTTTCTTAACCGTCTTTCGCTTCTTTACCGGCTTCTCGTCGGAATCGTCATCCGATTCGTCGTTGGAATCATCGACATCGCTATCGAAATCGTCGTCGTCGACAAAGTCAAATTCACCGTCGAACAGGTCGTCATCATCATCGCGTGGCATAATCACTTCGCACTAAAAAGGGGTCCGCACCAATAAAGCAGATCGCTTAGCCAGCAAGGCTCGCGGCATAGCACCCGCGACCACAGCAACATCGGTGGTCACGGCAATAGCCCCTAGTATCGTGGCCATCACGCGGTGCGTCAACTCGGTGCCGGGCCCGACAATACAAGCACAACACGCAAGTGAGTGAAACGCACTCGCTTAGGAACGATTCAACAATCACTTGGTAGGTTTGCCCAAACTGGCAGCGATGCAATCGAGAAAGTCATTCCCGGCAGGCGGGAATCGAGAGGGAGAGCGTGGCGTCTGGATTCCCGCTGCGCATGACCGACACCACCAAGTTATGTTTGATTCATTGCTTATGCGTCGTGATTCGATTCGGCGAAATCAGACGCGGCGCTTCGAGGAAGCGCCTCAAGAAACAGCCCCCGACACCGCTTAGAATCGCTGTGCCGGGGGCCATTGTGGGTTTTAGCAGTGCGGGCTGCGACGATTACTCGCAGCAACCACTCTCACAGCACGCATTCGCGTCACAGCATTCGCCCGTGACATCGCACAGACAAGCATTGAACTCGCAGCCACAGTCGACGCACGTGCAATCTTCGCAGCACGCGCAAGGCGGGCCAGCGGCTTCGGTTGTGGTCGTCGAATCGACCGACTGGAACGATCCATAGACGGCCGCAGCCAACAGACCACCACCAATAAATAGTGACTTAATCATTTGAGTAGAACCTTAAGTAATAGATTGGAAAACAGGAAAGTTACCACGCGGCGATGGCGTTAATTCCGCCACACGCACAGCAACGACCTTAATCTGTTTCCCGCTATGACAAACTCCAATTGGTCGAACGCGACCAGCGGAGCGGATTCCACGAGCCCGGGCAAATTGGCCGACGGTAGTGCCGCCCAAATGACCACCGGTTCGCCAGCGGCATCGGCCACCGTCGCCACCGGCTTGGCCGGAGCACAACAGCAACCGATGGGCGGGAAGTGCTGTGAGCAGCAACCTTCGTGTTCACTGGCCTGCTGACGTTCAGACAGCTTTGCCCGACAGCAAAGCGGAAGCGTGTCGGCAGCGGCGACCCCGCAGCAGGCATTCGTCGCTTCACTTGAGCCGCCTGCCACACACAAGCACGGCATGGCCGTGGGCGCGAAGCCCACGGCGAAAGCCAGAATCAGTGGTAGCAAATTCTTCGGCATATAAGAATTGTACAAAGTCACAATCGTGTGTCCAGCCAAAGTGCGGAGCATGGTCGATTGGCCGACTACTCCTCGACGAACTCGAACCCTTCCGCGACCGCCTGCTTGCGAATCGAACCGGCAACCGCATCATCGAGCGATTCGCCTGCGGATTCGGCCAATTTGGCCCGCTCGGCGGCGATGAACTTGTCGCGTGCCGCGCTGAGCTCTTTGATTTTCGCTTGCACCGCGCTGCGCTCGGCACGTTGTTTCTCGACGTGCGCTGCGAGCTCCTCACTCGACATTTTACGCAGTTCCTCGGGCAGTTGTCCTTTCTCGAGTTTCGTCAGGTCGACCTTTTTGTCGCGAACCGCGTCGAGCAAGTCCCAATCGCTGTTGCGATAGTTGGCTCCCGCTTTGGCGGCAAAACGACTCGCGGCAGCGGCCGGGGCGGCTTCGGCCGCGTTGCTATCTTGGGCGACTTGGCGACCGAGTGCCACCTGGCGAGCTTCCTCGTCGCCATAGGCGATGTAGGTTTTGTTGAGCTTGGCGTTGAGTTCGGCCAACTGTTCGTCTTGGGGCGCTTCGATGCCTGGCTCAACTTTGTTTTGGTCGATCACCAAGTACTGGCCGTCGGAAATCTTCGCCCCGTCGGCCCACATCCCGCTGACACCTTCGTCAAAAGTGCCGCAGTGGATGGTACTGATCGTGATGTTCTTGCCCGTGGCCTTTTTGCAGGCTTCTTTGTAGTTGACCGGACCTTGGGTAAAAGGCTCGTTGCCCGCGATGTAAATCGCGTGCATGCTGCCCGGCACTTCGCTCCACTCGAGTTGGGCGACCGCGTGATCGATCACTTGGCCACAGTATTCGTCGCCCCCGTTGGTGGTGAGCGCGAACAACTGTTCGCTGATCTTGTCGAGATTCGTCGTCAAAGGGAGCACTTGGCGAATATAGCCCGACTCGCTGGCGAGCCCCTGGTTGCCGTATTCGTAGAGCGCCACGCGAACGATCGGCCGCACTCCGTCGCGACGGACCGCCTCGAACTCGTTGACGATTTTCCAAAGCTGAGTGCGAGCTTGGTTGATAAGCCCGTCCATGCTGCTGCTCGTGTCGAGCAGCAGGGCGACGTCGATTCTGGGGGTGGTGTCGGCCGGTTTGGCGGCCTCGTCGGCGACCGCGAGCGGGGAAAACAATAGGCCAATTGCTAGCAGAAATCGAAACATGACGAGGGCTCCTGTGTGGGGCGAGGGGTGATACGCAACAAAAGCTATGACGCGGGGCAAGCCGAAAGAGTTCCACGTCACGTCGGGCGATTAAGCTCCGTTTTCCAGAAATCGCATTGAGCTGCAAAACTAGTCGACTTTTGCACCTCGCTTTGCGGTAGCCCAGAACTTTCGGACAGTGGCGGGCCACGGAATAATGGTTCCCACAGGAGGTCCGAAAGATCGACGAACAAGCGCAGCGAAAGCGGCAACGTTTCACAATTGAGCCGACGGCGCTAGCCGCGGGTGCCAGAAACCCGCGGCTAGCGCCGTCGGCTCAAATGAAGGCTCCGCTGGCGCAGCAAAAAGGCTCGCCCTGCAAAACGCATGGCGAGCCTTGTCTCGTTGTTTTAGGCGACCAAAACTTGGTCGGAGACGACGGTCCGACTACATCGTAGCGGGAGCGGTCTTCTTGGCCGTCGACTTCTTGGCGGTAGTTTTCTTGGCTACCTTCTTCTTGGTCGACTTCTTCGGGGCGGCCTTGGCGGCCGGAGCCTTCTTGGCGGCCTTCTTCTTGGGCGACTTTTTAGTCGTCGCTTTCTTGGCGGCAGCCTTCTTGGGGGCGGCCTTCTTCTTAGGCGACTTTGTCGCGGCTGCCTTCTTAGTGGTCGTCTTAGCAGCCTTCTTCGTAGCGGCCATGTCCTATGGCTCCTGCGTTGGTAGTGCCCATGGTAGTAAGTAGGTCTCGTTCCTGGGCACCAGTTGGAAAGTCGAGACCAAAGTTTTGCATCCCTACGTTTGTGTCGGCGAGTCGAGCGTGACACTCAACTCACCCACACTGCGCGAATTAAATCGTCTACCTAGGTATCCTGTCAAGTCGAATTAGACCATTTTGTTTAATCCGCACGACTGCACAATTCGGCACCCTCGTCGGGCAAACTTGAATCGGACTGCTCGTCGACCAATTTCGACGCAGAGACGCAGCGACGCAAAGCAGCGCAGTGAAGAGAAATTTTTGACGGAAGTCGCCAAGACTCTCGGCCCAACTCGATGCCGAAACTCAGGGCGAGTTTCGCTACGCGCGGGCTTGGTTTTCACACCCACTTTTTTCTGCGCTTCTTTGCGCCTCTGCGACTTTGCGTCAAGAAAAAAACGAGCCGCTTGGCTCTAACGAGCGTTGCGCTCAACCCACTCGCGAAGCAACAAAAGTTGCCGCGCGAAGTCGTGTTCGTTCGTCCCGATGGGACTCTTAAAGAAGCTCGCCAAATGAGCGAGGGGACCACTTTCGCCACGCCGGTGCGACACGACCGCGAGCCTCACGAGGTCGAGCACGAGCGGTGCCGCGAGGGCCGAATCGCACCCCTGCCAAGTGAACTGCAGAGTCATCGGAGTGCCCAAAAAACCCTGGAAATGGACGTGATCCCACGCTGTTTTCCAGTCGCCGAGGCTCTCGATGTATTCGATCGATACCAGCGTCTGAGGGGCGTAACCAAGCACGCCCGAGAGGACCGCGTCTTTGCTGCGGACCTTGGTCGCCTTGTTGGCCGGGTCGTCGAGCACGCGGCCATCCATGTTGCCGAAAATGTTGTGGCCGACCCAGCTCATCACCTGCAAGTGGCGTGCGGCGAACATCGGCGCGAGGACCGTCTTGAGCAGTGTCTCACCCGTCTTGCCATCTTGCCCGGCCAGTGGCACACCACACTGGCGGGCGTGCTGTTCGATCGCCGGGCAAGTCGCCCCCAGCGAGGGAGTAAAATTGACAAACGCACACCCCAAGTTGATGGCGGCAATGGCGTAGAGCGAGCTCGCCCGGAGCGGGAAATTTTTTTCCGACGCCAGCAACTTTCTAAGTTCGGGCCAACTTTCGGGGATCACCCCGATGTCGACCGGCGGTTCGGTCGAGGCCAAGTAAACGACGACCACGCGATCGAGTTCGTTCGACTCGCGAAACGACGTAAGGTCGGCTTCGACTTGTTTGACCATCTCATCTGGCGTCGTGGCGACACTCAAAGAATTGTCAGCGAGCGCGACGATCCGTTCGCCACAACCAAAGGTCGTGCCGGGGCTGATGCGCGCGTCGATCGCCGCCAGGTCATCGGCCACGCGAGCGATGAGCATCGCCGGGACGACCCCTTCTTTGCCAAGTGCCTCGGCCCGCGCGACGAGCGATTCGTGGCGAATGTCGCAGCCACCGACGACCAGTTCGTTCCACTCGGGGAGCGGAATTTCGGCAAACTGCGGTAACTCGGTAACCAGCCCTACCGGCGGAGCGATGCCCCGTTGCAGGGCACACAGCCCGACAATCGCGGTCGTCGACACATTGCCTCGCGCACCGATGATCCAGACACCAATTCGTTCGCGAGACATGTCGGCCTGATAGATTTTGCGGCGGAGGGGAACGCCGGGGCGGGAACGGCCCACGCTTGGCAGCGTGCGACCAGCGAACTTATCATTGTCATTCCCGGTCGTTTGACCGTCAACCACGCCTTTACACCCGAATTATTTCGACGCAGAGACGCGAAGACGCAAAGCAGCGCAAAGAAAACAATCCGAACCCGAGGCGTAAGCGGGCGATTCCACCAAAGTTCGTCCCTCGCTGATGCGTCGGGTTAGGACTGAAAGCTTCCGTATTTCTTCCTACTCTTCTTCCGTTACTCTGCGCTTCTTCGCGACTCTGCGTCTTTGCGTCAAAAAATAAATCGCACAGCCACTCGTCTTCGTTCTTCACTACTTTCTCCAGTCAACATGTTTCTCTAGTCAACATGCCCGAACAACCCACTGAAAAGAGCGTTTACGACTACCTCACCTACTCGCTTAGTTTGCCAGAGCGGGCGCTGCGGACGACGTCGGGTGTGCTCGGGGGTGTCGTCCGCGAGTCGGCCGGTTTGCTCGTGCCCCAGGCGTTTCGCGACTCGAAGTGCTACACCACGCTCGTCCAACAGACGCTCGATTTTATGTGTGACGATATCGGCGGCGTCGCGCGGGATGAGGTCGATAAAGCAGGCAAAATCGAAGACTATGTCGCCCGCAAAACCGTCGGCAACTTTGTCGAGATGGCCAGCCTCGCAACGCTTCATGCTTCGCCAATGCTGTTGCTCGCGGTGGTGAGCGATGTCGCCTATGGGTCACAGACCTATTTGAAAGAATTCGCCGACGAGTTGCGCCGCGAGGGGCTCATCGACGAGCACTCGACTATCGACCACGCCGGCGACTTGCTCGACGCACTTCGCGAAACCACCGGCACGGCGGCTAGCGTATTTGACACACCCCCCTTGTCGATCGACGGGCTACGCGAATCGATCGACGCCACGACGAAGAGCGCCAGTCGGATGGATCCCACCAAAGTGCTGCCCCGCGCCGAGATCGACCGACTGTGGGCCGATATGCAACAAATCGCCAGCAAACAAGATGTGTCGCTGCTCGAGGTCTCGGGGGCGGTCACCCTTTATTCGCTCGATTCGATTGCCAATGTCGGCACCGGGGCGCTCACCGGCATGCGGGTCGCTGGCTCGCTACTTGACCGCCATGTGATCGATCATTACCAGCAAGCACTCGGCGAAATTCACCGTCGCGGTTATTATGCTACCCTTGCGGAGTCGAGCGGACCTTACATCGAAGCTGTCTGGAAAAATTTCTCGACCGACACACCCACTATCACCGGCGATTTGCTCAGTGGCAAACTGGTCGGCCAAGCCGCTGCCACCGTCGGCCGTTGGCTCGGCGTCGCTCGCCCGCTCGCCGAATCGCCACTTCCCCTCGACACACCCGCTGGCAGTGAATCAATCGAACCCGCCAACAGCCCCGCACCAGATGACGGCGTCCGAGCTAGTGGCGGCCCGCGCGCGGGGTGAATTCACTTGTCGAGAGATTGTCGACGACGCCATCAGTCAGGTCGAAGCTAGGAAAAAGCTTAAGGCGATTGTGCAGCCACTGTTCGACCAAGCACGGGTCGACGCCGAGCGGATCGATAACGAAGGCCACGACGGACCATTGGCCGGTGTCCCTATGTCGATTAAAGACTCGATTGATCTGGTCGGCACAGCCGCAACGCTGGGCATGGAACACCGCCGCAAGTGCTTCGCCAAGACCGACGCACTGCTTGTGCAACGGCTACGCGCCGCCGGGGCGATCATCATCGGCAAAGCCAACGTGCCCCAGGGGCTGCTCCTGCACGAATGTGCTAACCCCGTGTTCGGACGCACAAAGCACCCGCTCATGAAAGAACGCTCGCCCGGCGGCAGCAGCGGAGGCGACGCGGCCGCCGTCGCTAGCCGATGTGTCGCAATCGGTCTCGGCACCGACCTCGGTGGCAGCATTCGTCAGCCGGCCCACTCGTGTGGCATCGGCGGACTTAAACCAACCAGCGATCGACTGACCCTCGTTGGTGCCAACGTCAATTTTGAATCGCTGTTCGGACTCAGTGTCGTCGCTGGCCCGCTCGCGCGATCGGTCGACGACCTCGACCTGGCGATGCGGGCGCTCTGCGACAAGACTTACGTCCTTCAGCAATCCGACGAAACCGATCGTCCTTGGCCCGACTTTCGGGAAGTCGACACGTCGACCTTGCGGGTCGCTTGGTGGAACGACGATGGTTATTACAAAGCGGCCCCCGCCATCGAGCGAGCGGTCGGCGAAGCGAGCGAACGACTCGCGGCTCAAGGCGTCGAAGTCGTCTCCGCCCAGCCACCCGACATCGAGCGAGCGATGCGTTTATTCTTAAGCCTCGTCTCGGCCGACGGGCTCGTTTGGATGCGCGACCTCGCCAAATTCGGCCGCATCGACTGGGAAGTCCGCCGACAGATGTGGCTCGGGCGACTCGGCAGCACATCGCGAGCCGTGCTAGGCAAGTTGCTCGGATGGACCGGCCAGCCAACGCTGGGCAAACTGCTCGCGTCGACCGGCCCTCGCTCGGCCAGCGAAATCGAGTCGCTCATTGGCGAAGCTAATGACTACCGCCAAACTTTTTGGGACGCACTCGAAACGAGCGCCGGCGGCCGCGTCGACGCAGTGCTAACACCGCCCCATTCGCTAGCCGCTCTCAAACACGGATCGGGGCTCGATCTTTTGCCCGCCGCGTCGTATGCCTACTTGCCCAACTTGCTTGGTATTCCGGCCGGCGTGGTTCCTTGGACCAACGTCCGCGAAGACGAACAAGTCGACGAAAAACAGAAAGGGCTTGGCCGCCGCGACATTTCACAATTCCGCGCGATGCGCAACACCGCCACCAGCGCAGGACTGCCAGTCGGAGTGCAGGTGTTCGCCCGCGAATGGCGCGAAGACATGGTGTTGGCGCTGTTGAAGGTGTTGGAGCACCGCCCGTAGGCCGACTGTTGCAAAATCGTCGCTGCGAACTCGCCAACTAAAAATCAACGTCGCACGATGATTCGCGAACCGACCGAGAGAATGTCAAACAGATCGTTTTCGTCAGCCGGCGCGACCAAGATTTTTCCCTTGTAGGGGCTGTTGTAACCGCCGGCGTTGGCGTCGCTGGTCAGCAGGATGTTGACATCGCCTGCCGAGCTCTGCAGCACAATTTGTTTCGACAGTTCACCGCTGGCGGTAGCTTCGACCAGCTTCTCTTGAACGACCCACTCTCCTTCGCTAGCCGCGGCTCCTTGGGTTGTCACACCAAAGCGGCCAGCGTAAAGACCCTCGACATCGAGTGCCAGTTTTTGGCGATCGATAAAGACCACGCCCGAAAACGGACCGCGAATGACTTTGAGCTGTTGTCCCGGTGTGACATTGCTCGAACCGTTAACTCCGTTAATCTTCGCCAGCAGTTGCCAAGGAACCTGGTAGTCGTCGGCGATTGACTCGAGCGTTTCGCCAGCGGCCACTTGGTGTGGCGGCTCGACTATGTGCTGGGTGCTGTAAACGACGGTGCCCGCCAGTTGGCTGAGAAGTTGCTCGACCTGTTCGTTCTCTTGGGGAGTAAGCCCGTCGTCGCCGTACCACTGGGTCAATTCGCGAAGTGCCGAAGCGAGTTCACCCTGCGCGAGCTTTGCCTCGATGCCGGTCTTCGCTGTGACGAAATCCGACGGCGGGTCGAACTCGCCTGCCGCCATCGTAGGAGACAAGTCCGGGTCGATGGCGGCCGGTCCGAAGGGTGTCGACGGTGGCTCGGGGTCGATCAACACGTCGGCGGTGGCAAGTGGAACAGATGTTGTCGATGGGCTATCGCCGGGGAAATCGCCCAATCCATCATTGTTCGCAGCGGGCGCCGATTCGCCGTTGTAGTTGGCCATCGGCACGTCTTGAGGCAGTGGAACGTCGACACCGCTTCGTGCCGGCGAACTGAGCGAGGGTCCGCCATCGGTCGACGCCGTGTCATCGCCCGGCCATGCGGGGAGTTCTGGCAAATTGGGCACCGCCGCCGCCGACACGCGGTCGTCATCGGCGGGTGTTATCGGATTGGGTGCGCCGAGCGAATCGCCGCTGCCGGCGGCGGGGTCGAACAGCGAGGGCATTTCGTCGGACGACGCGTCGCCCGTTGTGTTGCCGCTCGATTGCATGAGTTCGTCGACTGGCACCAAAGGTGCGTCGTTGATGCGCAGCCAAAGAAAAACGCCAACACCAAACAGCACCGCGATGGTGGCCAAGGGGCGGATGGTGCTCATAATTAGTAATCCTCCGTGAAACGATGAGCGCACGCACACATTGCGCGGCCGGCGAAAAATAGTGGCTTGTGAAACTCCCGGCCAGAGCAATGATGTTGTTTGCTAGCAAGAACTTTGTTTGTGGCACGCGTAGTGCCGAGCGACGCTCTGTTTTCTTGGATAACGAGAAATCGACGAAATGGCTGACGAAAATTCAACAACTAATAAATCAAGCAAATGGGGTCGCTGGGTGGGCATCGCCGCAGGCGTTGTTTCGGCCGGGGTGGTCGGTTATTGCGCGCTGCTCATCGACGATTGGAGCCGCGACTTGTCGACCAATTGGTCTGAGTTCGATCGCGAAAGCAGCGATCCGCTGCTAAGGCCGCTTGCGACCAAGGCGTCGATTGCTGCCATCGAACAGGCATTACGCGAGATCTGCGAGCAACAAAGCAAATGGGAGTGGAGCGACGATCCGCCGGTCGCGTGTGCGAACTGCCAGCAAACCGTCGCTCACGCACAGGCGTGGCATTTATTGCACGTTACCGGGATAATGGGTTATCGCGACGACGTGGCGATTTATGCCGTGCCCGCCGAGCAAGGATTCATCCTGCAAGCGACAAGTCAATCGCGAGTCGGGAAGGGCGATCTGGGACAGAACCCACGCAATTTGCGTGAATTGCATAAGCAGCTAAGTGAGCGGTTGAGTCCATAGCTCGAAGGAGACAGACTACGCGGGACGATGATCGTCATTGCGGACCACCGCGGGGGAGCAAACATTCGAGCGGACAGCCCTCACACCGCGGTGTAGCCCGGCAACGGTCGTTGCCCACCTTCACGAGCAGGGCATGAAACTCGTTGAACAGCGGCACATCGGCCGCCAACCGGTGCTCGAACCATTGTTGTATCTCGGCGTATTTAGCCTTTGGGTCGATCCAGTCGTGACGAGTCAACACGCGCCAGGTGTATTTGTCGACCACGAATCGAGGCTTGCGTGCGCCATACAACATAAGGCAATCGGCCGTTTCGGGGCCAATGCCATTGACTGATAGCAGTGTCGCGCGAAGTTCGTCCGTCGGCAGCGACCACAGGCGATCGAGTTCACCACCAAAGTCGTCGACGACTAGCCGCAGCAAGTTGCGGAGGCGTTTTGCTTTGACGCGATAGTAACCACAGCTCTTGAGCAGTTCCGACAACTGTCGGTTGGGGAGCGCATAAAGCCGCTGTAGATCGAGCAAATCGGCGGCGCGAATTGCCTCAATGGCTCGCAGTGCGTTTTGCCACGAAGTATTTTGCACAAGCACAGCCCCCAGCATCATTTCAAAATCGCAGGCGGCTGGCCACCAGTATTGTGGTCCGTAGTGATCGAGCAACCGCTGAAAGATTTCGTGCAATTTCTGGCGAGTGACGCGACGTGGCATGGCGAAACGAGAGTCGAGAATCGGTTGTTGTCAAGCGTCATTTTCGAGTTTATCAAACGCAATATAATCGATCTTTGATAGCCTTGCCTGCGGTCGGTATAATGAGTCATCGCAATCGAGGAGGCGACGATGCGGAAGCGGTTCTCCAACTTCACCCAACAACAAACCAACCGCGCTTCATGCGCTCTCAAATCGGAGTCATTCTCGTGTTATCTGTCCGACCACGTATCGCTGAGTTGACGTTTCAGCTCTTCGGTCGGAATCTGCACCCCGAGTTGTTCGAGGTCTACCACAGCCGCACCATCGAGCGAGGCGATTACACGGCTCAGATTTCGATCACCAGCAGCGGTCACGTCGTTCAGTGGTTTTATCGTGGCGAGTTTCTGACCGAAGTCGCGGCTGCGGCGAATAATCCGCTACCGAAAATGTTCTGCCTTATGTCGCACTCGCTCAAGGGCGACAAGAGCGACGAAAAATCGACAGCACAGGGGGTGACCTATCGAACGCAATTCGCCCTCGAACCGGTCGCTCCCGAGATGTTTTGGAATTACCAAAAAGAATTGATGATTGCCGGCGTCAAGGAAGGGCTCATTCATCAATTTGATTCTTCTGGCCGGTTCGGACTCGGCGCCTTCAGTTACGTTCACCACCAAGCCCGCGACCGAAGTCTGAAGATTCAAGCCATTCACACGTTTCCCGATGACTACGCGATCGTCAAGAGCGAAACGCGGATTGTGATCGAAGAGTGAGGCGATCGCACCTAGCGAGTGGCCGCTAAGCCAACGGGTGTTGCCGAGTTACAACACCGCAGCAACGAACTTGACGATCGCCTCGTTCACAGCCTCGGGATTTTCGACCGGTGCCATGTGACCGGCACCGGCGATCTGTGTGAACTTGGCGTTTGGCATCGCCGCCGCCATGCTGCGCATCTCGTCGGGGGGGCTGATTGCATCGTACTCGCCGCCGATGGCGAGCGTGGGGATGTCGAATTCGGCCAGCCGACCGCTGAAGTCGACACGCCGCGACATTCCCCGTTGTGCTGCGGCTATGGCGGCTGTGGGAGACTGGGTGATCATTTCGCGAACCGGCTCGACTAACTCAGGGTGGTGCTTAATCGTATTGGGGGCGAACAGTTTTGGAATGAGCAACTCTGCGACATGACGACTCCCCCAGGTGTCGACATGGTCGGCCATTTTCAGTCGGTTAGCGGCCGCTTCGGGATCGTCGGCCGACGCCCGCGTGTCACAAAGCACGACGGCGGCGAGTTTGTCACGATGCCGGTCGAGGAACTCCCAAGCAATGTAGCCCCCCATCGAGAAACCAACAAAGACCACGGGCTCGTCGACACGCATCGCGTCGATCAACTGAGCTAGGTCGTCGGCGTACTGATGCATGTCGACACCCTGGCTGGCGTCGCACTTGCCGAGAGTCGATCCGCCGTAGCCGCGCAGGTCGGGAGCGATCGCACGAAAGCCAGCGCCGGCAATCGCCGCCACTTGTGGCTCCCACATACTGCGGTCGAGCGGAAAACCATGCACCAGCAACACGGGTCGACCGGCTCCTGACTCAAGTTGGGCATCGGTGACGGCCATCTCGATATTCCCGACTGAGATAGTTGGCATCGGTTTTCCCCTAAGTGATGGCACTGCATGATCGATGACGAGCACGACGCCCTCGCGCGAACGAGACTGATGGGTGTCGACATGGCTACCGGAAGCGTGAGCCTTGCGACAAGAGCCCTATGCTTCGGAATCATCAGTCGCCGATGGCTGTTTCGCGAGTGCCGACTCGAACTCTTCGAGTTGTCGCTTGAGAATGCGGGTCGATGGGTCGAGTTCGACCGCGCGGCGCTGGTACTTGACCGCGTTCTCGATGTCGCCGGCCGAGAAATAACAACGCCCCAGTGTGTCGAGGAAGCCCGCCGTGTCGGGGCTGATTTCGAGCGACTTGTGGCTGAAACGCACGGCCTTTTCGTAATCGCCAACCGTGTTGCCAATCAACCAGGCCCAGTGGTTATAGGCGATTGGGTCATCGGGGTCGTCGTCGATCTGTCGTAATAGGACTTGTGAGAGTTGGTCGATTTTGGCGAGCGTCATTTTTCGTTCGCTGGAATCGGGTTCGCTAACGCGATACATTCCGATCAGCGTGTCGGAATCACCTTCGTCGTGGTCGCAGGCTTGCTTGAAATGCTTCCAAGCAAGTTCACGGTCACCGGCCTGCATGTAATGTAAACCTAGGAAATAATGCTCTTTGGCAAAAATTGAATCGACTGTGGGTAAGGTCGCCGTCGATCCCCCAAACATCCGTCGGCTTTGCAAGCGACGGTATTCGCCGCTCGCTTGCGTGTTGTTGCGTAGCACCTCGGCCAGTTTACCGATCACTTCGGCCGCTTTTTTGTCTTCTTGCCAGTCGTGATGCGAGTCGGCAAGCCACCAACAGGCGAATGCCTGGGTCGCCGAGCCGTCGGGAGCCGATTCGATGGCCGCTTCGTACTCGCGTCGCGCCCACTTCACATGGTCTTGATGATTCAGCCGATAGGCGATGCGCATTGCGTCCGAGGGAATCGAGCTGCTCGTTTGACCATCGGGAGCGGCGAGCGCTAGATTCGCGAGCTCTTCGGCCGCTTCGCCCTGTCCCTGTTCGTCGCGCGCGTGGGCGGCGAAGTAGAGCGGTTCTTTGGCTCCTTCGATTTCATCGCCATGTTCGGCCAGCACATGATCGAGCAGCGGCCACGCCTGCTTTTCGACGGCCGTGTTCATGGCCACGATCAACGTTTGGTGAACCTCGGCTGGGATGGCGGCGACCAACTCGTCGATTGCGTCATTGGCAGCCGACCAGTCGGCTTGCTGCACGCCCACACGGAACAAGTTCCACAACAGGGTGGCGTACTGCTGCTGTTTGACTTCGTCGTACGCGGTGTCGTCGACCATTTTGCGATATTCGTCGACGATCGGCTGCCAAGCGGCGATGGCGTTGCCGGGAGTTTCAATCTGCACCGCTAACGCTCGCACCCAGTCGGCCGTTGGGCGGACGCTGGCGCCCACTTCGCAGCGCAAAACGGTCGCTAGCTTGTTGTCCCAATCGGTCGACAAGCTGTCGCGACGGAGCAAGTACATCGCGGCGTAAGCCGACACGGCCGGCGACGTGTCGTATCGCACAATACGAACGAGCGCCGCCACACCCTCGCCGTCGGGCAATTGCGACAACCGGTTGGCCTGGGCGATTCGCTGTTGCTCTTCGAGCGAGCCATAACGCGACAAATAATTCTTCACCGCCGGCGGATCGTCGCGGTGAGCCCACGAAATGGTCAATTGACTGAGTAAGTATTTGCAACTGGTGGCGACTTCAGGATCGAGGCTCGTCGTCGCGGCATCAACTTGGTCGAACACCTGCATCCCCCGATCGAGCAGCGCTTGCTCGGCCGCGCGGCGTTCGACGTAGCGGTTGCTGCCAAGTTGCTCGATGAGCGCCGCGACCTGACGTTGGTGAGGAAGCGGATCGGTCGAATCGCCGCTCGATGCTAAGGTCGAGCCAACCAATGCATCGTCGGCATAGAGGGGGCCTGTTGCTAGGCACCTGAGCGATACAAAGAGTACCAACACAGCCGCGATTTGCTTGATTGGGCGACGGCCCGATAGATGACTCACGATACGCTCTCCCTGAGAAACAAAACCGCGCGGGGGCAACGGTTGGCCGAAGATCGACACTCTTCCGATTTTACGCGATCGGCGCGTCATTGCGAGCGACTTCCGACGTGAAAATCGCCAAAAATAGACCGATTGGCCCGGGTTTTCCGCGAGCGTAAGGCATTCTGCCCCGATCGATGGGCGATTTACTCCGAACCAGGGCGACTCTCCATCTCTTCGATGTAACGCCTGAGCCGCTCGACTTCGTCAGTTACGCTCGCCAGCCGCAACATGTTCTCGACTCGCCGCACAAGCTCGAGTTTATTGACTGGTTTGCTGAGAAAGTCGTCGGTGCCAGCATCCACGGCCCGCTCGATGTCGCCGTGCTCGTTGAGTGCTGTCACCATCAAGATCATCGTCCCGCTGGTAGCCGGATCGCCCTTGATTCGCTTACAAACCTCGAACCCACTGAGCTTTGGCATCATCACATCCAGCAAAATCAGATGCGGCTTGAAGCTGGCGACCTTATCGAGCGTGTCCTGCCCGTCGACGGCAATTTCGGTATCGACATCGAGCCCAGCCAGATAGGCCTCGAGCAATTCGACATTGGGCTCGTTATCGTCGGCGATGAGTATGCGATGTCGTTCGTTCATGGTTGGGTTTACCGAGGTGGTCACGGTGGAGTCAGCGGTATGGACGCCATCCCTTCAGGTTTTTCGGGCTCGGTGATCGCAGTTGTGCATGCGACTTCCGCATTATGTGCGATTTACCAACCAGCCCCAACGGGGCGTACCTATGTTAGCCCAGGGTGGAGCGGCGCGGCCGCGCAACCCTGGGAACAATTATCGTAACCGCGAAATAAGAACCCCGAAGGGGAGGCACTAGAACATTAATCCCAAACATATCGCTCGTCAATTTCAACGCGATGTCGGCGGCATAGCTCACGAAATTCGTCTTGGTACGACATCCGCCGGTGATGTTCTTCTTGACGGGCGATGTAGCGTTTCACCCGCTCAATGTTCGACACACTCACGGAGAACGCTCCGTATCCGTTTTGCCACTGGAAATCGCGGAGGTCGGGGTGCTGGGTTTTTAACCACTTCGTCGTTTCAGTCTTCGACACCTTCACGACATCCATGATGGGATGCTTCCGCGACAACTGGCAAAGTATGTGAACGTGGTCTTCGACACCATTGATGTGAATTGCGGGCGAGTCAACATCGTTCTTTAAAACCGTTGCCTTGTAGGCGAATAATTCGGCCCGTATGTTTGCATCATTGAGCCAATTCGTTCGATGTTGGGTGCTATAGACGAGGTGCAGAACGACCTGGGCCAACGATTGCGGCATGATTGAGCGGGGAAGTTAGGGCCACCCCTTCGGGGTTGACGTTCCATGGCGCGGTTCAATCAAACCCCCGCCAGCTTCGCATCCATCGCTGTGGCTGGGACGGGGAAGTTTGCACACAGCTCCTTCACTTGGCCACGGATGCGTTTGTGGATCGACACATCGTCGTAGCCTCGTAGCGCTTCGAGAATCCAGTGGCCGACCGTTTCCATCTCGGCGGTCCCCATGCCACGGGTGGTGAGGGCCGGGGTGCCGATGCGAATGCCGGAGGGGTCGACAGGTTTTCGCTCGTCGTAGGGAATCATGTTTTTGTTGACGGTGATGCCACACTTGTCGAGCACTTCTTCGGCAATCTTGCCCCCCACGCCTAGCGGGGTGACGTCGACCAACATCAGGTGATTTTCGGTGCCACCGCTGACGAGCCGTAGCCCGCCATTGGCGAGCGTCTGGGCGAGCGTTTTCGCGTTTTCGATCACTTGCTGTTGGTAAGCGCGGAATTCGGGCCGCAGGGCTTCGCCAAAGCAAATCGCCTTGCCAGCGATGATGTGCATCAGTGGGCCACCTTGAATGCCGGGGAAGACGCGACTGTTAAGAATCTTGGCGTACGATTTCTTGGCGAGAATCAACCCGCCGCGCGGGCCGCGGAGCGTTTTGTGTGTCGTTGTCGTCACCACGTCGGCGACTTCGACCGGGTTGTTGTGAAGTCCCGCCGCCACGAGGCCGGCGTAGTGGGCCATGTCGACCATCAGCTTCGCACCAACTTCGGCCGCGATCTCGGCGAATTTGGGATGATCGATCTCGCGCGGGTAAGCACTCGCCCCGGCAATGATGAGCTTTGGCTTGTGTTCGCGGGCGAGTTTGGCAACTTGGTCGAAATCGATGCGGTGGGTCTCTTTGGTCACTCCATAGGCGTGAAAGTTGTAGAGCATGCCCGAAATATTGAGCGACATGCCGTGCGTCAAATGGCCACCGTGAGCGAGGTCGAGCCCGAGCACCGTGTCGCCCGGCTCGAGCAGCCCCAGGTAGACGGCCGTGTTGGCCTGTGAGCCGGAGTGAGGTTGGACGTTGGCAAACTCGGAACCGAACAGTTCTTTCGCGCGATCACGCGCGAGGTCTTCGACCACGTCGACATATTCGCAGCCACCGTAGTAGCGCCGCCCTGGGTAGCCCTCGGCATATTTATTGGTGAGCACGCTGCCGGCCGCCTGCATCACGGCGGGGCTCGTGTAGTTTTCGCTGGCGATTAGCTCGAGCCCATCCTGCTGGCGCTCGATTTCGTCGTGTATGGCCGCCCAAACTTCGGGGTCGTTTTGTTCGATAAAATTCATACTGCTGGTGGGGATATGGCAGTGAAAAGATAGGAAATCATTTGCTCCGCGTCGCGGACACTTAGTGTTTAGTGTATTGTCGACGCGCGTCGGTGGGTGTCAATTGGAGGCAGACGCGTCGACTGCTTCGAGAACGCAGTGCACTATCACCGCTAACCGCGTTGGTTGGTCGAAATGCAACCGAATGAATGAACCCAGATGAGTCTACAGCAAGCGGTATTCTTAAGTTTGGGACTCATCGCGATTCACGCAGCAGCAATCAGGTTTTTTGCTCACCGAGAGCAGAAACGCAGGGTAACTGGCAATTCTTAGCAGCTTTTCTGGCTGATAATTAATCATTGCTCTCGCTGTTCTGGGTTCCGTCGACGTGGCTCCCGGGCAAGTTCTTTGCATTCTTATGCCTAGGATTTTTTGTCGGGCTAGCGACTCTCTTTCGTTTGCTACGATATCGACCCAAGTCACCAAAGTAGTACACGGCAAATCCGCACGGCGCGGAACTTCGACGCACGCTAGGCTCCCGATATCGGGCATTCTCTACGCCGCGAGGAAAGAGGGCGCGATTCTGGCCGCATTGGCCGAGTTCGGATTCAGTCCTTCTGTCGCGCGGCATCTCTTGCTGATGCGGCGGGTTGCGATGACGCGCATCGGAGTTCTCGCACCAAATAGTCCCACCCCGGCCCCTCCCTCCGAGGGAGGCGTATCCTCACGACTTCGACTGTTCGTTGCGAATGACTTGTAACTCGCGGATCACCGTATCCCAGGGGAGTTTTACTTGCAACGTGCGGCCCAGCAGTTCGTCGCCGATGTGTTGGTGGCGTTTGCGTCGGCGGAGCTCGCTGACTTCTTCTTCGAGTGCCAGAATCCAGTCGGGGACATCGATGCCCGCCCCGCTAGGGGCTGCCAGCAACTGAGTGATCTCTTCCGACAGCGCCGCGAACTCGGGGCTTTCGGTTTCGCGGTCGATCGCATCGATGGCTGGTGCCGCCAGCGCTCGCAAGCGAGCGACCGTTAAAGGTCGGATAAATCGCTCGGCCAGCCGCTCGGCAATGCCGGGGAGGCGCATGCCGTATTTGCCACACAGTTTCTCGAACTGTTTTTCGTAGTGGTCGGCCTTTTCGTGCGTTCGCAAAGCCAGCGCCTGACACCACAGCTCGGCCGCTTCGACGTGGCCTTCGCGGATGAGAATTTCGTGAGCATAGTAAACCGGGCGAAGTTGCCATGCGGTCCGGTCATAGTCGGCCCGTAGCCGCAAGAAGTCGATGAACGTGTAGAGCACTTCGCCGTGGTCCGACTGGGTGGTCGTCGAGTTGTAGTCGCGATACTCGCGATAGTTCTCAACAATGATCTCGAGAGCAAGCGTGAGGTGTTCGATTGCCTCGTCGCGCGAGATGGCGCCGCCAAGTTCGTCGAGCAGGCGGGGAGCATCTTCGTCGCCGTCGCGTTCCATTTGGGCGATCCACTGGGCGACCGGCTGGTGGAGAATGGCCCGCAGGTTGCCGGGGCTACTAAGTCGCTGCTGGGTGAACAGGTCTTTGCCATACCGTTCGACGAACGAGACAAATTTTTGCCATTCTCCTCGCCCGGCCAGTTTCTCGACGACGCTCAGCCTGACGGTGCTGCTATGTTCGAGCCAGCGGGTGAGTTGCGTTTCGGTTAGATCCCACAGCGACTCGACCAGGTTGTCGTCGGCCGAATTTGGCGGTGCGTCGGGCCACTGCGACGCCGACGATACCAGGCAGCGGACCATCGCTTGATAGCCCTGCTCGAAGAGTCGGTCGTATTCGGTCACAGCGCCCGAGCCAACCGGATGTTTCGCTTCCATCTGTTGGGCGACTTGCAGCAACTGGCACGTCTCGCGAATCATGCCGAGCCGCGGCAGCCAGCCGAGCAAATCGTAGATCAACTGATGCAACGCACGAGCTTTGACGATCCGAGGCGGGCTGCCCCCTTTGCCGAGCGGCAGATAGAGCAGTTCTTGTTCGAGCAGCGATTGCTTGAACAGTGGCCAGTGAATTCGTACCGCACCGGTATCGCCAACGATCAGCGCCCTGAGAATTTCGATGGTCCGCGCGATGGCCGACAGCGGGTATCCTTCGCCGACGGGTCGCCCCTCGATGCCCGCTGCGGCACGAAGCAGTCGCCCGGCGTCGGACATTTCGACACAGGTGGCAATGATTCGCTCGACAAGGGTCTCTTTCATCATCCGGCGGCGATCGTACTCGACCATCGACTCGTGATTCGAGCGTGGAACGGGGACGCGATGGCGGTGAACCGTTTCGAGCAGCTCGATGAGTTGGGCGTAGCGCTCGACCGCTTCGCGGTGCCATGCTTCAAGTTGTTCGAACCGTTCGGGCGAAGTGTGGGTCCAGGCCGTGGCCGCTTGTCGCCAGAGGCGGGCGACGGTGGTCAAGAACGCTAAGCGTTGCCTAAGTCGTTCGCCTTCTTCTTCGAGTTCGTACTCGGTGTCGTCAAATCCCGAATCGAGAATTGCCGAGTCGAATCCGTCGTCGGTGCTATCGCGGAAAGTGACTTCGTCGTAGGCGGCGCTGAACAGGTTGTCGAGCTCGCTGTCGTCTTCATCACCAGCGTCTTCGTCGTAGTCGTCATCGTAATCGTCATCAATTTCATCGCCGTCGAATAGTTCGTCGTCGATGTCGTAGCGACGGTGAGTGCGGCCTTCGAGGTCGAATTCGGGGACGTGCCAAAACTGCTCGGCATTGGCTTCGAGATAGGCGAAGAACCTCGCAACGAGCGGCCAATGTCGATCGTCGGCTTCGCCGGCACGCGCCTCGACCATGAGCAGCCAACGCAACGCGAGCGAATGGAACGATGCGTCGCCATCTTCCAAGGGTGTGTAGTCGGTTTGACTCACCCATTGCATCATTAGCCCCATCGAAGCGACAAGGTCGTCTTTATCGAGTAGTGCCTCGATGACGAGCTGAAACGCCTTGGGCGAGTCGAACTGATCGACGAAGATGCTCCAGAAGCCAATGTCGCCAGCGGCTGCGCCGGCTTTGTACCAAGCACTCAGCGCACCAGCGACAAGATTTGTGCTGATCTCGACATCTTTGGCGACCAAGTCTTTGATGCCGCTCACGCTGTAAGCTCCGTACTGATCCCACCAATCGGCGAGTTTGGCGAGCCGCTGGGCAAAGCTATTTTCGAGGTCGCTGTCGTCGACCGCTGCCGCTTCGGCACAGGCCCGCGATGCGAGGTCGAGCGTCTGTTCGACGAGCTGAACCAAATCGTCAGCCCGGTAATCGTGGACCGAGTTTTCGAGCGCAGGAAAGAGGCTAAAGTTTGCGCCGAAGCCGATGATGTTCCAGGGATCGACAAACGCGCCGCATTCGATGCCACGATTGAGCAAGTCGTTGATTTCGTCGAGCAGCGTAATCACGCGGTCGAGCTGACGCCGATCGATGGCGTGGTGTCCGTCGGTTAGCCGACAGTAGATTTGGCACAACATTCGTGCCGACGCGACGCGAACGCTGCGAGCCTCGGCGAGTGCTTCGTCGGCGTAGCCCATGCGTGCGTAGATTTGGGCCAAATGGACTTTTTGCAGTTGCAGCGACCGGCGATGAGCCAGCGCTTGGTTGAGGTGCTGTCGCGCCGCGCCGAATGGCTGGCGACAGCGGCGTGCCTCGTCGCGAAGCCGGTCGCCATGAGCACCTGTGGCTCGCTCGAGCAACTCGGCATAAAAGCGGTCGCGATAGTCGGCGATCGTCGGCAGCAGCGTGCCAAGTGTTACATCCGAACCGTGGCAGTTGGGGCGATTGCCGCTGGTACCAGAAGCCATAAGCATGGTGCCGGCGAGCACCGCTGCCGCTTCGAATACCAATTCTTCGCGAGGCCGGTCGGCAAGTTCTGTTGACGAAGCGGCCTCAGTGACGCGGCTCCACAAACAAGTCAGCGACAGCGGCTGTAGCACGAATCGTTTGTAGTAGCCTTTGCGATCGGTGCAATTCGGATCCCATTGCCCAAAGTGATAGTTGGGGCGACGGTTCACCGGATGGTCGAAATCGTAGGCACGCGGGTCGAGCGCCAACTCTTCGATCAAGTCGGGATTAAACCACGCATTGCTCAGTAAGTCGGGGTCGGTTTCGCGGAGAATCTTCATCGTAACTTCAAGCAGCTCGCGATGCTCGTCGTGGGCGAAGCCGGCCGATGCCAGATATAATGGAATTGGCCTGACCCATTCGTGCCGATAAGCTTCGACCTTTTGCGACTCCAGCACTGGAATGGGCCGGTAGCCAATGTAATCGTCGATCTGGTCGCGGGCAGCAGGCACTATCCGATCGACTTCGTCCCAAGGGGGTCCCTGGCTCAGGACGGCCTCGAACACGCGGCCCAACAAGAAGGGTCGCCACAACTCGGCATCGGGACGGTGCCACAGCAGGTCGTGGTGAAACGACCGATACGCGGGCAAGAATTTCTTTTGAACGATCGCCAGACTGTGCCTCGCTTGATGCGGGTTGGCGAAAGCGGGGCTGGTGTCAGCCAGTTTTTCGAGCCGTTTGCGGAGCGTGGTAAATAACCAATCGAGCGCCGGGGCTCCAGCGGAAGTCTCGTTTTCGGCCTCGGCATACAACTCGCTGAGCGCGGCAAGGAACTTGCCGTCGCTTGTACCGGACGAGAAGTTTAGATAACCCAGCAACTCCGCCAAACGAGCGTCGCCCCCTTGCGAGTGGCCCTCTTGCGATTGGCTAAGTGCATCAGATTTGCGGTAGGGAGCAGTCATGCACCGGTAGGGCTAATCGGTGGGACAGAACGAGTCGACAGCCGCAGTGTAGGTGAATCTCGGGCAAGTGGTCTAGCGCCCGCGAAATCGCCACAATCGGCGCTGCCTTACTACGCTCAATTGTCGTTGGCGACGAAATGCGTGCAACAACTCGTCTCAGCGATTAGACTAAAAGCTACGCACCGGTTTACGCCGGCGGCTCAGGTGCCTCGCGCGTCTATGTTCTTCGACTGCTTGTTTTTATCAGGAATGTCGGCATTATGATTCATCGGGTTCGACTACTGCTTGCTATCGCTCTGTTGCTTGCCGCCACACCCGCCGTACGCGCGGGGAACGGACTGATAGCGGATCACCTGGCGCGAGGCTACGGACTAGAACGGGCTTGGTTTTCGCACGCACCAATCGACCGCGCTCGTAGCCGCGTCGTGAGCGCCACGCTCGAAGGGGATCAGTTGTTTGTTCTGAGCACCGCCGGTGTACTCCAGGCGATCAATGCCGAGACCGGCGCCAGCGACTGGATCGCCGACGTGGGAAATCCCAACTACCCCAGCCTGGGACCGGGCGTAAGTGCCAACTTTGTTGCAATCATCAACGGTTCATCGGTGTACGTTCTGACCCGCGACACCGGGCGGATCGAGCACGTCAAGCAGCTCGCCGGTGCTCCGGCGACAGGGCCGTCGCTGAACGACCGCTATGTGTTCGCCCCATTGTTCAGTGGTCGTGTCGAAGGTTTTAACTTTAAGCAAAAAGAAACGCCACCCTGGATCTACGCTTCGAGTGGTCGAGTTTTTACGCCAATGGTGGTGACGGAATCGAATTTGCTGTGGGCCACCGATCGAGGTTACCTGTACGTGGCCGACATCGATGCAGAAGGCGTCCGCTATCGCTATGAAACGTCGGCCCCCGTGGTGGCGAAACCCGCGTTCCGCGACGGTATCATTTATGTGGCTTCGGCGACCGGCTATGTTTATGCGATCCAAGAAACTTCGGGCAACCTGTTGTGGCGTTATGCTACCGGAGATGGAATCACGACTTCTCCATCGGTTGTGGGCGATCGCGTCTACGTTGCCACCGAAGGACCGAGCTTGTTCTCAATCAACGCGAGCACGGGCGAGCGTGTCTGGGAATCACCCGACATCGTGCAGATCGTCGCGGTTAGCAAGACCCGCGTCTATGGCATGGATCGTCTCGGCACCATTGCGATCATCGATGCAGCGACCGGCATCGTTCAAGGACGTTTGAAGACCAGTGCCGATACGGTGGCCGTGGTCAACGAACAAACCGATCGGCTCTACCTCATTGGCGAAATGGGACTTGTGCAGAGCCTGCACGAAGTTGGTGCCGATAAGCCAACTCTTCACCGCGCGCCTTTGACCACACCGAGCGACGCGGACGATGGCGATACAACCGCAAAACCTGCCGAAGCCACCCCAGCCGAGCCTGACGAGAACGACAACCTAGCTCCCGAAAAGCCGGCCGCGCCAGTCGTTAATCCCTTCGATCTGCCAGACGATGGTGGCGACGGTGGCGACGCGAATCCGTTTGACTTCACCCCGACTGAAAATCCATTCGGCGATGGCGATGGCGACGGCGACGGCGACGCCGCGAATCCGTTTGGATTCTAGAAAGCCGAGTGAAGCACTTCGTAGTCACGACTAGCGCCGCTGAGATGGCGTCGCGTAGTAACCGGTCGTATCGAAGAATCGCGTTCGATGGCCGGTCGAAGGCACACCCGTTGCCGTACTCGTGTTGAGTTGCTGCTGGTATTCGAGCGTGCGAATCGTCCGTCCGAGCCTCTGAAGCTCGCGATTCTGTGCGCGGTTTTTTTGCTGCTGTTCTAGTTGAGGACGGACGAGCGTGAAATAGTTGGGCACCTGATCGTCCCGATCGTCGTCGTCGCGGAACAAGTTGAGATAAGGGCTGACGGTCGGCTCGCGCTGGATGTCATTAAACGGTTTGTTCGGCGCGTAGACGAGCCGCTGCGGTGGGCGGTTCGTCGCCGGCCGCACCGGCACCTGATTGAGAATGGACGCTGCCTCAGCGTTTTGATAGTAGGCCAGCACTCCAGCGGCTGCCGGTGGCACGGTTGCGCCTGGTTGAGCGGCACTAGGCACGGGTGATTTCGGATACGAAGGTTGCAGCGGCACATCGGGCGGCCCGCCCAACACGCTCGGCAACCTTCGCGGCACCGCCGGCGTCGCCTCGGGCAACGCACCATCGCTTGCGGGCGAAACGGTTGCGCTCTCGTCGATGTGAACATCGGTATTGGATTCGTCGCTAGCACGCAATGTAAGCGCACACGCCACCACTGCGATGGCCATGCCACCGCGCAGGATGCAGCGTTTCATGTCGGCCCCCCTCGGCCAATGGCTGCACGCGGTCGGGATGGCGGCAGCCTAAGAAACTGGGTCAATCGCTACTATCGGTATAATCGGCAATGTTGAGGGGTGGGCTTGAGGCTGAGAATATTGCCGGCCACCGACTACGATTTCCGCTTCGCAAGTGTCTCCGCATCGCCTTCCGTCGCGAAGAACCACCATGTGCCCGGCGGTGCCTCGGGAAGCACGCCGTCAAGCAACTGGACTAATGCTCTGCCGAGTCGAACCGCATCGCTGGTTCTCACGGCCGGAAGTCCTCTCGAAAATACCCCCGCACCATTCAATAGCTGCCACGACTCCATCTCTCCTGCTGAAATTTCGTCTTCTTGTTCAAGCTCGCTGCATGCAACCGAGATTAGTTTCTTCAAAGTTTGAATCTGCTCAGCGGACCAATCGTCCTCAAGATACAAACCACAGTCGGCAATGACGGCATTAAACTTCCATTGCTCAACGGCTAAAGCAAGCCAGTCCTCATAGTGTTGCGCAAGGTGCAACTCGGCGACGTCCACAAGGTGTTTCAGCAAAATGCCATTTACTACGTCATACGCCCAAAAACCATCTCCGCGAAAATCAACGTAGAGTGCACTGGCCATTTCGATTTTCCAAGGATAAATATATTATCATCAGAGGCGGACGACATCTTAGACGACTGAACGCAGCAATTCTATCGCCTCCATTCTGCCTGCGCGCAACTGGTCCAACGCATCACCAATGACCCGACACAATTCGTCCGTAAACGGTACCCCGCTCTCTGCCGGCGGCAGACTTGGCACTAACTCACACGCGATGCACCACAACAGCTCGTCGATGCCCCACTCATCGAGCACACTCGTCGGCACGATCGGCCAAGGGGTCGATTGCTCGATGTGGTGCATTGCGCGTTCAATGGCTTCATCGGTGAGCGTGTCGCACTTGCTCAGCACGACGACGGTCGCGCCGCTGTTGATGTGGTAGTGGTGCCACTCGCGGAGGGTGTCGATGGTTGAAGTTGGATTGCGAAGCAGCGCTTCGCTTTCGACGACTAGCAGCACCAAGTCGGCCGTCGACATCTGCTGGTGTGACAGGGCGATTCCCTCGGCTTCGATTCTGTCGTCGGTATCATCACCCAGCGGGCGGAGTCCGGCCGTGTCGATCAGCACCACCGGCCAGCCATCGATGGCCGTAGTCGCGGTCACCACATCGCGGGTGGTGCCGGGCTGGTCGAAGACGATGGCCCGTTCGTAGCCAAGCACTTCGTTGATGAGGCTGCTCTTGCCGACGTTGGCCCCCCCGGCGAAGACAACCCGCCACGGTGTCGTGAGGTGCATTCCGAGCCGCGACCGTGAAGCAAGTTTCGCGAGCAGTTTTGTGGCATGTTCGACGTTTTTGGTGTCGAGCTCGGTAACAACTTGCTCAATGTCGCGGCGCAGGGCACCCTGGAATTGGTCCATCAGCAATGCCGCCGCCCGCTCGGTCGTGGCGTTGGCCAACGCCCGCAGTGCAGCGGATTCAATCGTGTTTCCGCTCTCCCCAGCAAGCAGAAAAGCACTCTTGTTCGAAGCTGCGACGGGTGTGCAGCCAGCGTCGCCCAACGATCCCACAACCGAATCGACTGCCGCGGTGCCGCCGTGGCAATGGATTTCTATCGACTCGCGTCGTGGTAGCACCACGACATCTTCGCCGGTTGATCGCCAAGTGCCGAAGCGAATCGCGTCGATGGATTGTTCGCCGAGCGACTTGCCGTTCTTGGAGTCGAATAAGGTGTCAACGCAGGCAATGCGGCGCGGTCCGCGAACCTCGACCACGGCAATCGCGCCCCGTCCGCGCGGTGTCAGCACGGCACATGTGGTCGCCGCATCACTCACGACGGCTCCCCAACGGCTGGGGTTGTTGCGGTCAGTACGACACCGGCCAGCACCAGATGCGGCACAAAGCGAACCGTGTAAGTCGGCGAGCCCAACAGCCGCGCGAACTGGGGGCTGCTGCCGCCGGTGATATAGACCTGTGGGGCGTGAGCGAGCCGGTCAGACTGTCGTTCGATTAGCTCGCGGATCGCGCCGACGGTGCCCCAATACAGACCGGCGTCGATGGCGCTCGGAGTATCGTCGCCCACCGCGTCGGGTGTTTTCTCGAAACTCCCGAGCGTTACGAAGGGCAGCCCATCGGTGCCTTCGGCAAGCGATCGCGCTGCCAAACTGAGGCCTGGCAAGATGGCTCCGCCGACAAATACTCCTTCGCTGGTGAGCAAGTCGACCGTGATCGCGGTGCCGAGGTCGATGACGATGGCCGCTCGCTCGGGTCGACGCAACGCATTGGCCGCCACGGCAGCCGCGAGGCGATCCATACCGGTCTTCGTAGGCTGCTTCGTGGCAACACGAATCGGCAGTTCATAGTCGGCGAGTTGCTGCATTCGAGCGGCATCGCCGAGCATCGCTTCCAGCGCCGCTAGCCTTGGCCGGCTGACGCTACTCACCACCAACGGCACGTCGTCGGTCGCGAATTGGGCGATCCAGTCGGCAAGCCTGTGATCGTCGTCGGGTGCACCACCATGAACGAACAGCTCGCTCGGCTCGGGGAGTCCCGTCGATTCGCTCGTCGCGCCGTCGAACAGCGCGAGTTTGGTGCGGCTATTTCCGATGTCGACGGCAATTAGTGGAGTAGCGGTCATGCCGCCAATTATGCGCTGTGGGGCGTACGTTTCGTAGGCGCGACAGCGGTGTCATTTCTGCGCGGGCGGAAATGGTTGATTACTTGAAAAGAGACCCCTGAGGCAGCCGTCCCAATTGATCGAGCGGACCGCCCGGTTGCTGGCCCAGAAGCTGGGCGACTACTTGCGCGGGGCCGCCGAGCGCGGCGGCAATCTCGTGTTGGAAAGCCCCGAGCTGTGACTCGACGCGGCCAACTTGGTCGTCGACTTTCGCACGAGCCGAGTTTATCGCTGCACTCGCGCGGCGTTCGACCAGCGTCGTCACGACTCGTTGTGTCGACTCCGAAACGACCGGCCCGAGGTTCGACCACAGTTTGATGCGTGGCCGATCGAGCGTCCCTTCGATGCCGATGCGGGTGGCTAATTGATCGACGCTGCCAAGCGACTCAGTCAAGGTGGTTTCGATATCGCCACGCAACCGCTCGTTGCGCACGTGCGGCATAAGCTGCACGTTTCGCTGCACAACTTGTACATCGCCCGTGAGCCGTTCGCCGACGAGTGTGAGACTCACATTCACGTTGGCCAGCGTTGGCGAGACAGTCAGCGCGAGCGGCCCGTTCTTGCCAAGCGACATGCCGGCCAGCGGCAGCGCTTCGCAATCGATCAAAATTTGATCGCGCGGCACATCGCTCGTACGGTCGATGGTAGCGACGATGCGAATGGGCATCCCCTCGGTGCTCCTAAGTTCGAGCACCATGGGTTGTCCCACGAGTTTGGGATCGGAAGTGACATCACGGATTGTGCCAACCAGTTCGAGCGGCTGGCCAGATACGTCAGCGACACCAGACAGTTTTATTGACCGCAGCCAAAAGTCGGGATGGCACCGTGTGCCGGGGAAAAGGATGTTTTCGCCGCGAAGTTGGTCGCGCTCGGCAATCAGCTTGCGATTACTCTCGGGCACCAAGCCGCGCGCCCACTTGAGCCACGCCACCGCGTCCTGCAGCGGAGCGGCAATTTGTTCGCCCAACAGATAATTGGTCAGCGTCTCGGCATCGATCGCTTCCATCGTCAATTTGTCGCGTAGCACGCGCTCGTCGTGAACGCGAGCGGCAGCGATCGCCCGGCGATCGGCATCGAGTGTGCCGGGCAACGAGGCGAGCTGGGTGTGTAATTCGTCGACTTGTCGGCGGAGCGCCGTGGTTTGATTTGGCAGATTTGTGAGAAATTCGATATGCCTGAGTGGGTTTTGCTTGGCGATCTTGGCCTGTTCTGCCAACTGCTTGGCGTCTTGCTTGAGCTGCCGCGATTTGGCGCGGAGCGAGTCGTATTGATTGGGCCACCGCTCGGCAAGCTCCTCGGCCAGGTCGACCGACTTCAGCTCGCGCCGCAGATCCTGCGTGACTCGCTGCTCGACGCCGTCGAGCCAATTGCGCGCATAAACGGCGGCTTCGGCGTTAAGCCAGCTCTTGGCGTCGTCGGAAGACTCGCGCAGAGGACTCTCGGGCAACAGCCCCGATGTGGCCCGCTGGGTATCGAAACGAATGCCCGTAATTTCGCCATAAGGGGCGATCAGTTTTTTGCGCAACAGGGCCGAGGAATCGAAGTCGATGTCGATCCGTCTGGCTTCGAGCAAGTTCTTGAACGCCGAGCGCGGGTTAGCGACGACAAGGTCTTCGATCTGCACACGCGTCTTGAGCAGCGAAGCTTGGCTGCTGCCCACTTCGACACGTGCACCGAGTGCTGCCTCGCCGCCTTGCTCAATGGCCCAGTGAGTAAAGTAACCGGTGCCGACTTCGGCGACGGCGAGCAGCACCATCAGCAGCAACAGCCGCGGCAGAATATATTTAAATCGAAAAATTCCCATCGGCGTCTAGCCCCCCAATCGCTGGGCGATCGATGCGCCAGCGACCCAACGTGTGACGCGGTACCGTACGACGTGAGCGGCAAGCTGACTTTGATAGCGCCGCCAAAATACCAGCGTCGTCCAGTAACATGGGTAGCTGCAATAAATCCCCAAGAGCAGCGAACCGAGCACCACAGTGTTGTGGAAACCAATCCATGGCCCCAAAGGGAGTTCGTAAAGCCCCCCCCACAGCGGTTCGAGCAATGGCTCGGTTAATAGCTTGCGACCGACGAGATGCGTTATCGAATCAAGCGACGGACCAATCATTGTGAACAGCCCCGCCGCGGCGAGCCCCGCCGAGCGATTAACCCGTAACGCACATAGTAGTGTGCCAAGCGCCAGCACAATCATGTTGTCTTTCGGCACCAGTCCGAGCACCATGCCAATGGTCGTTCCCCAAGCGACTTGCCGAGGCGAGTCGTTCGCTATCAGGGCGTCGAGCAGTTGGCGAATCGGTAGCAGCAGCATTGAAAGCATAGAGCCACAAGGTGGTGAGCGGCTGGTGTGCGCGGTACTTGACGATGGTATCGGCCGTGCCGGGCACGTGGCATGAGCCGGGCTTTCCGCACAATCGCGTTTCTAGCTACATCCGGCACAATCGCTTAACTTTGCCACCTTGGCGACCCGAAACTACCAGTCAGGGGGAGTGCTGCTTCGCTAGTGGCGATATGCGCCGCAGGCAGTCCCTGCGTTTTGTGTGGACAGGGATCGATGGCTTTACGCAGATTGACGTCGACTGGCTGCTTAACACTGGCGATGCTGGCCTTGGCCGCGATCGTAGTGAGCGGCTGTTCGCAACGCTACTACCGCCAGCAGGCCGACACACAGGCCAACTCGCTGGTCGATCAAAAGTCGCCACCGGCCAACGTGCTGCCCGGCACCTATCGCATCGACATCAATCCGGCGAGTCGCATGTTCGACCCGTTTGACCCCGATAAAGAACCGATGCCGCCTGACGATCCGACGTCGAATCGCTACCTTCAAATGGTCGACGGAAAACGGGGTGCGATCCGCTGGCAGAAGTTGCCAAAGACACCCTTTGTCGATAACCCGCTGTGGCAACAGTATTTGCCGCTCGATGAGAACGGCGATTTGGTTGTCGACACACGCGCGGCCGTAGACATCGCGCTGCTCAACTCGCCCGATTACCAATCGCAACTCGAAGACCTCTATCTTTCGGCACTCGACGTAAGCTTCGAACGGTTTCGTTTTGATACCCAATTCTTCGGTGGTTCGTCGATCTTCTACACAGCCGATGGTCGCGATCGGGGGGGCGTTGGGGGCGAATCGTCGAGCCTGCTTGTGGTTCAACCTTCGCGCGCGGCCAATCCCTATCGCGCCGAGCGACTTACCGCCACTGGTGGACAACTCGTGGTGGGACTCGCCAACTCGCTCGTATGGCAATTTTCGGGCCCAGACGACTACAACGGCAACACGCTCATCGACTTGTCGATTGTGCAGCCGCTCTTGCGCGGTGCCGGTCGCACCCGCGTCTTGGAACGACTCACCATCAGCGAGCGAGCGCTGCTGGCCAACGTGCGACAAATGGAACGCTACCGCCGTGGCTTCTACCTCAGCGTTGTGACAGGTCGCGATGCGGGGCAAGGCCCTTCGCGACGGGGCGGTTTCTTCGGCGGTGCCGGACTCGAAGGTTTCAGCGGCGTAGGCGGTGGCGGTTTTGGCCGCGTTGGTGGCTTCGATGGCTTCGGTGGCGGTGGCGGCGGCGGCTTCACCGGCGGAGCCGGCGCTCAAGGGGCGGGCGGCTTCCTGGGACTGCTGCAAACGGCTCAAGTGCTACAGAACCAGCGGGCGAACGTCGTCGCACTGCGTGAAAGTGTCGACCAGTTGCAGGCCTCATACGAAGCGGGCCGCATCGATCGCTTTCAGGTCGACCTTGCGCGGCAAGCCCTCTACAACGCGCAAAGCCAGCTTCTCTCGGCTGAGGCGTCGTATACAGGGTCGATCGAGAGCTATCAAGTTCGCTTAGGGTTGCCACCTGAGTTGCCCTTAAAGATCAGCGATTCGACACTCGCGCAGTTCAACCTGCTCGACCCCAAACTTACAGACCTACAAGAGTACATTGGCGAGCTACTCGACGAATTGCGTACCCGCGCGCTCGCCCAACGCGAAGCCGCCGCGGGCGACCTTCCGCCGCCTGCCGATCTTGATCTGCCCGAGTTGGTACCCCTTGGTCGAATGCCGTTGGCAACTGTTCTCGAAGCGTCGGCGACGGTAGCAAAAACTGCCGTCGAACAGTTGAAGGCTGCCAGAGTCGATGTCGACCGTCTCGAACAGGCGCTCCCCAAACGCAAAGACGTGTTGCTTCGCTTGGCTGGTCGCGACGACCTTGAATCGGTTGGCATCGATCAGTTGCTGCTCAGCGCCCAGGGGCTAGACAGTCGCTTCGCAGCTCGCAATCGCGAACTCGATGCACTCGCTGAGCGAATCGCGCAAACGTCCGACCGCGTCACGCAACTTGCGAGCAGCGCCGACAGTGAAACGAACCTTCAGCCGCTCACCAATTCGATGGAGCAACTCGCTGGCGAATTGCTCGAGCTATCGCTTGTCCAGGCGAGCTTGAGGCTCGACGCCGTCACTTTCGATCCGGTCGAGCTCGAACCAGAAGCGGCACTCGAGATTGCCAGCGCTTATCGTCGCGATTGGATGAACGCACGCGCCAGCTTGGTCGATACTTGGCGGCTGATTTACTTCAACGCCAACGACCTACGGAGCGATTTCAGCATTCTCTTCAACGGCGACATCAGCAACTCGGGGCAAAATCCATTTAATCTGCGCAGCTCGACCGGTCGGCTGAGCGTTGGGTTACAGTTCGATCCAGCGTTGACACGGGTGGCCGAACGCAACGTCTATCGCCAATCGCTCATCGAGTACCAGCAAGCGCGTCGCAGTTACTACCAATTTCGCGACGGCGTGTACCTGAATCTTCGTAACACACTTCGCCAACTCGAACTTAATGAAGTGAACTTCGAGTTGCGAAGGGCCGCTGTTCAGCTTGCTATCTCGCAAGTCGACCTGACTCAATTACGGCTTTCCGAGCCACCCAAACCCGAAGTCGAACAAGAATTCAGTTCGACGACGGCACGCGACCTTGTGCAGTCGCTATCGGACCTGCTCAATGTTCAAAACGACTTCTTGAGTGTGTGGGTCAACTACCAAGTCGAACGACTGAATCTTGAATTCGACCTCGGAGTCATGCAAATCGATAACGCCGGGCAGTATGTTCCACAGACGGTGCCATTGGTGACCTATTTAGCCGCAGTCCAAGAATCGGGCTGCCCTTCGTGCCCGCTGCCAACTGTCGAGCGAGCAAAAATCGATAACCAATCGAGTGACGACACGCTCGACGACGCCGAGATTGAGCTCAAAATTATGCCGCTGTACACACCCGAATATCCGCTGCCGTCTGTCCCAGAAGAAAAGAGCAAGTCGAAAGTGATCGCCGCAAGCTTTGAAACGGCGGTCGAAAAGGCGCCCGAACCGCAACGATTGCCGACACCCCATTAACGGGGTCACCACAATCCCATGTGGCTATCGCTGGCCAAATGCCTATAATGAGAACTGCGGGCACTCGCGGTTCGTTCCGGCCAAGCACTCGCCCACCTTCGCTTGGTCCAATCGTCACACGCCAGGTCAATTCGGTCATGCGCACAAACTTCTCTCGTCGCGATCGTCGTGGTTCGATAGTCGGTCTGCTAGTGGCCTTGGTTGTCGCGGCTAGCATCGCTTGGGGTGGCTATTACCTTTATCGCACCGAATTTTCGTTCGGTCCTTCGAGCGAACCAATCTTGCTGCACGACGTCACCCGCGAAGACTTTCGCCTCTCGATTACCGAGCGCGGTGAAATCGAAGCGGCGGGAGTCACCGAGATCAAAAGCGAAGTGAAAGCGATCAACAATACTGGCCTTACGATCCTGCGCATCGTGCCCGAAGGAACGCATGTCGAACCGGGCGACTTTTTGATCGAACTCGATTCGTCGGCACTCGAAACCGAACGCACCAACCAACAAATCATCGTGAATACGGCCGAAGCGGCCGTCATTGAAGCTCGCAACCTATTCGAGACGGCCGAGATCGCGCTGCGAGAGTACCGCGAAGGAACCTACGTTCAAGAGCGACAAACGATCGAAAGCGAGGTCTTCGTTGCCGAAGAGAATCTGAACCGCGCCAAGGAGTATTACGAATACAGCAAGAAATTGGCCGCTAAGGGATACGTGAATCAGTTGCAACTCGAAGCCGACAAGTTCGCGGTCGAAAAGTCGACCAAAGAGCTCGCCGCCGCCAAGACCAAACTTACAGTCATCGACGAATTCACTCGCACCAAAATGGTGAAACAACTCGAGAGCGACATTCTCATTGCCAAGGCGAAGTGGGAGTCGATGAAGAATAGCTACGAAATCGAGCAATTGAAGTTGAGCGACATCAAAGACCAGATTAGCAAGTGCACGATTCTCGCGCCTGGCTCTGGCGTTGTTGTCTACGCGCACGTGAGCGACCGTGGTGACACCGACTTCACCGTCGAGGAAGGAGCCGTCGTTCGCGAGCGGCAGACGATTCTACGGATTCCCGACAGCGCGAAAATGCAGGTCGAACTCAAGATCAACGAATCGCTCATTCAGTACGTCAAACCCGGCATGCGGGCCCGCATCGCGCCAGTTGGCTCGTCAGAAGGAACCACGCTTGCAGGCCAGGTCGCCAGCGTCAACCGCTTTGCCGAATCGACCAGTTGGCGAAAAGCCAACGTGAAAGATTATAAAGCGTTCGTCGAAATCACCGAAGCGGGCGAAGACCTTCGCAGCGGTATGACAGCTTCTGTGACCATCGAAAGTAAGTTTGTGCCCGACGCCCTACAAGTTCCAGTCACCGGCGTCTACAACCACGGCGGCAAGACCTATTGCTTCAAACGAATCGGCGAAGGCTGGCAGGCCGTTCCGGTCAAGTGTGGCCCCACGAACGACAAATTCTTCGTCATTGAAGGTGGCCTCGCCGAAAACGACCAAATCGCCAAGAACCCAAAGGCCTATGTCGACCAAGTCGCGCTACCGAAGATCGAACGCAAACCAAGGCCTGAAATCGCTCAGGCACCCGTCGTCGAACCGGCCGCAGGGTAAATAGAAGTCTTGCTAACGCGATTGCAACACGTCATTCCCGCACAGGCGTATCGGTTTCACTCTAGATTCCCGCCTATGCGGGAATGACGGATACCTCCAGTCGAAAACAATAACCTTGCTCGCTACACCGCCACGCGTTACCGCACTGAAGATTCGCCAGCTCACCAAGACTTACTACCTTGGTGGTGAACAGGTGCATGCATTGCGTGGCGTGACCTTCGATGTCCCCGAAGGAGACTACATTTCGATTATGGGCCCTTCGGGCTCGGGCAAGAGTACACTGCTGAATCTGCTCGGTTGCCTCGACCGACCCACTTCAGGTGGCTATGAGTTGGGTGGCGAAGATGTGGCCCGCATGGACGACGACCAACTTGCCGAGATTCGCGCAACGCGCATCGGTTTCATTTTTCAAAGCTACAACCTGCTCGCGACACACACGGTGGTCGAGAACATCGAAGTCCCGTTGGTCTACAGCGGGCGGCTCAACGCCAAAACACGACAACGGGCCATCGAGATCGCCGAACAGGTTGGCCTCGCCGGTCGCCTTGGCCACCGCCCTTCGCAACTTTCTGGTGGTCAGCAGCAAAGAGTCGCCATCGCGCGTAGCTTGATCAACGACCCCCGTTTCTTGCTCGCCGACGAACCGACCGGGAACCTCGATTCGGTCACCACCGAAGAGATTCTCAAACTGCTACAAAAACTCAACGACGAAGGCCGCACGATTATTCTCGTCACCCACGAGCCTGACGTGGCCGAACTGACCCGTCGCAAGCTCTATCTCCGCGATGGCGAAGTTGTTTCGGACGAAAGGATTGTGCCTTGGTAACTTGGATTCGCACAATTCGTTTGAGTTTTAAGAGCCTGCTATTGCATCCGTTGCGTTCGGCGCTCACGATCTTGGGCATCTTCATCGGTGTTTCGAGTGTGATTTGGTTGCTCGCCATTGGCGAGGGGATCGGCCGCGCGGCGGAAGAACAGATTATCTCGCTCGGTGCTCGCAACGTCATTGTGCGGACCGTGAAACCAACCGCAGACGCGGCCCAAGACAGCGGCTATGGACTCACCCGTGCCGACTACGAACGGCTCGCCAGTTCGATCAATACCGGCGACGAAGAGCTAATTGACACGATCGTGCCGATTCGCGAGGTGCCCCGCGAATTTCGCTATTACACCCGCGTGCTCGAGGGGCGACTCGTCGGCAGCACCCCCGAATACGCCGAAATGACGCGCCTCGAAATGCACGAAGGCCGGTTCTTCACACAGATCGATATCGAGAACGAACGCAACTACTGTGTGCTCGCGTGGAAGGTGGCCGAAACGCTCTTCCCCACCGGCGATGCGCTTGGCAAAAAAATCATGGTCGACGATGACTTTTACGAAGTCATCGGTATCACCAAAGAGCGAGGCCAATCGGCCGGCATTGGCGGTTCGATAGCCGCCGAAGACTACTCGAAGGATGTCTATGTCCCCATCGACACGCTCTGGCGTCGCGTCGGCGACATGATTGTCGTCATGAAACCGGGACAGTTCCAGCGCGACATTGTTGAACTCTCGCAGATCACACTGCGAGTGAAGGACCGCGACTACGTGTTGCCGACAGCCGAACTGATTCGTAACACCGTGCAGTACTCTCACACGCTGCCCGATTTTAGCATCGTAGTGCCAATGGAACTGCTTAAGCAAGCTCAGGCCACACGACTTTTGTTTGTGTTGTTTCTGGGTTTGATCGCCGCCATTAGCCTCGTCGTCGGCGGTATCGGCATCATGAACATCATGCTCGCCTCGGTCATCGAGCGAACCCGAGAAATCGGCATCCGTCGCGCGCTCGGTGCCAAACGCCGCGATATTACGCGGCAGTTTCTGATTGAAAGTATCGTCCTCTCTGCCGTCGGCGGCATTCTCGGAATCATCGCTGGTTTCGCTTGCGGTCCGATCATTATCCAATCGCGTCGGCTCGCGCTCGAGTGGTTCCCCGATCAATTCGCGGGCGTCCCCGACACAATCATGAAGATGGAACCCCAAATGGTCGGGTGGTCGATTCCGGTCGCATTCCTGATCGCCGTGGGTGTGGGCGTCATCTTTGGCGTCTACCCGGCCCGTTCGGCGGCTCGGCTCGACCCGATTGAAGCACTGCGGCACGAGTAAAGAATGAGAATGTACGTGCGACTTATCACACTTCTCCATAGCCGATGAGCTACGCCTCATCGGAGCAGCGTGCGTAGCATTCCGGCTAATGATGAGCCTCCAGAATTAGACTGGTCGCACAGGCTATCCACGTCCCCCGCGCTGAGCGAAAATCGGCCCTATGGCCGAAGACGTTCACCAGCACATTGAACGGCTCTTTCGCGAGTCGTCGCGACGGGTGTTTGCATCGCTAGTGCGCGTGCTGCGCGATTTCGACTTGGCCGACGAAGCGATGCAAGAAGCCTTCACCGCTGCCACCCGGCGCTGGCCGACCGAGGGGACTCCCGCCAATCCGACATCCTGGCTCATCGCGGCAGGACGACACAAGGGAGTCGACATCATTCGGCGCCGCGAAAAATTAAAACAGATCGGACAAGGCCTCGCTGATCGAGCGAATCAGGTGGCCGCCGCCAACGAATTTCGCGCCGGCGAAGAGATCGAAGATGACCGCCTGCGGCTCATCTTCACGTGCTGTCACCCGGCAATCGATCCGTAGGTACAGTTGCCGCTCACGCTCCGCGAAGTGTGTGGGCTTTCGACTGACGAGATTGCACGGGCATTTCTGACAACGCCGGCAACGATGGCCCAGCGATTGGTACGGGGCAAAGCCAAGATTCGTGACGCGGCCATTCCGTTTGTGATTCCTGATCTTGCAGAATTGCCCGAACGACTCGACTCGGTGCTTTCGGTTATCTATCTCATCTTTAACGAAGGTTATTCGGCAACCAGCGGCGATTCGATCACGCGGGCCGAGTTGTCGGGCGAGGCCATTCGCTTGTGCCGCCTTGTGCTCGAGCTCAATGACGACACCCGCGCCGATGCCCAGGTGCGTGGTCTGCTCGCGCTGATGCTGCTGCACGAGTCGCGTCGTGAGACCCGGCAGAACGATAGGGGCGACATCGTGCTGCTCGAGGATCAAGATCGCACTCGCTGGAATCGCCAGCTTATCGCCGAGGGAGAGCGACTCGTCGCCCAAGTATTTGCCGCCGGTCAGATTGGCAGCTATGCGATTCAGGCAGCGATTTCGGCCGTTCATGCCGGTGCGGCCGACGCGGCTGACACCGACTGGCGACGGATCGTGTCGCTTTACGACGCGCTGCTGGCGGTGCAACCGTCGCCGGTGGTCGAACTCAATCGTGCGGTCGCAATTGCGATGCGCGATGGCCCTGCCGAAGGTCTCAAACTGATCGACGCAATTCTCGCCCGAGGCGAACTGCGGAATTACTCGCTCGCCCACGCCGCTCGCGGCGAATTGCTCCGTCGCCTGGGCGACACAGACGCCGCGATTGAGGCGATCGAAGCGGCAGCGCAATTCACCGAGCAGGCGAGCGAGCAACGCTTCTTAGCCGAGAGAATTCGTCAGTTGCGAGCGATTTGAACGACTTTCGGAAAATTCAATAACTTTTGGGATTGGTGTCGATTTGGCTCGTCGCGGTTCGTCTAATTGGTGATAGTCAATCGCACTCGCTCTTGGAGAACGCTATGAAATTCGTTTGCCTCGGCTATGCCGATCAATCTAAATTTACCTCGATGAGCGAAGCCGAGATGGCCGCCGCGATGGAGGAGTGCTTTGCCTACGACGACCTGCTTCGTCGGGGCGGTCACTTTCTCGGGGGCGAAGCGCTCGATTTTGCCGACAAGGCAGTCACGATGCGCTACCAGAATGGCAAAGCGGTCGCGACCGACGGGCCTTTCGCCGAAACGAAGGAACAACTCGGTGGCATTCTGCTGCTCCAGGCCGAGTCGATGGAACACGCGATTGAACTGATGAGCAAGCACCCCGGTGTGAAATGGGGCCCCTTCGAGATTCGCCCCGCCGACGAAACCGTCAACAATTTGATCGACGAGCGCAACCGCGCGTTTAGTTAGTCATCGCCATCGCCACGGTTTGCCCCAATCTTCAGCGAAGGAAAATTCCCCATGAAAGCGGCAAAGAACAGCGTGCGACTTCATCGCGTGCTCCGCGCGCCGGCCGAGCGGGTTTACCGCGCGTTTCTCGAACCCGACGCATTAACCCGTTGGCTGCCCCCCTATGGGTTTGTCGCCCACATCGACTCGTTCGACGCCGTCGTCGATGGCGGCTATCACATGTCGTTTACAAATTTCAGCACCGGCGGTCGCCACAGCTTCCAAAGCACCTTTCTCGAGCTCACGCCCCACGAGCGCATCCGATATACGTCGGGATTCGACGACCCCGGCCTACCGGGCGAAATGATGGTGACCGTGACACTCCACGCGATATTCTGCGGTACCGAAATCGAGATCGAGCAGTCGGGCATTCCCGATGCGATTCCCGTCGAGATGTGTTACCTCGGTTGGCAAGAATCACTGAAGATGCTCGCCCGCCTGGTCGAGCCAGACATCCCCGACGGCAACTAACATTTCCATTCAATCGATAGTGCAGGAGTATTCGCTATGAGAGTCATGGTCATCGTCAAAGCCTCGCCAAGTTCGGAACGGGGCGAGCTGCCAAGTGCCGAGTTGCTGTCGGCAATGGGTGCCTATAACGAGCAACTCGTCAAAGCTGGCATCATGCAAGCCGGCGACGGACTTAAGTCGAGTGCCGCGGGCAAACGCGTCCGCTTCAAAAGCACCGAGCGACTCGTCACCGACGGACCTTTCGCCGAGACGTCGGAATTGATCGCCGGCTATTGGCTGTGGCAGGTCGAGTCGATGGACGAAGCGGTTGAATGGGTGAAGACATCTGAGTTCTAGGCAAGGGGTCTTGGCAATAATTTTCAATTTTCTTGGGCGAGGTAGGGAATGATATCTGGGCAGCGTTGTTTCAGGTTGGCGATGTAGCGATCACAGTCGAATGGCTCTCGTGTCTTCCAGACGCGAAACAGTATTCGGATCCAGCTACGGGCTATCTTTCGCAGCGCCGCGTGATGCTTCATGCCGCGGTCGCGGAGCATGCGATAGCGGGCTTTGCTCCACGGACAAAACCGTCGTGCACAGTCGGCAAACTCGTGGAACGTCTGCCGGAGATACTTGGGACAAGCGAATCGCCGGTGGACGTGGCGTTGTTTGCCACTCTGCTTCGTCACAGGGGCAATCCCACTGAACGACGCTAGGCTGTCGGCATCTTCCCAGCGATCTCGTTGCGAGCCGAAGGCACAGAGGAGGCGTGGCGCCAGCGCGCTGCCGGCGCCACGCAGATTCGTGAACAAGTGCGCGTCGGGGTGTTGCTTCATCGCTTCGTCGATCGCGGCATCGAACTCCTCGATCGTCTTCAGGGATTGTTGGATCTGATGGGCCAACAGCTTGGCCGCCATCGCCGATGGGGTAATCTGCGCGTCATCGCGGGTCAGCAGCTGGGCCGCACGAATCCGCTCGAGGATCTCCTTCTGCTGCTGTTCGTTGCGTACGGAGTGCTCACTCAGGACGCGGCGAATGAGCCGACGATCGGCGCGACGTAATTGGCGAGGGTCGGACCATCGACACAGCACGCTGAGCAACAGGGGCAGTTGGTGCTGCTTGCCGAAAAGCTCCAAAACGACGGGAAAATACGACTTCAAGAGGGCCGTTAGCTGCAGTCGAAGTTTCGTTTGACCGTCGACGAGCTTACGCCGCTGCTGGGACAAGTTGGCGATCAGCCGCGTGTTTTCATCGTCGGGCTGCCAGGCCTTCAGCGTCGTGATTCGTTCAAGCAGCATCCGTGCCAGATACATGGCGTCCGTGGGATCGCTCTTGCCGCCGCCAGGGTAGCTTTCTCGATAGCGGGCTAATTGCTTGGGGTTGACGGGGTAGAGTAGCACGTCCTCGCGGAACATCAGCGCATAAATGAGCGCACCGCGAGACTGCTCCAGCATGATGGCGATGGGCTGCCCGCCGGCGAGCTTGAGCATCTCGGCGACCCAGGCGTCAATGCTCTCGGCCGTGTGCTCGAGTTGTTGGTGAAATCCCTTGCCCTCTCGATCAATGACATGGATGTCGTGCTTCTGGTCGGCCCAGTCGATTCCGATGAAGAGGCTAGGTTGTGCGGTTGGTTGATTCATGATCCGATTCCTCCGTAAGATGGCTAGTTGGTAAATCGGTAGTCGATGCTTCGTCCGGCGGAGTCCTTATAGGGAGCTTTGGTGAGCGTCATCTGAGTGATCCGTTCAGGGCGAAGCGAGCGGGGCGTTCGGAAGTCTGCGCAAGCCGTCGGGCGGCAAGCGGTGTCATCCGTAACGCCACGCTGTCTACCATTCTCAAAGAATACCGCGCGCGGCTTTGTGATTCCGCACCGCAGAAACTCCAGGCCGGTGAAAGGCCACCGTTCCTGCGATACGCACAAAGCCGGGGTTAGTGGAATGCTATAAGCGGTG
>JBGSRO010000052.1:0-18178 GCA_041737535.1 Pirellulales bacterium | reverse complement strand
ATCTCTGCGCTCTCCGTGTCCTCTGCGGTTAATCAAATCCCCAAGTTATTCTTGAGCGGGCGTTAGCCGACGAGCTACGTCTCGTCGGAGTCGCAACTCAGTTGGTTGACCACTGTGCAAACTTTCGATGACGCCACTTAGCCCGCAATCCGCAAAATGTCGACTCCACCGGAATGGGACCAATGAGGTGTCTGAGGGGCTTCGCTCGATCGACGACTTGACGCCGTCGTGCCAAGGAATGGATCAAAAATAACTTGCGTGTTTCCGTCATTCCCGCGCAGGCGGGAATCCAGACGCAACGCTCTCGCTCTCGATTCCCGCCTGCGCGGGAATGACGTTCTCCATGACATCGCTACCAATTTTGGCAAACCAACCAAGTTATTGTTGATTCATTTCTAAGGAAGCAAGAACCCGACGAATCGCGCTACTACGAGCGTTACAGCACGGCTTCGAGGTCCCCCTTCCAACGCACGAAGCCTTCGATAGCGGCGTACTCGGCGAGGCCCAGCTTGTCGAACAGGTCGGCGAACCCGCGATTTCGGTCTTCGGCCCGTTGCCAAAACTCACGGGGGTCGGGACCGGGGAAAAGGGCTTTGTCTTTCTGTGACTCGTGTTTGAAGATGGCGGCTCTTTTGCGTATCAGTTCTTGAGGACTAATCGGTACCGACATCTCGACTTGGTGTGGTCCCCATTCTTGCCACGCGCCGCGATAGAGCCACACCTGGCAGTCGCGGTACCAATCGCGGTCGCGAATGCGATGGCAGGCGTTAAGCACCGCGCTCAAGCAAGTGCGGTGGGTACCGTGCGGATCCGAAAGGTCTCCGGCGGCGTAGATCTGGTGGGGCTTAACCTTTTCGAGCAGGTCGATCGTGATTTTGATGTCTTCGTCGCCGAGCGGTTTTTTACGGACACGGCCCGTTTCGTAAAATGGCATGTCGAGAAAGTGTAGTTGCGATTCATCAACGCCGGCACAGCGAGTCGCGGCACGCGCCTCGGTGCGACGAATTAGGCCCTTGATGTACTGAACCTCGGGGCTGTCGACCTGTCCCGGCGCTTTGTTTTTGAGGAACTCATCGACGTGGGCTTCGAGCTCGCCGGTCCGCTGAGGGTCGATCGAAAAGTGCCGGTTGAACTCGGCGACGAACTCGGCGAAGCGCACCGCGTCGTCGTCGAACACGGCAATGTTTCCGGAGGTCTGATAAGCGACATGCACCTCGTGACCTTGATCGACTAACCGAATGAGGGTTCCGCCCATCGAGATCACGTCGTCGTCGGGATGCGGCGAGAAGACGACCACTCGCTTGGGAAA
The DNA here is from genome assembly GCA_041737535.1 of Pirellulales bacterium. Classification (GTDB taxonomy): domain Bacteria; phylum Planctomycetota; class Planctomycetia; order Pirellulales; family Lacipirellulaceae; genus JBGSWC01. The sequence goes on along the minus strand of JBGSRO010000052.1, from coordinate 16,869 downwards.
AATATGCTCGTTCGATTGCGGCCGGTCGCCCGGTTGCTTGGCGTGGTCGGGCTTGCCGCCGGGCCAACCTGTGATGGTCGCTTGCAAGCCGCGAAACACTTGGAGGTTGATGTCGTAGGCCCGACCGACGCTCGCGAGCAAGTCTTGCAGACCTTCTTCGTTGTAGTCTTCTTCGGTCAACTTCAAGATCGGTTTGCCCACTTTTCCGGCAAGCCAAATCACCGCTTTGCGAACGATGTTATCGTCCCACTTGACGCTGCCGAGTGTCCAAGGACAGCGGCGACGAGTGAGCTGTTCGCTGGCCGCTTCGTCGATACAGAACTGCGCGTTGGGATGGTCTTGCAAGAAACTGGCGGCAACGGCGGTCGAAACATCTTCTTCGATCGCCTTGGCGACCATCTTCGCTTTGCCTTCGCCGAATGCCATCAGCACGACTTGCCGGGCGTCGAGAATCGTGCCGACTCCCATCGTGATCGCGCGACGCGGGACATTCTCGTCGCCAAAGAAGTCACTGGCCGCATCGCGGCGGGTGACCCGATCGAGCGTGATAAGCCGGGTGCGGCTGCTGCGTCCCGAGCCGGGTTCGTTGAAACCAATATGTCCGGTTCGACCGATTCCCAAGAGCTGGAGATCGATACCACCGACCCGTTTGATTTCGGCTTCGTAGTTGGCACAAAACGCTTCGACCTGCGAATCGGGAAGCGTGCCGTCAGGGATGTGAACATTCGCCATGTCGATGTCGATATGGTCGAACAAATGCTCGCGCATGAAGCGAACATAGCTCTGCAGTTCGTCGGGTTGCATGGGGAAGTATTCGTCGAGATTAAACGTCACGACGTTGCGAAACGAAAGCCCCTCTTCGCGGTGCATCCGCACCAGTTGGTCGTAGACACCCGTTGGGGTGCTCCCGGTTGCGAGCCCCAAGACGAACGGTCGCCCTTCGGCTTCGCGGCCACGAACGAGCGCAGCAATCTGCTGAGCAACCGCGAGACTCGCGTCTTGAGCGTGACGAAAAATTCGGCAAGGAATACGTTCGACTTCTTCGAGTGGGAGGGTGTTCATCTGGATCTGTCGCCGTCGTTCGTGAGAGACCTTCATAGCCGACGAGCTACGTCTCGTCGCGGAGTTGTTAGTTGTTAGTTGTTAGTGAGTAAGTGAGTAAGTGAGTAAGTGAGATGTAGCCGGGAACTGCGGCTTTCGCCTTGTTCCGGCCTACTCCTACTCCTGTTTGTCGAGTTGCTCGATAGCGTTGGGCAAGTCTTTATCGACAATGCCGCGCTCACCTCGACCTTCCTTGTCGATCCGCTGGTTGGCGATTTCGAGGATGCGCGGGACGTCGGCCTCCCAGAATTGTTTTTTCTCTGCGGCACTGAACTCGCCCGGAACGCGGACGATTCGCATCCCCACGCATTGCCCTTCGTCGCTCGCGAACCACCAAGGGCTCTTGGGTGTGTTTGGGTCATAGCTCTTCCATTCGTCGTCTTCTTTTGATCCAATTCGCGAAGCGCTGCGGCACTCCTCGGGGTCGTGCCACCACGAACCGCCACGAAGTGTCCGCGGATTCACGGTCGTCGGCCAATGGATTGCCGTCGCTGACGTTTGGTCCGACGCAGCCCATTCGACATAGCCTTCGCTCGTGAAGGCGTCGAGTGTCCACTCGGCGGCGTTGCCGTGCATGTCGTGCAGCCCGAACGCGTTAGCTGGCTTTTCGCCGACGAGATGTGAGGCATCGTCGGAGTTGTCGTAGTACCAGCCATGTTCACCAAGCTGCTCGGGATCATCGCCAAAGTTGTAGGCTGTGGATGAGCCCGCACGGCAGGCGTACTCCCACTCGGCTTCGGTCGGCAGGCGATAGGACTCGCCGCGGAGGATGCTGAGCCACTTCGTGTATTGTTTGGCCGCATACTGCGTCATCGAAACGGCCGGTTGACGCGGGTCGTCGCCGATACCGAAGGTGAAGCTCGGCTCGTAAAGCTTCGACGGCGCGGTGATCGCATCGACGGAGTCGGCCTCTGTCACTGCGCGAATGCCCTTGTCCTCAAACGCCTGAAATGCGGCTTCGAGCTGCATGTACTGTTTATACTCGGCCCAAGTCAATTCGTACTTGCTCATCCAAAACGGCGCAACGGTGATTTCGACCTGTGGCCCCTCGTCGTCGTTGCGATCGGCTTCATCGGTGGGGCTGCCAATCTTGAAAGTGCCACCCGGGATCGGCACCATCGCAAACTCGACATCGGTGCCGGGGATTTTCGCTGTGTAGGGGACCATGTAGCCACCATCGGCTTCGATGACAGGCCCATCGGCCGGCGCTTCGGCGGCGATGCCCAGTGGGAGTTCCGCACGGACCGGGGCCGCAAAGAAACAGCACAGCGCGGCGATGACAGTTGTGTTGAAAATCATCTCATGCCCGAAGCATTGTTGCACCACAGAGACACAGAGAAACATAACCATAGAGCACTGGGAGAAAAGACTGCAAATCGCGGAATAGATAGTGCAACTCGTCTGTTGCAATTTGCGATTCCGCGAAGTACCCCGCTCAGTTTCCTCTGTGGCTCGGTGGTGAAAAAAAAGCCTAAACAATAGCCGTGATGTTCTTGCCCGGAATCGCGACCTCTGGTTCGGGTACATCGACCCAAGCATATTCGGTAGGGCCGAGCCGCACGGTGCTGTTGTAACATTCGTCCCAGGTGAGCGTCTTGCCGGTGTAAGTACACATGCGACCCATGATCGCGAGCATCGTGCTGTTGCACATGTAGCTGCCATTGTTGATGAGATCGCCCGAGCGGATGCCGGCAAAGAATTCGTCGTGCTCGACTTGGTACATGCTCGGCTTCGGTCCGCGGTAGCCCCAGGTGCGCTTGCCCGACCTATCGTAGACCTTGTTGCCGAGCACGTCGGCTTGGCCGTTGGTGCCGAGCACTCGCTCGTCGACGTGAGGCGTGGTGCCATCCATCTGACGGCATGTAAAATAGACGCGCACGCCGTTGGGGTACTCGAAGAACACAGTGTGATGGTCGTAGATGTGTCCCCACTTCGGATCGGTCCGTTGCTGGCGGCCCCCCATGCCCATTGCGCGTGTCGGGTTCATATCGCCCAGCAGCCAAGCCGTTTTGTCGAGACTGTGAATGGCTTGTTCGGCAATGTGGTCGCCGCTGAGCCAAGTGTAGTAGAGCCAGTTGCGGATTTGGTATTCCATGCGGCTCCAATTGGGGTTGTCGCCTCGGTGCCAGAGCGTGCCCGCGTTGTAGCTCGACTCGATGCTGACGATGTCGCCCACGGCCTTCTCCGCGAGCAGTTGTTGCATGGTGGCGCGAACACCCAGGTCGTACCGCCAACAGAGTCCCGAGAGAATCGACAGCCCTTTCTCAGCAGCCATGCGACACGACTCTTCGACGTGGCGCACACCGGGCGCATCGACCGCGACTGGCTTTTCGACAAACACATGCTTGCCGGCTTCGACGGCGTAACGCAAATGTTCGGGTCGGAAGTGGGGGGGTGTCGCCAGCAGCACCACGTCGACGCCACAGTCGATCACCTTTTTGAATGCATCGAAGTCGCTGAAGATGTGTTCGTCGTCGACCGTCGCGCGATCGCCCACATTTGGATGGCGCTTGATCTCGGCAAGCGATCCTTCGGCCCGGTCGCGGAACGTGTCGCCAACGGCAACGAGCTTCGCGTTGCCATCGGCCGAAAGGGCGTCGATCGCAGCACCGGTGCCACGTCCCCCCGCGCCCACGAGACCTATCCGCAAGGTTTCGTCGGTACCAGCCGCATGGACCCAGTTGGGTGCCGCGAGCATTGTCGCGGCCGAACCGGCGATTGCGGTGGACTGCAAGAAGCGACGCCGACTCGTTGACGTCTTTGACCCGTTCATGTCGGTTGATTCGTTCATGGTTGACTCCGAGTAAGGGTATGTGATGCTTAACGCGAGTGGTTTCAAAGTGCGAGGACGTCGTTCATTCGTCGAGCAATGTCGGCGAGTCGGTCACGGCCGCCGCCACCGACCTCGGCGGTACACCAACCGGTAAAGCCGATCTCGGCCAGTGCTTCGCGGACGGCTTTCCAGTCGACATCGCCATCACCGATCTGCGACGCAAAGCCGTCGGTTTTGCTCCAGTCCTTTACGTCTAGTTTAACGATTCGGTTGCCCAACGTGCGGATCCATTCTTCGCTGGGAGCGAATTTGCGTGCGTTACCAATGTCGAAGTAAGCGCCAACCCAGGGGCTATCGATCTCATCGAGATAATCGCGGAGTTGTTCGGGTTTCTCGCAGAAGCCGTTCCAAACGTTTTCGATCAGTACGCGAACGCCAAGCAAACTTGCCAGTGGCAAGACTCGGCGAATTTCGACGATCGAACGCTGCCACACATTTTCGTGTGTTTCGTTCGCGCCCTGGACCATGCCTGGGACCAGCAGCACCGAAAAACCGCCCCAAACGTGACAGTCGCGGATCGCTTGTTCGAGAATCTTGCGACCCTCGGTACGCACTTGTTCTTTGGGGCTCGAAAGACGGACTTGCCAGTGCCGCATGTCGACAACCCCGTGCACCGGCATCCCGGTGTCGCGACTAGCCGCGATGATTTCGTCGCTCTCGGCGTCGACGGGGCTTTCGAGTTCCATGCCGTCGTAGCCCAACTCTTTACAGAGGGCAAACTTTGCGGCGACCGAGCCCGCGCCGCCGATCATGCCCCACTTCACCGATTTATAGATGAGGTCGCGATTCGTCGGTTTAGCTGGCGCGGTTGCTTCGTCGGCAGCGCCGGTCTGCGGGCCTGCGATCATGCTTGCGGCAACCGTCGTCGCGGCTAGCGAACCAATAAACTGTCGTCGATCTGTTTTTTGCATGGTTTTATTCAATTCGATGGTCGCAAATGATGCGATTCAACTTCGATGTATCTTGATTGCAATTTTTGGCTAATTCTCTCACGCTGTTGACCCCAAGCCATATTTTTTTTGCGCCTTTTGAGTATTTGCTTGATTTTGTTGTCAATTGTGTTGAAATTAGAGCAATGAATGACTGATCGTGAATGAGCCCGCCAGCATGAACCCCACTTTCGAAAAGCTGATTCCGCCGGCTGGAACGTCGATTCGCTGTTTCGACCGCAGCGACATTAACCAGCCCGCGACTTGGCACTACCATCCCGAATTTGAACTGACTTACGTTCCCGGCGGGACCGGCACTCGTTTTGTGGGCGACAGCATCGAGTCGTACTCCGATCACGACTTGGTATTGCTCGGATCAAACTTGCCTCACCACTGGTCGAGCGACGAGTATCGGGGCGAAGTCTACGATCGCCACAAGGCATTGGTGCTCCAGTTTCCTCCCGATCTGTTGGGCGAACATCTTCGTCGGTCGCCTGAGTTTTCTGTCGTCGACGGGTTGCTGCTCCGCAGTCAACAGGGGCTTCATTTTTCGTCCGACGCTGCCGTGCGCATCGGCAATATCATGGCCCACATGCTCGATGAGTCGCCATTCGATCGATTGATCTCGCTGCTGCGCTGTTTGCGCGATTTGGCGACGATGCGCTGTCGCAGTCTTGCCAGTGAGAGCTACTCGCCACAGTTCCAACGGCGATTGCAGTCGCGACTGCACTCGGTGTGTCGATTCATCGACGAGCATCTGACCGACGCCACGCTCAGCCAGACGATGATCGCCGATCAAGCGGGCATGACCCCGTCGGCATTTTGCCGCTTCTTTCGCGGCGCAACACAGCGGACGGTGACACGCTACATTAACGAATTACGCGTCGGCATGGCGTCGCGATTGTTGATTGAAACCGATCGCAGTATTCTCGACATCTGCCTGGCGGTTGGCTTCGAAAATTCGTCGAATTTCAACCGCCGCTTTCGACAATTTCGCAACATGTCGCCTCGCGAGTATCGCTCTCGCTATCGTGACGTGGCGCGGCGGGTCGCTGTCTAGCTCATTCTTGCTCGGGCGGAATCTCGCTGCCGTGAGGGTCGAGTGTCCCGGGCGAAGTCTGTTCGTCGAGTTGCCGCCGCAACTCCGGATTGGTGTAGTGTTCCAACCGCTCGGCTGAGAGGTGCAATCGGTCGCTCGCGAGCCCGGCCCGTTCGTTGAGATATTGTTCCCACAAACGGTGCGAACGCACGAGTGCCTGCGCGCGGGCATTTCCTGCGGGTGTGAGCCTGAGCGTGCCATGAGAGCACGTGATGTTGCCGACCACCCGCTGCATGGCAATCGTCGCGCGAATGGCGACGTGGCTCGCTAGCAATCGGTCAGCCAAGTCGTCGATATCGAGCACACCGGCGTCGCGTTCGGCAGCTCGATAGAGCAAACCCAGCACGTCTTCGCTGAGAATTTGTTGCGACAATTTCAACCTACGAATCCACCGGACCACCACACCCTGCCGAGGTGCGAAGAGCGCCGCGAGCGTGAAAAAACCACCAGCCGCGACGGCCATCATACCGGCCGTATTGGTGCTGCCCATGCCGAACAGGTGAGGAATTTCCACCGCCGCCCAGTGTCCGCAAGCGGCCGAAGCGACCCCCACAATCGCGGCAACAATCAACATCATCCAAAGTCTGTCTGTGATGAGCAGCGCCGTCGCTGGCGGCACGACGAACATGGCAACGACAAGAATATTGCCAACGCTTTCGAAACTTGCGACAGCGGTCACCGCGACCATTGCCATGAGCAGATAATGTGTGATGCCGGCGCTGATTCCGTTCGTTGTCGCCAGCGAAGGATCGAAAGCCGAGATTTTAAGTTCCTTGAACAGGCCAATCACAATCAACAGATTGACGAGAGCCACAACACCGAGAACGACGACGACGCGTGGTACTTCGGCACCCGCAATCATCCACCGGTCGAGCGGCGTTTGTTCGATCGCTCCATACAACACACAACCCGGGTCGAGGTCGACGTGATCGGCCGCTTGCACAATCAACAGCAATCCCAACGCAAAGAGCGAAGTGAACACGACACCCATCGAAGCCCCCTCGTCGACATTTCCATATTGGCGAATCGACTCGGTAAGCAGCGCTGTGAGCAAGCCCACACAGACAGCACCGACGAACATGGCGATGCTGTCGCGCGTGCCGCTGACGAAAAACGCGACGGCCAGCCCAGGTAACACCGCATGGCTGATCGCGTCGCCGAGCAGACTCAGTCGTCGCAAGACGAGAAAACACCCCGGCAGCGCCGCCGCGATGGCGCACAGCGAACCGGCCAGGATGATCCAGCCATCGAACGAAATGCGTTCGGCCACGTATTGCAGTGGGTTCAAGACGCACCTCCCGACTCTGTCGCACGGGTGATTTCGTGAGGACTCGCCGGAAGTTGTTGGTGCCGTCGCTGACGCAACAGCTCTTCGAGTCGGTCGATGGTATTTGGCTCGAGCACGTGCTCAATGGCATCGGCACCACGATCGACCCGGGCAGTCGCTACGTCGGCGTAAGTCACCAGGTACAATTCCCACAATCGGTGTTGCCGCGTTAGTCGTTCAGCTTCGCGGACACCCTCTTCAGTGAGCCGCACATCGCGATCGGCCGCCCAGCGGACGTAACCCTCGCGCTCGGCATGACGAATCACCCTCGCAAGTTCCCGCGAAGACCAGCTTCGCAAAGGGAGAAGACTATCGAACCTTGCCATTACACTCGGCGACGGCACTCCGGGCGTGGGCGACGCATGGTCGGATTCGGTGATCTCGAAGACCCCGCGCAGTAAGTGGTCGAGGACGATCCGCCGGTTCAACTGGCGTCGTCGCCACCAGCGGACCATCACACCGCGCGAGCGACCAAAGACCATACTCACCAGAAAGAACGCGGTCGCCACCATCACGATCATCGCCCCAGACGGCAACCGTGGTAGTAGTGCGCTGGCCGCCGAGCCAATCGCTCCGCTGAGCGCGCCAATCACACCGGCAATCACCGACATGGTTGCCAAGTGCTCGGTCCAAAACCGTGCCGCAGCCGCCGGAATCACCAATAGCGCAATCACCAGCACCAGCCCGACGGCTTGCAGTCCGATGATCGTCACGGCGACCACCATCGCCATGAGCAGCGTGTCGAGCAGCCAAACCGACATCCCCGACGATGCGGCATACGCCTGGTCAAAACACAAGAGCCGCAACTCTTTCGAAAGCGCTGTCGTGATCCCCAAACAAATGAGCGAAGCGGTGCCGATGAGGATCGCATCACGCGCGAGCATCGTGGCAGTTTTTCCGTAGATGAATCCTTCGAGCCCGGCGGCGTGGCCCCCTTTCATCTGCTGGACAATGCCGAGCAGCGCCACACCCGCGCCAAAGAAGACACTGAGCACCGTCCCTAGCGCCGCGTCTTCTTTGATTTGCGTCCCTCGGCGGATCAACAGGATAGCCACGACACCGAGCACACCGGTAACGGCGGCTCCTGCGAGTAGCAGCGGCAACGATTTGCCTTCGCCACCGTACGCTGTCGAAATGATGAATGCGAGCGCGATGCCCGGCAAAGTGGCGTGGCTCAGTGCGTCGCCGGTCAACGCACGCTTACGAAGCAGCGTGTAACTGCCAACGACACCGGTCCCCAGTCCCAAGAGACACGTGCCGACAACGACGACGCGAGTGTTGTAATCGCGGAGCGAGAGCACGCGCCGCCAATCGGCGAACGTGGGCCAATCGATCGAGCGATCGGCAATCGAGCGATTACCGCTTTGCGCAGGGCAAGGGGCCGCGAAAACGAATGCCAGCGATAGGGTGGCCAAGCAAGTCAAGCAAAGTCGGCCACGCGCGGCGCTCATAACGAGCGCTCCTTCCGCCGCATCGCTTCGGTGGCTTCGTCGAGCAGTGTGAGGCGACCGCCGTAAGTCTTCTGCAAGTTCTCGGCGGTAAAGACATCATCGACCGGACCATGTGCGACGACGCGCATGTTGAGCAAAATCACCTGATCGAAGTACTCGGGGACCGTTTGCAGATCGTGATGGACGACGAGTGTCGTTTTGCCTGCTTGTTTCATCTCGCGCAGCACATCAACGATCGCCGCTTCGGTCGAAGCGTCGACCGCCGCAAAAGGTTCATCCATGAAATACAGATCGGCGTCTTGCACGAGCGCACGAGCGAGAAACGTCCGTTGCTGTTGTCCGCCCGATAGCTGGCTGATCTGCCGTCGCGCAAGGTCAGCGATGCCGACCCGCTCGAGCGCTTCCATCGCCAATTGGCGATGTTTCTTGCGGACCGGCCAAAACCAGCCGATCTGTCCGTATAGTCCCATCGTCACCACGTCGAGGGCATCGATAGGAAAATCCCAGTCGACGCTCTCACGCTGTGGTACGTAGCCTACCCGTCCGCGATTCTGTTGGTAGTTGTTGCCAAACACTCGCACTCGCCCCGACGCTCTCGGCACGAGGTCCAAGATCGCTTTGATGAGAGTGCTCTTACCCGCGCCGTTCGGCCCGACGATGCCAACGAGTTGTCCCTTGGGAATCTCGAACTCGACATCCCAAATCACCGGCTTGCGATGGTAAGCGACTGTCAGGTCGTAAACCGACAGCGGAACATTCTTATCGTTGTCGGCTTGGGTGCTTTTCATGGGGAGTTGCCAACGGCATTGAGGCGATCAGACATTCCCCGCTCGGGTGCGTCGCCGCCGAGGCCACGCGTTACCAGTGTCACGTTGTGATCAATCATGCCGATGTAGGTTCCCTCGTAGGTATCGGCCGGTCCCATCGCATCGGAGTATAGTTCGCCACCGATACGCACGGTGTGGCCATTGGCAGCGGCACCGTCGATGAGCGCTTCGATGCTCTTGCCCGAAACGCTGCTCTCGACAAACACGGCCGCCACGTCTCGCTTCGCGAGCATGTCGACCAGCGCATTAATGCGTTGCAGCCCCGCTTCGGATTCAGTCGAAATTCCTTGGACCCCCTCGACTTCGAGACCATAGGCACGGCCGAAGTAATTGAACGCATCGTGCGAAGTGACCAGCACCCGCCGCTGTTCGGGAATCGACGCAATGGCCCGCTTTGCGTAGTCGTCGAGGGCAGCAAGTTGCTGCCGATACTCGTCGGCTGCCGATGCGAATTCGCCAGTATGTTGAGGTCGCTCGGCGGCGAGGGTCTCGGCAACCACGTCGACACACTTGGCCCAAGCCGCGACATCCATCCATACATGGGGGTCGTAATGGCCCTGCATCTGCGCAGGTTCGAGCAAGCTAGCCGGGTCGATTTGCTCGGTGACGGCAACTACCGGTTTCTTGCGAGCAACTTGAACGAGCGTGTCGCTCATCTTCCCTTCGAGCATCAGCCCCGAATAGAAAACCACGTCGGCATCGAGAATACGCTGCACATCGTCGCGCGACGTCTTGTAGAGGTGGGGGTCGACCCCCGCCCCCATGAGCTGTGTCACTTCCACTTGCTCACCTCCCACTTCGCGAACAATGTCGGCCACCATGCCAGTGGTTGCGAGAACGCGAAGTTTGCCCTCGGGAGGGCGAGACTCCTGCCGAGCCGGTTGGCAGCCGACGGCAGCGCCGAGCGCGAGCAGTATTAGCAGAGCGAATCGCATAGGTCGTTGACTCTCGGACTAAAAATGTAGCCTTGGCTACAAATTGATGATACCGAGTCTTTAGCGAGTGTCAACATCCGAAGCTCACGCAGCGAAATAGCGCTTTTTCGACTCGCGTTAATAATGCCTTGCCTGTACTAGTTCATCGGAACGTTGAGTTTCGATGACTTAGAATAGGCAAGTAGAAGCAAACTGAAGGCCGCATTTTTTTGATGCGTTTTTCGCATTTGAGCTCGAAGCAAGTGTCGAGCCATTGGCCGCGGCAGCGTCTTTGCGAATTTCAACAATCTTCAGAAGCTCACTGTGCCACTGTGGGCAGGACAACCGCGTCGCCCAGCATTCTTGCGAAGCGAAATATACTGGCTGAAAGCCGACCGCTGAAAGCTTGGCTGGAGTCTCGCCCTTCCGAACCGCGGATCTAATCGGAATTGCGCGCACCCTGAATCAAACTAATAAACTCCTCATTCGTCTTGTACTTGCCAAGCCGGCTGGTGAGTTGTTCCATTGCGTCGATGTGGTGCATTGTCGATAGTGTGCGTCGCAACATGGTCGCGGCGTGCAACATTTCGGGGGGCAGCAACTTTTCTTCGCGGCGTGTGCCCGATTGTTCGATGTCGATCGAGGGCCAAATCCGCCGGTCGGCCAGTTTGCGGTCGAGCACCAACTCCATGTTTCCGGTTCCTTTGAACTCTTGAAAAATCAAGTCGTCCATCCGGCTGCCGGTGTCGATGAGTGCGGTGCCGACGATGGTGAGCGAGCCACCCTCTTCGAAAGCTCGTGCGGTGGCGAACAGTTTCTTGGGAATGTCCATCGCTTTGATGTCGACGCCCCCGCTCATGGTGCGGCCCGTATTGCCGACCCACTTATTGAACGCCCGCGCGAGTCGTGTGATGCTGTCCATGACCATGAACACATCTTTGCCCATCTCGGTGAGCCGCTTGCAGCGTTCGATGGTGAGTTGCGACAGTCGCACATGACTTTCGACGTCTTGGTCGAGACTGCTGGCAAAGACTTCGCCGGTGACGTTGCGTTTCATGTCGGTGACTTCTTCGGGCCGCTCGTCGATGAGCAGCACCATCATCGCCACCTCGGGATAGTTGGCCGAAATCGCTTGGCTGAGTTGCTGCATGAGCACCGTCTTGCCGGTTCGTGGCGGCGCAACGATGAGTGCGCGTTGGCCTTTGCCGAGCGGAGCCAACAAGTCGATCACCCGCGTACTCAAAGGTTCTTGGCCCGTTTCGAGCTGAAACCATTCTTCGGGGTTGATTGCCGTGAGGTCGTCGAAATTCTTAACGTTTACATAGTCATCGGGCGACATGCCGTCGACGTCGAGTAGTTCGCGAAGCCGCGGGCCTTGGCCCTTACGATTGTTTTGGACGAGCCCGCTGAGCAGCAGTCCTTCGCGGAGCCCATACTTCTCGATCATCGTGCCGGGCACGAAAGGATCAGACCGCTCGCGGGCAAAATTATCGCCCGGGTTACGGAGAAAGCCGTAGCCGTTGGGGTGCATTTCGAGCACTCCCGAGCTCGGAAGCAAAGCCGACGAAACGTTCTCGTCGTACTGCCCTTGCGGCTGATTGTCGCCGCCGCCACTGTTGCCACGGCGATTGCGATTGTTGCGGTACTTGCCCCGTCCTTGGCCGTTATTCGCGTTCGCGTTCGCGTTGCTATTCGAATTGCTACCGGAGTTGCCGTTCGAATTGTTACGCCCTCGATAGCGTCCCTTATTCCGTTTGTTCATCTGTATCAAAACCTCGGCTGAAAACATTGCGCAGCGAATTGTGCGCTCCTGGTCGCCGCCGACCGCTTGTCGTAGGCGACCTAACAAGTTGCAATTTTGGACTAGTCAATGTGCGTAGACTGCGAAGTCCAAAACTTGCAGAGGCTGAGCCAATCTGGGCGAAGCGGCATCGCATCGCGGTCGTTGGCTCGGCCAGAAAATTGTGTGCTCTACCCGATTCCGCTCGTCAGAGTATCGGTTGAGCATCCCTTAGTAGTTCGTTGGCTGAGTGGCGGCACAACTTAAAGTGTGCCAGTGCCAGTGTTCTTTATACCGGTAAGTGGTTGACATAGTGGAGGGCGAAAACCGCGTCTAAAAAAAGCGTGCGGTGGCCTGTTCGTTGACTTATGCTCGCTCGATTATCGGGCACCAAGTGGCCTTTAGCAACAAGCCCTTCACCGAGGCCCTTCACAATGAAATGACGCAAGTTCAATTGATTCGCGACTCAATCAAAATGCCGCTATTTCCTGGCGCCTGCCCCACGCCGTTCGGTGCCATACTGACTGCAGCTCTCAAAGTAGCTTTGCCGCGTGAATCCCATTCACACAAGATCCCAAACCAGTTACGTCGGGTCTCATTGAGGACTTCGTCGCCTTGAGGTCTTGATACTGCAGAAACGATTGGTGCCGCAGAAACAATTTTTGGCGACGGGCGAAAACCGGCTCGAACGTTCTCTAACGCAACGTTTCGACGGTTACCGTGCCGGAAACCCCAGCAGACTCGATGACCACAGCGGAAAAATCCGCCACAGCCTGCAACTACGCAGCAGTATTCGATACTCGGGCGAATTTGTCAAGTCGATTGCCGCTAGCTTTACCAAATCTTTATCTGACGCTCTCAAATCCGTGGGGGCGAAATTTCAGTCGAATGCCGAATAATCGGCAAATTCGACACAATCATTCGCAAGTTGCCCGCCCCCGGCGGTCGATGGAAAGAAAGGATAGAGCCCGGACAACCCGGACGAAGTTTCACTTTTCGCACGTTCAAGCACCGCTCACCGAGGGAATGTCATGCGGCAGCTCCATTTTTTCGCCTCGTTCACGATCGCTTTCGCTACCCTGGCCGCGTCCGCACTCGCTCAGCCCGGTATCAACTGGCAGACCGACTTCGAAGCGGCCAAACAACAAGCGGCCGCCCAAAATAAACTGCTGCTGGTCCACTTTTGGACACCCAGTTGCGGTCCTTGCCGGGTGCTCGACAATGCCGTTTTCAATCAAGAAAACGTCGCACATGTCGTCGCCACCGACTACGTGCCCGTGAAACTCAATGCGAATGAAAACGCCAATCTTGCCACCAGCCTCGGTATCACCCGCGTCCCGACCGATGTCGTGCTGACTCCTCAAGGTCAAATCGTTGACAAGTTCGTTAGCCAACAACAACCAATGGCTTACATCGCGCAGATCAGCAAAGTCGCGACTGACTATAAGTCGACCACCGGTCGACAGTTTCAGCAAGTCACAGCGAACAACGGCATGAGCCAACCAGTGAACTCGGCTTACGCGGACCTTAGTGTCGCACAGCAACCGGCTACGCAACAACAAAACCCATTCGCGAACGGTCCGAAGGTAGCCGAGATGACGCCGCCTGCTGCTCCGATGCAAAATCGCTACGCGATGCAGCCCGCAGCTATTCCTGTTGCTAACGATCCTCATGCACAGCAACCGGTCATTCCTCAAGACACTCGGCCGGCAACTCCACCACCTTCACAACAACAGGTCGCCGCCACCGAACTCCAGCTTCCGGCCGGTAGCCCGCCGCTAGGGTTCGAAGGTTTCTGTCCCGTGACGATGAAAAACGAGTGGCGTTGGCAAAAAGGTGACCCGAGTTGGGGAGCCGTGCATCGTGGTCGTACGTACTTGTTCGCCAGCCAAGCGGCTCGCGATGAGTTCTTGAAGCCGGGCAACGGCGACGTTTACAGCCCGGTACTCGGCGGCGTCGATCCGGTGCTCGCCATCGACGGCGGAAAGTCGGTTCCCGGCACACGGCAGTTTTCTGTCGAGTACGCTGGCAACTTTTACTTGTTCAGCAGCGAAGAAACGTTGAGCCAGTTCTGGTCGTCAGCCGATCGCTACGCTAGTGGCGTCCGTCAGGCGATGGCTCCGCAGCAAGCTCCGACGAACTATCGTTAACGCGGCGTCATTCCCGCGCAGGTAAGAATCCAAAGAGAGTTGCGTTCGTATTGATCGACGGTCGACGGCATCGAACGGTTTGTCATTGCTCGTCGCAACGTCGTCGCGCCGCAATTCTGAAACGTGTGGCGAGCGATGTGGCTAAATTCCCACTTTCGCGGGAATGACTCTTGTTACGACTCATCTTTGATCGAACGCTGCAACTGAATCACTTGTGCACGGACTTCTTCCATTCCGGGGTTCAGTCGCAAAGTCCGGCGGAACGCTTCGAGGGCCGCGACTGGGTTATCTTGTAAAAGATAACATTGCCCCATCCCGGCAGCGGCGGTGAAGTGATAGGGATTGATTTCGAGCGCTTGGTGACAGTCGCGAATCGCGGCGTCGAATTGGCCGAGGTGGAAGTAAGCCGTTCCACGTTGGCACCACGCTTCGGCGATCCAAGGCGACTCGTGAATGAGTTCGGCCGCCAACCCGACCGCTTCTTCGTAGCGTCGCGACTGGTTGAGGCGAATCAGTGTCCGCAGTGAGAGGCGTTGTTCGCGGCTTCCGACGCGGCACCAGATGTCGCGAATGCCATTTTCGGCAATTGTCCGCACTCCCCGGTCGCGATCGACAAGCGCCCGGCCCATCACGACGTTGCAATCGTAATCACCGATAAAACCGAGCGCCAGCACCGCCGCTCGCCGAGCAACCCGGTCGCCACTCGCCGCGACCCGTTCGAGCGACCCGCAGGTGTAGCGACGCGCTACCGACTGTACGTAGGCGGCAGAGTCTTGTTCTTCGAGATAGCGGTGATACTCGCGAATGATCACCGGCACGCGCAGGGATGCTTCGTCCACGGTCAAAGTCCTTATCGGCCTCTTGGGCCTCATTTGGCAGCTGACAATTGGCCGTTCGGCGACCCTATGTCGCAACCTCAGCAGCCATTCATCTAACACCGAGTGTAATCACGACTGCGAGACGCACAATAAAAAAGCGAGCGATCAAAAAATGATATTTTTGCAAATAAAATAAACGTAGCGGAACTGCCGTTCGCTGATTAAACTGAGGGTTCTTTCGTGAGACGTTAGACTATGTCCGGCGAGTCAAAGTGCCCAGTGAGTCAAAGTCAAACGCGCTGAATCGTGTACTACGCCAAATCATTCGGCGCGGCACGCAACACCGCTTGCCAAACTTTTTCGTCGGTGTCTTCGCTAGCATTCTTGCCATCGCGGTGGTCGCGAGCGCTTCCGTCGGCCAGGAGCTTTTGCTCACTGAATTTCTAGCAATAGAGCCTGTCGCCGAAGCTCGCCTCGATCAGCCGATCACCGCTTCATGGGATGGCGTCGCGCTCGGCGAAGTTGCCCGGCGGCTGACCGAGACCACTGGCATCGCTATTTGGATCGACCGCCGCGTCGATCACACGCGGCCCGTGCAGTTCACTGCCAAGGCGATGCCACTCGTTGAGTTAGTCGAAAGCATCGCGGCACTTCACAAACTTCAATCCCAACGCATCGGGCCGGTCATTTACATCGCTACCGCCAAGCGCGTGGCGCGACTGAGAATCGCCATCGCGCAAAATCGACAGCTTGCCAAAACATCGCGTCGCGAATTAACGGACCAACACGCTTGGGAATGGGAAAAACTAACGACGCCTGCTGCGTTGATTGAACGAATCGGTAATCAAGACGAACTGACCGTTTACGGCATCGAACTCGTACCGCACGACCTGCTTGCGGCTCGTTCGATTTCGCGAATTTCTTCCACCGATTTGTTGACGCTGCTGCTGTTTGGATTTGACTTGACATTTCATTCGGGCGACACCGCTTCGCTAGTGATTGAGAAACTTCCCAACGCTTCGACTATCGATCGCCGCTATACGCTCGTCGACCGGCATCGCGAGAAGATGCTCGCGGCGGCGAAGCCATTGAGCGAAAATGCCCAGCGGCGCGGAAACGACCTCTGGATTCGCGGCAACATGGCCGATCACGAAAGCTTCGCCCGCGCGGCGGGATTGCTTGCCACAGCGACCGCCAAACCCCGTCCTCAGCCAGTCGCCGACTTAAGTGACCGTCGCTTCACGTTGCGCGTCCGCGACCAACGGGCCGACTTCGTAATCGAACAACTTGCGACGCAACTCGGCGCGACCGTCGATAAATCGAAACTTCGATCCGATGATTTCGGCAGTCGAATTTCATTCGATGTGAAAACGGTGACGATCGACGAATTGCTAAGTGAAATTGCCGATCAGGCGGGGGTCGCTATCAGGCGGCAAGGTCAAGCGTGGACGATTACGCCACGCTAACGGCCTACGTCATTCCCGCGAAGGCGGGAATCCTTAAGGAACGAACGCAAAATAACTTCCGCATATGAACGAGTTACGATTGACGTTAGCATCGAGAGAACGGCAGTTGCGAAAAAATGGGACTGGCTCCGCAGCCTGTCGAGTCTCCAGCACTTGGGACCATTTTCTGCGGTG
>JBGSRO010000110.1:0-2537 GCA_041737535.1 Pirellulales bacterium | reverse complement strand
GAGCGCATCGCTTCGTGGCTCAATCGCTACCGCCGCATTCTGGTGCGGTGGGAAAAGAAGGCCAAAAACTACGAAGCCTTGTTGCATCTCGTCTTCGCTCACATCCTGTGGCGGAATTCTTGAGGTTCTGGGATAGGTTCTTACTCGGCAACGCATTGGACGCCTATCATTGGTCAGCCTCACAACGGACCAGTGAGATTATGAAGCGCCTGACATTGCTGAGCGCGATCTTCATGCCTTTGACTTTCATCACCGGCTTTTGGGGCCAGAATTTTAAAGGCTTGCCGTTTGAGTCAGACACCCTCATGATCGCCATGCTGATCGGTTGCGCCATAGTGCCCGCCGGCATGGTTTATTTCTTCATGCGCAGCAAGTGGTTCTAGCGGCCATGCTTAGGGATGGCTGGCCAACAACTTCCTTTCTTCGATCGCGATATTTTTCAAGAACGACCGGGTGCCATTGGAAAATCGGGGAGCTAGGGAAAAACCGCCACGACGCGGCGAGCGCCACGAGCAGAGCGAAAAAGCTCGCCAACGTGTGCTGCTTATTGACACCCTTGCGTCAGAAACTCAACGTTACGAATGCTGTTTTGCCATTGAGAACAGCCATTTATTGAGTTTTCGAGGTCAGTACGCGCGCGAGGATCAATCGACTTAGCAGTTGACTGCTGGCGCTGATCGAGAACGGTCGCGCCAATTCCGCCGTGTACTTGGCGCTCGTTGCGTCGTGGCGGTTAACGGGACGACGACCGGCAAAAAATGTCGAGGCAGCTTGCGTAATCGGGAAGTTAATTCGCGGGCGATCCTAACTGGACAGCGCCAAGTCGTTGTTCATTTGCGAATCAAACGCAGCGCCGGTGCGGCTTTCACTCGACTTGGTATTCTCCATCAAGAATCATCGGCGTTTATCGGCGTCTATCGGTGGTTCCCTGCATCGGCCGTATCGCAACCCGGCGCCGTCCAGCTAATCGCCGGCACGATGCCCGTGGCCCATTTTGCCATGCGTTGGCAAACCCATTTCGCCACGCGTTGTCAAACCCATTTCGCGACGCGTTGTCAAACAACGACGCGCCGCCGTAGAGTGGTGTTCCCCATTGCCCCGACCCCCGTCTCCCAAACCATGTTCCACCCCCCCACCCAAACCTGGTTCCGTGACTCGTTCGGCACGCCAACGCGGGCTCAGGAACTCGCTTGGCCGGCGATTGCTGAGGGGCGGAGCACGCTGTTACTCGCGCCGACCGGGTCGGGCAAGACGCTGGCGGCGTTTCTCGCGGCGATCGACCGGCTGATGTTCAGCCCACCGCCGGTGGAGATCGTGAAAGGGAAGCCGAGTCGCAAGGTTCGGGTGCTTTACATCTCGCCTCTCAAGGCGCTCGGAGTCGATGTCGATCGTAATCTTCGCGCGCCGCTCGCCGGGATCAACGCGGTTGCCGAGCGCGAGGGGGTCGCGCATGTCGTGCCGACGGTTGCCCTGCGGTCGGGCGATACACCGCCAGCCGAGCGGGTGCGGATTGCACGCGACGCGCCCGACATCTTTATCACGACTCCCGAGTCGCTCTATTTGATGCTTACCTCACGGGCGCGTGAAATTCTCGACCAAGTCGACACAGTGATCATCGACGAAATTCACGTGATGGTCGGTAGCAAACGAGGGACTCATTTATTTCTGTCGCTCGAGCGACTCGAGCGGCTTCGACGACAAGCGGGCGTCGTGAAACCATTGCAGCGAATCGGGTTGTCGGCCACCCAACGGCCACTCGACGAAGTGGCCAGGCTATTGGCCGGAGGCGATGCACCGGTCGATGCCGATCGCGCGGTGCCGACTCGCTCGATTGAAATCATCGACGCCAGCGAGCCGAAGCGACTCGAACTCAAAGTCGAAGTGCCGGTCGACGACATGGCCCGCATGGGCGAGCAGCCTTTGATCGACTCGGGCCCGGCGGCGGGGGTTGGCTCGCCCAGCATTTGGCCATCGATTCATCCGCGACTCGTGACGCTCATTAAGGGCCATCGCTCGACGATGATTTTCGTGAACAGCCGTCGGCTTGCCGAGCGACTCGCGCAGGCCATCAACGAGCTCGCCGGCGATGAAATTTCGCTCGCGCATCACGGATCGGTCGCAAAAGACAAACGGGCCGCGATTGAAGATCGCCTGAAACGAGGCACGCTTCCGGCCATTGTCGCGACCAGTTCGCTGGAACTGGGCATCGACATGGGGGCGGTCGATCTCGTGATTCAGATCGAAGCGCCGCCGACTATTGCCAGCGGCTTGCAGCGAATCGGACGCGCGGGACATCATCGCGACGGCACGAGCCGAGGCGTTGTGTTCCCCAAGTATCGCGGCGACCTCGTGGCCTGTGCAGCGGCCACGGGCCGAATGTTGCAAGGTGAAGTCGAGTCGACTTAGAACCTATCTCAAAACCATAAGAACCAACTGATCGCTAGCATGCGTACATATCATCGAGCATTCTGTTCTTCTCAACGGCACGGAGGTGACGGGTATGAGGAAGGAGTTTCGAGGATCGAGTTGGCGGATGT
>JBGSRO010000108.1:0-18385 GCA_041737535.1 Pirellulales bacterium | reverse complement strand
AAATCGCAGCGCCTATCACTATCTGACTGCCGCCGTGGAGGCCCAATTCGCCGGCCAACTGGCTCCGTCACTGCTCCCCACTCAAGCGACAACTGTCGCTACGGACGAGTGAAGCGTTGTATCGGGTCGTGAACGGTTACGACCTCAGACAAGCCGCCGATGATGCGCAGCACCACCGCCGATGCGAGCAGCACGTAAAGCCTCTGCATCCATCGCTCATGGTGCACAAAATCGCGACGCAAGGCGGCCCGCCAACCAAGTGCTGCGGCGACGAAGGTAGCGAGCGATAGCAAAGCAAATCCAAGGGCCGCCACTCGGCCGGTCATGGCGTAGGCCGACATCCACAGCCCACTCGGTGTGAGCAGCACGAGGACACAAACTACCATCGACCGACCCAATCGCCTGTGCCACGCCGGGTAGCGTCGTCGAATCGGGCGGCTCAGCAGCACCAGCCCTGCGAGCAAACAAAATGGCCCGCTCAAGATGTGCGTGTAGAAGGCAATGGCGTAGGCACCATCGAAGTACGACTCGCGCCCCAGTAAGAAATCAGAGCGAAAATTGGCAGGGAAGTAGTCGCGGTAATTCAGCACTATCGCGACAGTCGTCTTTACGACCAACACGCAGGCCAACAGCCCGACGACACGCCGTATGGTGGGGTGAATTTGCACACCCTCCAAAATAGCAGCCTCGCGTATCCAAGGCCAATAAACTTACGCTGCTTTTGCAACGTCGTCGTGTGCTTCATCGTGTGCATCATCGACACTCGGCACAATCCGAAGCATGGGCCGTGTCGTACGGCGGCGTTCGCGGACGAAGCCACGCGTCGTGTGGCTCAAGAAGTCGGCAAACTCGGCGACCGGTCCATCGCTGAACTCCGCCTCAAGCGCCGCCATCAGCTCGGCAAACGACAAATCATCGCGGAAGATGCGGCGGTAGGCTTCTTTGATAGTCGCCCGGTCGGCTGCTTCGATACCGGCCCGGCGGAGTCCTACTTTGTTCAGTCCGACGACACGATTCGATTCGCCATCGATCATCACAAAGGGCAACACGTCTTGATCGATGCGAGCGAGCCCACCGATCATGGCCACCCGGCCCACATGGCAATGCTGATGCACGGCCGACCCACCACCGAGGTAGGCACGGTCGCCGACCGTCACATGACCTGCGAGCATCACGTTATTGGTCAATACCACCTGGTTGCCTACCCGACAATCGTGAGCGACATGGGCCGCTACCATGATGAGACAGTCGTCGCCGATGGTGGTGTTCTCGCCAGTCACCATCGCGCGGTGGAGCGTCGCGTTTTCGCGAATCAGATTTCGTTGGCCCACAACCAGCCCACCAGGCTGCGGTGGCTGGTGAAGGTGTTGGGGCATTCCCCCTAGCACTGCCCCTTCGGCAACGACACAGTCATCGCCAAGCGTTGTCCCGGCTTTCACTGTCGAGCGAGCGGCCAGCCGGCAACGATCTCCGATGCGAACGTCCCCCTCGACTACGGCAAAGGGGCCAATTTCAACATCGCTGCCCAGTTCCGCACGGGGGCTTACGTCAGCCAAGGGATGAATCGTCACGGTGGGTGGTCCTTTGATCGATGGTGCGTTGGCCGGCGTTTGCTAGCAGTGGGTGGGCTACAGGGAATATCGCGGTCCTCTGGCATTTATCGGATGAACCGAACCTAAGCGGTTAAGGGAACGTGCCGATTTTGCCACTCATGCGGAAGATAGCAGACACCAGCTAGCGGGGGCTGGGGAACACGATTCGTGCTCCGTACAATCTCGCGAGTAGCGATTTTCTCCACGCGAAACTCGCTAAGAGATTCGGCATTTCTCGACTCTGGCCGAAAGTCTTGGCGAATTTCGCGACCGATAGCATCTCTCAAGGACAAAGGAAATGGCCACCATCCCCGAGCTCTACAAAGAAGCCGAGCAACTCAAGAACAACCAGAAATTCGACGAAGCGGCCGCAAAACTGGACGAACTGCTGGCCATCGACCCGAGCTTCGCGCTGGCTCATGCCGCGATGTCGGTGGTTCAGCAAAAACTCGGCAACCACGATAAGGCGGTCGCCTATGCAGAGAGGCTTTGCGAACTTGAGCCGAACGACTCGTTCAGCTACGCGGCACTCAGCGTCACCTACCAACGCGCCGACGCGGGCACGGGCGACACAAGTTACATCCAAAAAGCCGAACTGGCCATGGAGCGAAGCCGCATGACACAGGGGTAAGCCGAGGCGAGCCGGTGACGTCAGTCACCGGGCCTTCCCCAAGTTTCCCCTGCCCGGCCGTTTCCACACGCGACGAAGACCCGACGGGCGACTTACGTCGACGGCTCGCCTGTGAAGTTGACTTTTTGTCTATTGGCCTTTCTTAACGACGCGCTTTTGTACGTCGGTTTCTAGTACGCCAAACGCTTGTTCGTGTCTTTGCACCGATAGATGCAGTGCTTGCAGCATCCGTTTCGCGGTAAAATAGTTGGTCACGATGCGCTGTTGGACGCAAACCGGCTCGGTCGGTACACCGAACGGTTGGGCGTTGAGCCCGAAGTCGAGGATTAATTCTTCGGGCGTTCCCGTCACACGGCAGAAGTTGGCGTATGTGCAAATGGCCGACTTGTCGTCGACCTCAACGCGGGCACGCTGCGGCGCGGCACCTTCGGCGGAAGCCGAGAGATCGGCAGGTGTTTCTGATGAATCTGACATTGTGATGTTCCTGACAATTGAACGAATAGAAGGTGGTTTTTTACTGTGACCTCGTGCCCTGATTTTAATGAACGATCGAGATTGCCGATAGCAGGAGTGACCGGCTTGGCGACCGGCGAGCACGGCCTACACGCCGCCTAATCACCGCCGTCGGCCCAGATTCGCAGCAGCACGCTCTCGCCCGAGCTGCGGGTTTCGTAAGTGGCGAGGCGACGCAGTTGTTTGCCTCGCATGAGCCCGTGGTGCCTGGCTTCGCCGCGCTCGTCGACCCACTTGCGACCTTTAATCAGCAACAATTCGTCGAAGGCGTCCCAATGGGGCTCGAGCCAAGTGAGCAGTTTGCGTATGGGCGCGACGCCACGAGCGATCAGCGAGTCGAACGTCGTCAACTCCAACACATCCTGGACTCGGGCGGCATAGACTCGCACAGGAAGCCTTAGCTGCTCGACAAACTCGCTCAGTACCCGCGATTTCTTGCCGACCGAGTCGCAGACGCTGACATCGAGATCGGGCCGCACAATCGCCAGCAGCAAACCGGGCACACCGCCACCGCTGCCGATGTCGAGTACCCGAGCGCCCCGTTCAATATGCTCGGCTATCTTTACGGTGTCGACGATATCGCGCTCGACGAACTTCGCAAAGGTCGTGTGCCGGGTGAGGTTGATGCTCTCGTTCGTTTGCCACAGCAACTGGCGATAGGCGTCGATCGACTCGATTTGCGCTCCTGGTAAATCGATGGCGTGATCGCGCAACGCTCCGTCGAGCGAAGCGTAATCGCTCTCGCTCCCAATAGGGGCGTTATCGCCGAAGTCTTCGTGGGGGGGTAATTCTGAATCGTTCACGCGGGTATCTTCGCTGCTATTCGGCTTCTGGAACAGGGGCGAGATTCTGAGCATGTTCGGGTTACTAAATATCCACAAACCGGCGGGGCTCACTTCGCGGGAGGTCGTCGACCGCGTGGTGCGACTAATCGGGCGGGGCACCAAGGTCGGGCACACGGGAACGCTCGACCCGCTGGCGACGGGCGTACTGCTGGTGGTTGTTGGTTCGGCGACGCGGCTGGTCGACTATGCGCATCGACTGCCGAAGCAGTATCGAGGCGATTTTATGCTCGGCCGAGTCAGCGACAGCCTCGATTTAGAGACCGAAGTTGTTGAACTTGCCAACCAACCGAGACCGACGCGCGACGAAATCGCCGAAGTCGTGCCGAGCTTCCTCGGCCAAATAACGCAGCGGCCGCCGGTTTACTCGGCCGTCAAAGTCGCCGGACGCGAAGCCTATAAGCGCGTGCGCGAAGGCGAAACGATCGAAATGCCAAGCCGCAGAGTTCTAATCGACGCAATCGAAATCGTGGCCAGCGACTACCCGTTGCTCGGACTCGACATCCGTTGCGGCAGCGGCACATACATTCGCACGCTCGGGGACGACATCGCCAAGTCGCTTGGCACCCGAGCTGTGATGAGTCGTCTCGAGCGAACCGCAATTGGATCATTGATGATCGAAGATGCGGTTTCGCTGGAGTCGCTGACCACCGAGAGCATCGGCAATGCGCTCATTAACCCAATCAAGTTATTGCCAGACATGCCGCGACTCGAGTTGACCGGCAGTGAGATCGTCGACGTCAGGAATGGTCGCTTCGTACCCGCCTGCGATGCGACGGCGAGTGAGCTTGCCGCTGTCGATGGCGCGGGTCGGCTCGTAGCGATCTTACGGCTACGCCCGTCGGGCAACCTCGGCCCCGTGCTCGTATTCAATTGAGCCAACGACCAGTTAGCGCGGCTGTAACGGCCCTGCCGAGGGTAGCCAATGTGCCCACCGCGTGAACGCTAGCAGCGGTGCGAATGAACCTTGTGCTGCGCGGCTGGGATGGTCGATGCAACGAGAGTAGCCGGTGCTGCGCGCACCGGCCGAAACCACTTTGCCCCACTGCATCTGCTGCGAATGTTCGAAAATCGCAATCGCCAACTCGATATCCTCGCCCTCGTCCTGCTCGCGACGACGTTCTTCGTCGGCGTGTCGCTGGCGACTTACGACCACAACGACCCACCCGCGCAGGCCGTCTTCCCAGCTCCGACCACCGTCGCCAATGCTTGCGGATTCGTCGGTGCATTCGCGTCGCATCACTTGTACCAGTCGCTTGGCGGGATCGCTTGGTACGCTTGGGGGTCGTTGGCCGCCGTGACGGCGATCCTCGCGTGGCGAAGTCATGTGAACCAACCGGCCGTTCGCGTCGCCGGTTGGGTGTTGTCGGTCGTGGCGCTCACGGCGCTCGCGTCGATGTTGTTCCCAAACTGGACTCCCGGACCACTGGTTGGCGCCGGCGGCTACTTAGGAGCGATGGGGCGGACTTGGCTAGAATCGCATTTCGCTACGGCCGGTACTTACATCTTCGCGCTGAGTGTACTCGCAGCCGGTTTGCTACTCTCGACCGACTACGCGCTGCTGCACGTCGCGGCCGCGACCGGCGCGCTGGCGGGCAAGAGCCTCGTTCGCGCCGGAGCGTTCGCCGGCGTCGCGCGGGTGAAGACCGACTTAGAAAATGAATTTGCCGAAGTCGATGGCGAGAACGATGAAGAAGACGAAGAGGCCGAGTATGAATACGAATACGAAGAGGAAGACGAAGAAGAGGAAGCGCACGCTGGAGAGCTGACTGTGCGTACCCCGACGTCTCGCTCGGACGACCAAGCGGCTCCTGTGGAAGGAGCAAAAACGACGTTTCGCGAACGTGTTTCGTCCGCTCTCGGCATCGTCAAAGCGGCGAACGAAGTCGAGAACGTCGAACCTTTGCCGGTGAAGAAAAAGCCTAAGTCCGAACGCGAAGTTATCATCGAGCAACTGCAAAAGGCCGACCAACGAGGCGAGTCGAACTTCGACTACGAGTTGCCGCCGCTCGATCTGCTCAACGCGGCCGAGGACTTTTCGTACGAAGAGCAGGAGAAGGAAGTCCGCCGCAAAGCAAAGCTGCTCGAAAAGGCGTTCGAGAGCTTTGGGCTCAACATCAAAGTCGTCGCCATCGAGACGGGACCGGTGATCGCCCAGTATGAAGTGCAGCTCGAGAAGGGATTGCGGCTCGCCAAAGTCACTAGCCTTTCCGACGACCTTGCGATTGCGCTTCGCGTGCCGAGTGTTCGCATTGTCGCGCCAATTCCGGGCAAGAATACCGTCGGCATTGAAGTCCCCAACGAAAAGCGGCAACTCGTTCGCTTGCGCGAAGTAATCGAAGAGACCGATGGCCAAGCGAAGCGAATGAAAATCCCCATTTACCTTGGCCAAGACGTCGCCGGCAATCCCATGGTGGTCGACTTGGCCGCGCTCCCCCACCTATTGATCGCCGGCCGCACCGGGACGGGTAAGAGCGTTTGTCTCAACTCAATCATCGTTTCGATACTCATGAGCCGGGGTCCCGACGAAGTGCGGATGCTGATGATCGACCCCAAAATGGTCGAACTGTCGGGCTATCGTAAGTTGCCCCATCTGATGCACCCGGTGGTGACCGACATGAAAAAAGCTGAGGCGATTCTCGCTTGGGCAGTCGACAAGATGGAAGAACGCTATCAATTGCTGGCCCGCGCGGGCGTGCGACACGTGAGCGTTTACAACCAACTCGGCGAAGAGGAACTCCGCGACCGCGTCCAGCCCAACAGCGAAGAAGAGTGGAGCGAAATTCCCAAGCAATTGCCGTTCATTGTGATCGTCGCGGACGAAATGGCCGACCTGATGATGACCGCCGGCAAAGATGTCGAGCAACACATCATTCGCCTCGCGCAAAAAAGCCGAGCGGTCGGTATTCACCTGATTCTCGCCACCCAAAAACCGACAGTCGATGTCATCACGGGGCTTATCAAGAGCAACCTCCCCGCACGCATCGCCTTCCAAGTCGCCAGCCGCACCGACAGCCGGGTCGTGCTCGACGAGAACGGGGCCGACAAATTGCTCGGCAACGGTGACATGCTGTTCCTGTCGCCCGGCACGAGTTTGTTGTTGCGCGGACAAGGGACGTATCTCAGCGACGACGAAATCACCCGTGTTGTCGATTACGTGGGAACCGAAGAGCCTCAGTTCGCCGGCGAGTTGATGCAATTGCAGACCAAAGAAGAAGTCGAAGCGACCGCCGGCAGCCTGAAGAATCGTGATGAACTCTACGAAGCGGCCGTCGATATTGTCGTCCGCGAAGGCCGCGGCAGCGTGTCGCTGTTGCAACGCGCGCTGGGCATTGGTTATGGCCGCGCGGCCCGGCTGATCGACTTCATGGCCGAAGACCGAATCGTCGGCGAGTACAATGGTTCACAGGCCCGCGAAGTCTCAATCAGCGTGGCGGAGTGGGAAGCGATGCGCGGCGGCGCGGCTAAGTCGCCAGCCGTTTCAGCCGGCCGGCCGGTCGCGGCCGATGTCGCTCCTCGGAACGTCGAGACGGAAGCTGACGAAGTGGCCGAAGTCGAAGGAGATGACGACGAAGTAGTCGACGCCGACGAATACGAAGAGTCGGACGACAACTCAGACGCGGGTGACGGCGAGCACGAATACGAAGAAGACGCAGAAGACGACGACTCGCTGTGGGAAGAACCCGATTCAGAAGCAGCGGAGATCGACGAAGAGGATGACGAAACGGAAAAAGACACCGAAGCAGCAGGCGACGACGAGGAATACGATTACGAGTATGAGTATGAGGACGAAGAAGAGCCCGAAACCGAATCGGTCGCGTAGTCTACCCATCACGCTCCGCCGTGATGAAACAAGCACCCGTCACGCTCCACCGTGTTGTCGCTCATTGTAAATCATGAGCGTCACGCGGAGCGTGACGAGTACAATCTTGACGCTATTCTTGCTGCTCCATCTGCTCGCGCATCTGCTCCATCATCCGCTCGACTTCCTGCAAGCGAGCTTTCATTTCGGCCTGCAATTCGTCATGACCCATCGGCTGGGGCATGTCAAAACCAGGTTGATTGTCCATCGGCATACTCGGTGAAAAGCGAATGATGGGTTCAGCCGACTCTCCTGCTGTCATTTGCTCTATAATGGGTCGCAGATCGTCGGGCAGTTTAGCGAGAGCTTCTTCGTCGTCGCCGACGACCGTCCAAGTCTCGTCGCCTCGCTTAATGGTGATCTCAATTGGCTTGTCATCTTGTTTGCTGACTGAGATCGAAACGCCGTTCGGAACTTTATCCATGTTGAAGTTCATGTCAAACCACTGCCCGCGCATCATGCCGAACATCGGCGCCAAGTCTCGCATTTGCATTTGCATTTCGCGGCCATCAGGCATCGCCCACATTGCCTCGGGAGCGGACCCTGGGACGAGGGTCTCTTCTCGCTTGACTGGCGTCACCGACACCGTCACCAGCTCGCCCTTGCGCGAAAGTTCCAGAGTGACGGCCGTTTCAGACTTGCCGTGATTGTCGACGGCATCGACGAGTTGGTCCATGCTCTTGAGTGGTTTGCCATCGGCTGTCACGAGAATGTCGAGTTCTTGCACGCCCGCTTTTTCAGCCGCACTGTCGGCGACGACGGTGCGAACGATCAAGCCCGCCTCGTTCGGCAACTCGACGTGAGCGCGCAAGTCGTCGCTCACCGGCTCGGCCGCGACGCCGATCATGAAATCGCTGATCGGACCAACCGGCCGAACATGGAAACGCGGCCCACCGAGCATGGTTTCCGGGAGTATTTCGTCTGGGGCACGTTCGTTTGGCGCCTGATCAGGCCCGATGCGAATCACGCGGCCCTCTTCCTCGACTTCCGCTTGGCCCAGGGCAAATTGCGAAGCCGCTAGCACGGCGAACGCGGAAATTAACAAACCGAGATTTCTCATTGTATTTCTCCTTTCCAAAAATGTAGCCACCGTTGCCAGACGGTGGATGACCACTATTCAACCCAAAAACCGCCCCGCTTGGTAGCCGGATTCACAAGAAGTTGGGAATTGCCGCAAGGGTTTGCCAAAAAACCGAAATGTTGGCACTCCGGCCACGTTTCTGCTTCACCTTACTTCTATGCGTTGGCGTCGCGTCACGGCGCGTCTAAACTGAACTAAGGGAAATCGTTACGCAGCCAATCATTTACCTCGAGAAAATACGATGCAACGACAAAATCGGTTCGCGCTGTTCGCGTTGATTCTGGCAATCGCGATCAACGCGATGAGCTCTTGCCAAGCCGACGACATTAACAATCCTCTGGGGCAGTACGACGCTCCACCAGCCAAAGCGGGCAAGTGCCCGGTCACCGGGGCGATCGAATTCTTCACGGCTGCGGCCGCCACAGCGGAAATGAAAGCAACCGGCGCGGCGCCCAAATCGACCTACCGCGGCTCGACCAAGAGCGTCGACGAGTGGTGGCCCAATCGGCTCAATCTCGAAATACTTCACCAGAACTCGGCCAAGAGCAATCCGCTCGGTGCCGACTTCAACTATGCCGACGAGTTCAACAAACTCGACCTAGTTGAAATCAAAGCCGACATTAACGAGCTGTTGACCACGTCGCAAGATTGGTGGCCCGCCGACTACGGCAACTATGGCCCGCTCTTCATCCGCATGGCGTGGCACAGTGCAGGCACATATCGCATGGCCGACGGTCGGGGTGGCTCAGCCGACGGTGCCCAGCGGTTCGCGCCGCTCGACAGTTGGCCCGACAACGCCAATCTCGACAAGGCCCGTCGCCTGTTGTGGCCGATCAAACAGAAGTACGGCAACAAGATTTCGTGGGCCGATCTGATGGTTCTCACCGGCAACGTCGCCCTCGAAAATATGGGTTTTGAGACGTTTGGCTTCGCCGGTGGTCGCGAAGATGTTTGGGAGCCGCAACGCGACATCTATTGGGGACCGGAAAGAAAGTGGCTAAGCGACGATCGCTACACGGTCGGCGAATCGCTCGATAGTCCGCTCGCGGCGACGACGATGGGTTTAATCTACGTTAATCCCGAAGGACCCAAGGGGAAACCCGACCCGCTCGCCGCCGCGCACGCGATTCGTCAAACGTTCGGCAACATGGCGATGAGCGACGAAGAAACCGTCGCCCTCATTGCCGGTGGCCACACGTTCGGCAAATCGCACGGTGCGGCTCCCGCTGCCGGCAACGTTGGCCCCGAACCCGAAGCGGCCCCCATCGAGGAGCAGGGCTTTGGCTGGATGAACAAGTTTGGCAAAGGGAACGCTGGCGACACCATCACCAGTGGACTCGAAGGTGCTTGGACCACCACGCCGGCGCAGTGGTCGCACGACTATTTCGACCACCTCTTTGGTTACGATTGGGAATTGGTGAAAGGCTCCGGCGGCGCGAATCAGTGGAGACCGAAAAATGGAGCGGGCGAGGGAACTGTTCCCGACGCCCACGACCCGTCGAAGTCACACGCGCCGATGATGTTCACTACCGACCTCGCACTTAGAGAAGACCCCGGCTTTCGCAAAATCTCGAAGCGATTCCACGAGAATCCGAAGGAGTTCGAGCAGGCCTTCGCCAAAGCGTGGTACAAGCTGACGCACCGCGACATGGGGCCTTACTCGCGTTTCCTCGGGCCCGAAGTTCCTACGCCACAACTCTGGCAAGACCCGGTGCCCGAAGCCGATTACAAGCTGATTGGCGATGCCGATATCGCGAAACTCAAAAAGCAGCTTCTTGATTCGGGCCTTTCTTCGTCTGAATTGATCTCGACCGCTTGGGCGTCGGCTTCGACCTTCCGTGGCAGTGATATGCGTGGCGGTGCCAACGGTGCCCGCATTCGCCTCGCCCCGCAAAAAGACTGGGAAGTCAATGAGCCAGAGCAACTTGCCAAAGTGCTGTCGAAGCTCGAAGGCATTCAAAAAGAGTTCAATGGCGCTCAGTCGTGGGGCAAACAAGTGTCGCTCGCCGACCTGATTGTGCTGGGTGGTTGTGCCGCCGTCGAACAGGCCGCGAAAGCGGCAGGGCACGACGTGAAGGTGCCGTTCACACCGGGACGCACCGACGCGACACAGGAAATGACCGATGTCGCTTCGATCGACCTACTCAAGCCGAGTGCCGACGGCTTTCGCAACTATGTGGGCAACACCCGTGGCCGCACGCCCGAAGAGATTCTGGTCGACAAGGCCCAACTGCTGACGCTGACCGCGCCAGAAATGACCGTGCTCGTCGGTGGAATGCGGATGCTCGACGCAAACTACAATGGCTCGAAGCACGGCGTTTTCACCGAGAGCCCAGGCCAGCTTACCAACGACTACTTCGTCAACCTGCTCGACATGAGCACCAAGTGGCAAAAGTCAGATGATGGTGAGTTCGAAGCCGTCGACCGCGAGTCGGGCGAAGTCAAATGGACCGGCACGCGCGTCGACCTGATCTTTGGCTCAAATTCGCAGCTCCGTGCGATCGCCGAGGTTTACGCGAGCGAAGGGGGCGAAGACAAATTGGTGAGCGACTTCGTCGCCGCATGGAACAAGGTGATGAACCTCGACCGGTTTGATCTCGACCGTGGCGACCGCGAACCGGCGAAGCCGGCCGTGGCGAACGTTCGTTAATCGGACTGCCGAAATCACTGTTGAAATTCGCAACCCGCTGGCGCAAGCCAGCGGGTCTTTTTTTAACCGCGGAGGACGCTGAGAGCACAGAGCTCGAAAGAGGATTTCCGTGTCGTAGTCCCCCGCGACTCTTCAATTCCAATCCGCCGCGTCGCTGCGTCGCCGTGGTTTCTTTCTCCGTAGAACTTCGGGCGCTAACGCTTCCGGCTCGCCCGAGCAAGCCCGTCTAATCCGGGCAAAACTACCATTTTGCCAAAATTTTCCCGCGGCGCTTGCTTCGCGCGAATATTCCGGTAACATGCGTCTATCGGTGAGTGGGAATCGAGCCCAAAATGGAGAGCAAGCGATATTAACGGTGGGAAACAAGCCCAAAAGGCAGCATTCAGTCGATGGCCGAAATTGTCAACCACGATGGACTGCTGCTCGGCGAAACCCCTCGGGCGCTCGACGACCGCTATCGGCTTTCGCTTCCCGGCGAAGTGGCTGACATGCTGACCGACGAAAACAACATTTGCCTGCTCGCCAAAGAACGCCCTGGGTGCCTGAGTTTGTGGCCCAAGGCGGTTTGGCAGCAGAAAATCAACGATGGGATCGAGCTAGTAAGGAGCAAGATCAAAACCGGCCGCCTCGAAGGCCGCATTGCCGACGTGCAAGCCCTGGGTCGTTTGCTTTCGACGCGTCACCGCGAGGTGACGCTAGCTGGACGCGGGCGACTCGTGCTGCCCGAGGGCTTTCGCGAATTCCTGGGGGTCACCCCGGGCGACAATGTGATGGTAGTCGGGGCGGCCGTTTGTATTGAACTTTGGAACCCAGCGGTGTGGGCCGACGCGATTGGGCAGCAGATGCCCGAGTTTCGGCAGTTGTTCGATGGCCTCACGGCTTGAGCCGTCGGCGCTAGCCGCGGGTTTCGCGACATAGACCGATCCACTGAATCACCTTTACCCGCGGCTAGCGCCGTCGGCTGAAATCGTAAACGAACGACAACGAAGCCACGGAGGATCCGCTCTGGTCGCCATGCAAGTGGCGGCCCCGCACGATGCGAAAAAGTTTGCAAGCCATGCCCGGCATATAAGCGTGTGCGACTGCCAACCTGCCCGTCCGATTGTCACCCGGCACGAGCTGCAAGTCACCCTCGCAAACAGTCGTAGGTCAGCCTGGGAGGTTGACCATCACGTTAAAACCGGGCATGGCTTGCTGCTTGCGCGGCGTTTCCTATTCTCGGTCGCGTAGCTTGCGTTCGATCGGCGAAGGCTTGCGACGAGAGTCGATTACCGCAACGACGTTAACGACATCGTCTTCGAGACGATAGTAGATTGCGAAGGGGAATTTTCGACTGAGTGAGCAATGAAGGCCGTGACGCAATTCGTGAATGCCGGCGTAAGTTTCTAATTCGTCGATATCGCGACTGAGGCATTCGTTGAAGTAGCTACCAAGCCCGGAGGATTGGCGCTCGTAGAATTCGGCTCCTTCCTCCATGTCGGCTTCGGCGTACGGCGGAAGTCGAACGATCATGAAAATCGCTCGCGAAGCCGCTTTTTGACAACTTCCCAATCCTCGAATTTAACTTCCCCGCGATCAATCGCTGCGCTTCGCTCAGCCAGCACTTCCTTATGCCACTCGGGCGGTTCGAACGACTCGGCGTTCTTCGTCAGATCGGCCCAGAGCCGCTCCATGAGTTCGAGCTTCTCGGCGGTCGACATGGTTTCGAGAGAAATCGCAACAGACATTGTTTTCATCCTTCGCGGAGCAGACCCTCTGATTTTACTACCTAATCTGCACAAACGCCAATCGCAAGGTGTGCAATAGCTCGCCAATCGCGGCGGTTTCTTCGGCGGGAATGTTGCCGACCGTCTTGTCTTTGAGAATTTCTATCGTGTCAATTAGGTATTTCGCCTGCCCTTTTTGAATCGCCGTTTCACCGGTCATCGGGTGCGGAATTTGGCCGAGTGAAATCATCGCCTCGGTCGCCAGAGTCGAAATCAACATCTGCATCGATGCCGGCGGCATGGGCGGGTCGTTTTCGTCGGCGCGGCGGACTGGCTCCGCAGGAGCGTCGCCCTCCCGGTGCGCTGGTTCGTTGGCTATTTGCTTTTCAGCTTCGACTTGAGACTTCCAGTCTTCGTCGATGATGATTTTCTTTTCGTCTGACATAATTCTGGCTTTCGTTTGCTTGTTTCGACGGCGAGACAATTGGGCGGGCGAGGCTCCGGCCGAGCCTTTTCAGCGATGCAGGCTCCGCGAGAGCGTCGCCCTCCCGATTCAGTTACGCTTCGAGTTCGACCGTCTCGCCCAAGTGGGGGACTTGGACATTCCAGCCTTTTTCGTCCCGCAGCGTTCTGGCCAGCGCCTCGGCGCTGTCTTCTTCGCCGTGCGTGAGAAAGACTTGCTTCGGCGGATTCTTCAAATGCCCCAACCAACGGAGCAGCCCCTTGCGATCGGCGTGGCCGCTGAGGCCGGGGACTTTTTCGACGGCTGCTTTCACGGGAATGTCCTCGCCGTGGATCCGCAGCGTCGGGGCCCCCTCTTCAAGCGCACGCCCCCGCGTGCCGACCGCCATATAGCCGCCGAGTACGACGGTCGTTTTCGGATCGGGCAGGCGGCGTTTGAGATGATGCAGAATTCGTCCGGCAGTCATCATGCCGCTGCTGCTGATGATCACAGCCGGGCCTGTCACGTGGTTGAGCGCCTTCGATTCGTCGACGCTGCGGCACAAGTGGACTTTGGGTCCACCGAGCAACTCGCGCCCGCAAAGTTCTCCTTCGCTTAGGTCGTGGTCGATACTGAATTCGCGATAGATATCAGTCGCGTTACACGACATGGGACTATCGAGATAAATCGGCATGTCGGGGATGCGGCCTTCGCACTTGAGAACTTGCATCAAGTAAATCAGTTGCTGAGCCCGTCCGACGGCGAACGACGCCAACAGTGTGACACCGCCACGCTTCGCCGCTCGAGATAGCACTTCGGCGAGACCATTGATGAGTGGCTCGTCGGGATGGTCGCGATTGCCATAGGTACTTTCGCAAACGAGCACATCGCACTCGGGCGGCGGTTCAGGATCGTGATAGAGGGGGCCGTCGTAGCGACCGATATCGCCCGAGAACAGAATCCGCAAAGGTTTTTTTCCGCTGCGTATTTCGACGGCAATCATACTTGAACCGAGCAGGTGTCCCGCGTCGTGAAAGCGAACGTGAATCGACCCGGCCGCGTGGTGCCACTTTTCGCGAGGTAGCTCGCGAAACAGTTTCATCGTCTCCAGCACATCGCGTCCTGTGTAAAGCGGGAGTGCTGGCTTGTGTTTCGAGAACCCCTTTTTATTAGCGTATTCGGCATCGTTTTCTTGGATCTTCGCCGAGTCGAGCATGATGATCTTCGCCAGTTGTGCCGTGGCAGCCGTACACAAAACATGATTGTGATAGCCCTCGCGAACGATTCTCGGCAGATAGCCAACGTGATCGAGATGTGCGTGAGTCAGCACAACCGAGTCGAGCGACTTGACGTCGAACGGCGTCGGCTGCCAGTTCAGCTCGCGGAGCTTTTTGAGTCCCTGAAACAGACCGCAGTCAAAGAGCACTTGGCTGCCATCGGCTTCGAGCAGGTATTTGCTACCGGTGACCGTGCGAGCCGCGCCATGAAACGATAGCTGTGTCATAATTTTTCCACTGCACCGGGAGCGTTCAAGAAACACGTTGCGATAGCAGTTAGCGTGCGGCAGGCGGCCCTCTGCGTCAAGGCCGGAGAAAAGTTGGGCGCGATCTCGATAGCGAGAAGAACTGGTTGTTGAGCTGCACCACTAGCGGATAGAATCGGAGTCCGTCACGGGAAAAAGGACTGCCAACATGCCAGCCGAACGACCACAGGATGATAAGCAAATCACACCCGGGCTGAAGCTCTACTCACATGCCGACAGACCGGTCGCGGAGTTAAGCCTGCTGCGGAAGTCTTTGCTCTTCGCTGAATTGTCTTACATCGCGTACATGCCGCGCGCCGAAGCGGGGCGTCACGCGATGGAGTTTGGCTTTCCCGAGACGCGATATTACGACGAAGACGGCGCTCAGGCCTATGTCTTCGCCAACGAGCGCGACGCGGTCGTTGCCTGCCGAGGCACCGAACCGCATGACTGGCGCGATGTCGAGGCTGACCTCAACGCGCTGTCTGTACTTGCCGAAACAGCCGGTCGCGTTCACCGTGGGTTTAAGGCTGAAGTCGACCATCTGTGGCCCAAGCTCGAACATGCACTAGCGAGCAATCGCAGACCGCTTTGGTTCACCGGACACTCGCTCGGCGGGGCGATGGCGGCCATCTGTGCCGGTCGGTGTAAGCTGAGCTTCATTGAGTCGAACCCGCAAGCGCTGTTCACTTATGGGGCACCGCGTGTGGGCAATCGGCGATACGTCAACTACGTGCGGCTCGAGTATTATCGCTGGGTGAACAACAACGACATCGTCCCGCGCGTCCCCCCGGCATGGCTCGGCTATCGCCACGCGGGGACCGAAATGTACCTCGACCGCCGCTTTCGATTGCGAAAAGTGGCCGGTTGGCGACGGTTCCGCGACCGCTGGTGGGGCTTCGTCGGCGGTATCCGCCGCTGGCAGATCGACCATTTCAGCGATCACAACCTGAGCGAGTACCTCAAAGGGATTAGGCTCGCGATCGAAAAAGAAGAGGGCCTCCAGTTCGAGCCCGCTCCGATCAGCGAACCGCCGCACGCAATCGCCCCCCACAGGCCGACGCAATCAAGGCCATCCACAACGACTCCGCAAGTTTAACGCTTTTTCGTGGTTCTCATCGAGTGCAAGTCAAATCTCGACAACGCTCGGCGAACCTGCGGTATCGGTCACCGGTCTACGATTGCCACGGGCGGGCAGAAGCGTTAACATTCTGGCTGCCTTATCGGGGCGTAGCTCAGCTTGGCTAGAGCGCCTGCTTTGGGAGCAGGAGGTCGCACGTTCGAATCGTGTCGCCCCGACTGACATAAACCTAAGCCGATTCACGACTTACGATTACCTGCCGACGGTCGGCAGCGAGGCTTTCCCGACAGTTAAAGGAGTACATACTCCTTTAGCGCTACTGGGAGAATGCCCCGATGCCGCGACCGAAAAGTGGTGAAGTTCCGAAGTACCGCAAGCACAAAGCGAGCGGGCAGGCCGTCGTCAAACTGAATGGCCGCATGTTCTATCTCGGCCCGCATGGGACCGAAACGAGCAAACGCGAATACGATCGGCTGGTTGCCGAGTGGCTCGCCAACGGCCGCACGCTGCCGGCCGACGAGCGCGACGAAGAGCTGACCGTGGGCGAGGTGGCGCTCGCCTATCTGCAATTCGCGAAGCAAGAATACCGCCGTGGCGATGGTCTCTCGGGCGAATTCGACGAGGTGCGACTCGCGATTCGAGCGATGAACGAGTTGTATGCCGAACTCTTCGCCAGCGACTTCGGCCCGCTCCGTTTGCGCGTGGTCCGCGATCGGATGATCGAATCGGGCACGCTTTCGCGGAACACGATCAACAAGCGGATTCGCAAAATCGTCGCTTGCTTTCGCTGGGCAGCCGGGCGGGAGCTGATCGAGCCGAGCGTCCCGGCCAAGCTCGAAACGCTCGACAATCTCCGCCGCGGTCGGTCGGCCGCGCGTGAAACCAAGCGAATCCCGCTGGTGCCGGACTCGACGATCGACGCAACAACGCCCCACCTGCCGGCCGTCGTCGCCGATATGGTGGCGCTGCAGCGTGTTACCGGGATGCGACCGGCGGAAGTCTGCGCGATTCGGCCCGTCGACATCGACCGGAGCGGCGACGTGTGGATCTATCGCCCCGAGCACCACAAGAACGAGCACCGCGACCAAGATCGCTTTGTGCCGATCGGGGCGCGGGGGCAAGCGATCTTGCTCCGCTACCTGGCCCGCGAGGCGACGATGCACTGTTTTCGGCCGTGCGACAGCGAAGCGAAACGCCGGGCCGAGCGGCACGCCGAGCGAACGACGCCGCTAAGCTGTGGCAACCGCCCGGGTAGCAGCTGCAAGCCATCCCCCAAGCGGACCGCCGGCGAGGCGTACACGTCGGACAGCTACCGACGGGCCATTCATCGGGCGTGTGACGTGGCATTCCCGCCGGCCGGCGAGCTGGCGAGACTACCGGGCGAAACGGTCAACGCATGGGAACGACGAATCAAGTCGCTGGGGCGTTTGGCCGAGCAGCGGGCGTGGCAATCGTCGCA
Source organism: Pirellulales bacterium (assembly GCA_041737535.1). Classification (GTDB taxonomy): domain Bacteria; phylum Planctomycetota; class Planctomycetia; order Pirellulales; family Lacipirellulaceae; genus JBGSWC01. The sequence continues at coordinate 1,004 of JBGSRO010000108.1, read as the reverse complement.
TCGGTGGAGCCCCAACAGACTCCGCAAGACGCTCGGCGAAGAGGTCCGCACTAAATTCGGGATCGACCACACGCAAGCGATTCTCGGCCACAAGCACGCCAAGACGTCGGAAATTTACGCGCAGGTCGAACTCGAGAAGGGGGTCCGAGTCGCCCGCGAGATCGGCTAGAATTTGAACCTGTCGAGCAGCGGCGACGGCCGCGATCCGATCGACCGGCGCGTCGTGACGCATTCTCCACGGCCGCCGGTCGATCACTCGACGCATTGGAGAATGCACAAATGGATGATCGACTCTGGTTTCTCACGCCCGGCACTCAGCCGTGGGAATCACAAGAACACCGCGACCAGTTTCTCGCGTTCTTGCGAAACCGAATGAATTATGTCGCTCAATTGATCGCGCGACGATTCGCCGAATGCGAGGTCGACGGTTGTCGGCCATGCTGGGAAATCGAAATCGACGGCGAGACGCGCCGATTCGATGGTGGCCCGCTAATCGAGAAGCTCAAGATCGCGGGCACGGCGAAGCGTACAAAGGACGTGCGTCGTCGCGCTTCTCGGCGACTGGCCGAACTGAACACGCTCGTGGGCACTTACCAGCAGACCAAACAGTCGCTAAAGCTGGCCGAAGTTTTGCTTCCCCAGCTCGACGATGAGGGCCAACGCGACCTCATGTACTTCACGCAACAGCTCGTTGGAACGAGTTGCGTGATTCAGGGCATCCTGCAAGGAGAGCAGGAGCACCGCGGTCTGAAACCGCCGAGGTCGAAGTTAAGCCGCGAGCAAGAGGAGCGATTCGCAAGTCGCGCGATTGAGCTGCTGACGAAGGGGAGCAAGCCGTCCGAAGTAGCAGACAAGATCCACAAGAATTGGGACCAGTGGATTCTCGCACTTCCCCAAAACACGTCGCGGAACAAGTCAGACGCGAAGCTCAAGAAAAGCACGATCGGAAAGCGAGTCGCTGAGTTGGGTCGTCGCGCAACGCCGTAGCGCGACCTATTTACCGC
>JBGSRO010000249.1:0-9934 GCA_041737535.1 Pirellulales bacterium | reverse complement strand
AGGCTGGGGGAGTAGGCAGCGGGCAGCGGGCAGTAGGCAGTAGGCAGCCGGCAGCCGGCAGCAGGCAGCAGGCAGCGCTGGGAGTCGGGAGCAGAGAGCAGGGCGAGCGCGGCCCCGTCGCAACCGCGGCTTTTTCTCCCTGCTCCAACCCTCCCGCTAATCCCAAACTAGCCTTCTCTCAATCGCCCGATTAAACTGGTCAATTCGCAACGAAACTGGAGACACCCCGCCATGCCGACACTCTCTCTCCCGCCCCAAGGCGGAGCGCTCGATTTTCTCTCGCTGGGGGCCGTCGTTCATCGGCTCGACCCGGGAACGATCCCGTTTCGGCAAGCGACTTCGTTCGACATTCACGTCTCGGGAGGCGAGTACAACGTCGCCGCCAATCTGGCGAGCTGCTTTGGACTACGAACCGGCATCGCTACCGCGATGGTCGACAACGGCATCGGCGAGCTTGTGCAAACGAGCATTCGCAGCATGGGCGTTCGTCCTTTCTATAAGCACTTTACCCACGACGGTGTTCGTGGTCCGAACATCGCCACTGTCTATAGCGATCGTGGCCACGGCTCGCGCGCACCGGTGGTGTTTTACAACCGGGCCAACGAAGCGGGAGCGATGCTCAAGCCGGGCGACTTCGATTGGAAATCGATTTTCGGCGACAATGGTGTCCGCTGGTTTCACAGTGGCGGCATCTTCGCCGCGCTCTCGGGCACGACTGCCGAACTGATTATCGAAGCGATGCAGGCGGCCAAAGCGGCTGGTGCCGTCACGTCGTTCGACCTGAACTATCGTGCGAAACTCTGGGCGACGCTTGGCGGTGACGACAAAGGCCGCGAAACGATGCGTCGCATTGTCGAACATGTCGACGTGCTCATCGGCAACGAAGAAGACATCCAAAAAGGGCTCGGCATCGCCGGACCAAAGGTCGATACACCGACAAGCAAGCTCGACCCAAAGGTCTTCTTTGGTGTGATCGGGCAAGTCCGCGAACAATTCCCCGGCATCAAAGCAGTCGCCACCACACTGCGCGAAGTCCACTCGACCAATCGTCACGGCTGGGGGGCGGTGCTGTGGATCGATGGCCAAGAACTGGTCAGCCCCACCGCCCAACTCGACGTACTCGACCGCATCGGCGGCGGCGACGGCTTCGCCTCGGGACTCATTTTCGGCTTGCTCGACGGCCGCTCGCCCACCGACGCGCTTCGCCTCGGCTGGGCCCACGGGGCCTTGCTCACCACCTTCCCGGGTGATGTGATGTGTCGATGGCGACCCTCGCCGAAGTCGAAGCCCTCGCCGAAGGGGGCACCGCCAGAGTCCAACGATAGTTTCGAGAGCGAGGCGAACATCACCTTCACGGGCTATGTCAATTGATGTAGCATTCAGGGGTTGAAGCCAATATCGGGCCGTAGCGCAGTTTGGTAGCGCGTTTGACTGGGGGTCAAAAGGTCGCAGGTTCGAATCCTGTCGGCCCGATTTTCTTAAAGTGCTGGCGGCCAACGACTTAGGGAACCCTCTTTCTTGTCGTTGGCTGCCCAAAATGGCCAGACCGTATTAGAGCACACCCAACCTAGTGGATTGTCAACGACGAATCTTCGGGTGCCACTGGCTTTGCCAGTGCGGCGCAACGCTTGACACTGCAACAGTTTGCACTGGCAGAGCCAGTGGCACACAACCCTAACACTCACATTTGACAGTCCACTAGACGCGACACTCTTCTTTAGACGTAGCCGATCAGATCGCCCCCGCGAACGTTGGGCCACCATTGGGGAAACTCGGGGGAGTCGCACGTACTGCGGTTGATGTGGGATGCGGAAGTTTGGTGTTTCCAGGGCGTTGTGCGACAACGAGCACGTCGCAGCAAGTCGGGTAGAGGTGGCACTGATACAAGCCCGCAGCGCAAGCAAGGGACTCTCGGAAGCATGGCAATCGTTGCCGGTTCCCTTGCTTGCGCTGCGGGCTTGTATTGCTTTCGGCGGTGACCGGCACCGATCGGCGATAAATTGTTTCTCAGCAAAAAGTTGCGGCGACTCACGACGTTTGGTTAGGATGAGCGTCCCCCAGTGTCGCTCCCTATCACAGTTGACGCCGGTGGGGAAGTTGGGTGTTTCCAGATGCAAATTTCCCCAGATGCAAATTGTAGTCGCCGGGCAGCGTCGATGCGTTGACAGCAGCGCCTGCGAACATCCAGGGTGCCACGTCGACACAACTAAGAACCAGAACGCGAGCCATTCCATTGATCACCGCGCTGCAAGCCTGCTTTGGCACACGCCGATAGAATGTTGCGAGTACGCCAATCAGCATCAGTACCACGCTCGACGGTTCTGGGACGGTGCTCAAAGAGGTCGCAGCCGATGACGGCAGCGAGGCCCCGAAGCCTCCTGAGTAGTCGCGGTAGTAGAGATCGAGCGCGAGCGTCCCGGTGAATTCTGGATCGGTCTCGTAGAGGTAGGTTCCCAAGTAGTTGTACCAGCGTGGGTAGTCGAAGTAGCGGTCCCCCGGCAAGATGTTGCCCGTTTTGGGGATGTAAGATTGAGCCAATTCAAAGGAAAGTACATTCCCTGAGAGGAGACCGACCATGTAGTCGCCCGGGGGGAGGGTAAGCGGACTGAAGGTGCCGCTGATGAGTCGATATTGAAGATTCTCAAAGTCTTCCCCAGGAGTATTGGGACTGCTGGTCCCCCCAAATAACGCAGGTTTTGAAGAGGGATTTTGAGAGCCAAAGTTCAAGGGATTGGAAATCGCCACCGCGTTGTCTGGCAACGGTTCGCCCTCGACCCAGACCGAGCGGTCCCACACGAATAATCTGATGTCATCGAGGAAACTGTAATTTGTTCGGTCATTGACCGCAGCAAACACGGCATCGGCACGGAAGAACGTCGTCCACTGGGCGAGTGAGACCGGCGCTGCCGAGATGAAGAACGAATCGCTAAAGCCACCAAGTTGACCAGTTTGATAGACCGACGCCATCACACGGCTCCCATCGGTTAAGGCATTGGATCCGTAGTTGGAGCCGGTTGCGTTGATGCCAGCGGCATTGGTGCGATGGTTGGTGATGCCCGGCTCACCCCCACGCCAGATGTGGTAGTCGGCTTGGTTGACCACCCCGTCGCGGTTGCCATCGGCGGCGAGCCCCAGCCCAGTCGCCCCCAACGAATCGCGCCACACGGTATAGTCGGCCGCATCGACGCGGTTGTCGAAGTTGTAGTCGCCGGGCAGCGTCGATGCGCCGCTGCGGCTGCCCACGAGAACCGACAAGGCGGCAATCAAGAACCCAACAATTCGGTAATGATTGTTCATGCGGAATCTCTCGCAAATAAAGACGCACGCCGGGCTTACGGGATCGGCCCACAGCCGCTGGCCGCCGGAGTGTGTCGTATTTTAGCGACGATTGTGAGGTGTGTCTGTAGTTGTGGTCCCCTTTGCTTGGACCCCGAAAACCCCCGCGCATCACCATCGCGAACGGGCGGCCATCACTTCTTGTCCCGCAACTCATTGCGGCAACTCCCGGAGTTTGCCTCGGGCGGAAAAAAGGTGTCGGGCGGGTACAAGTCGTCAGCAACCAATCAGTAACAATCGAGCAACGCCTGACGATACTCCCACATCATGAACGACCGCTGCGAGCCGCCTAAGCGGGATACGTTTACCACGTGCTCAACCGCGACGAGGTTGTGAAAAAATGGGACTGGCTCCGCACCTAACAGAGTACGCGCGACGCAGCGGTTCCACGTGCGGTGCCTGTCCCACTTTTTCACAACATGATCCGCGAGTGCAAAGTGAATAAATGGGACAGGCACTACGGATGATGCCACTTGGCGGGCCAATGCCAATGCGCCGTAGAGCCAGTCCCATTTATTCACAGCCTCGACGACGCGCGGAGGGCGAATACCAAAACGCTTCGTTACGCACTGTATTCCCCGATCAGCCTTCGGTCATTGGCTGATTGACGACATTCTCGGCAAAGCCGCGGTAGGCTTCGCCGATCTGTTTGGCCATCGAATCGGGCCACAGATGAAAGTCGCCGTTCGCGAGTGCCGCAACGATGCCGTCGCCGACTTGCGAAGCGGGTTCGGCCATGTCGGTCAGGCCGGCGTTGTCGGCCATGTCGGTGGCGATTGGCCCGGGATGAACTGAGAGGACCTGAGTGTGTTGTTCGCGTAAGAGTTCGCGGAGTGATTGCGTGAGTGAGTAAGCGGCTGCTTTCGAGGCACAATAGGTCGAAAAATCAGGAAAGGCGCGGAGCGAGGCAACCGAGTTGAGTTGCACAAACGCACCACCACCGTTCGTCTTGAGGACCGGCGCAAAGGCTTGCGCCATTCGGAGCAGCCCAAAGACATTGATGTCGATCTCGAACTGCAGTGCGTCGATAGCGCCAGTGTCGAGCGCCGTCGAGGTCTTCAGCACACCAGCGTTGCTAATCACCAATTCGACATCGCTCGCCTCGCTGGCGGCAGCGACGATCGACTCGGGCTTCGCCAGGTCGAGGGCGATCGGCACGACTTTGTCGCCATGTTGTTCGACCAGCGGCGACGCGGTGTCGAGCGACCGGACGGCCGCGTAAACCTTATCGGCACCGGCGGCGACGAGCGACTCGACAATGGCTTTGCCAATGCCTCGATTCGCCCCAGTCACCAGAGCGACTTTGCCTTTTACATCAAATCCCATGATCGAAACTCCGAGAGTGAGCGAGTGAACGCCAATTGTAGCAACATCGGGCTGAATGTGGGCGTCACGATTCTGGGTGGAATTTTTGGCCGATTGCGTGAGCGGAGATGCGAGCTTTACGCCGCAGGCGTTGTGCCACACAGCCCTGGGTTGCCTCGGCGCAGCCGCGGCTACCCAGGGTGACTGACGACATTGTTAATCTACCCCGACGGGGTTGCGCCCTTCGATTGGCGAAGTGACGAAGCGCCGTTGGCGTAGAACGAAAATCTCGAAGCGACAACCGGGTGCAAACCGAGCGGTCGCGGCTCGTCGACTTAGTTTTCCATTTGTGGCGCTCCGTCGCTTTCGTTTCACTTCTCGAGAGTCGTGCGTTGCCACTCTGTTTCGTGGCGTCGTCTTGGCGCTCTCCGCGTATTTGCGGTTTTTTTTTGAATAGGTCTCTGCAAAAAACCCGGCCACAGTTTCTTGTCAGACACTGACCTTCGCTGTACCGCGTTGCCAGAACTGATATATTGAGTGTAAGGCTACCGCTAGTTTTCGCTTCCCTCCCGTGTCGACATGCCGCCATGCTTCGTTGTGAGCGACTCACCCTCGGCACGAAGACATTCAGGCTCGCGGAAATCAGCTTCACTGTCGAACGGGGTGAATACGCGGTGCTGATGGGGCCGAGTGGTTGTGGCAAGACCACAATCCTTGAAGCCATTTGCGGACTTCGGCCGCTCGAATCGGGTATCGTCACGCTCAACGGCGTCGACATCACCAGCATGACTGTCGCGATGCGGGGCATCGGCTACGTGCCGCAAGACGGGGCCATTTTTCCACGCATGACGGTCGGCGACAACCTCGCGTTCGCACTCATGGTCAAGCGACAAACACGGCGTGAAATCGAAGCCACTGTTCAGCCGCTGGCCGAGCGACTCGGAATCCGCCATCTACTCAGTCGCAAGGCAACTGGCCTGAGCGGCGGTGAAACGCAACGCGTCGTGGTGGGGAGAGCGCTCGCCGCGCAACCAGCCATTCTGCTGCTCGACGAACCTCTCTCGGCACTCGATGAAGACGCCCGCGACGACCTGATCGATTTGCTCAAGCAATTGCAAATCGAAAGTGGCATCGCCGCGCTCCACGTGACTCACAGCAAGAGCGAGGCCCAGCGTCTTGGCGATCGGATTCTCGTGCTCGCCGATGGCCAAGTATCGCATCGACCGGCTGAGCGAATCGACGTTCGCAGCGGAGCCACAAATTTGAAGCCAAAGGATAGCCGCCCTCGAAATGCCAAACCTGTCGAAACTCCATGCCACGATTGAATCCACTCGCTACGCTGCTGCTGGTCGCGGTCGTTTCGCTGGCTGTGCTTTGCTGGTTGCTGCCGTCGAATAGCTCGACCAACAACACGAGCGCCGACGAAATCGTCGTCTACTGTGCGGCAGCCATGCGCGCACCGATCGAAGAGATTGCCGAGGCCTACGAGCAAGAGTACGCCGCGTCGATCACCATTCAATATGGCGGATCGAACACGCTGCTCAGCCAGATCGAGGTTGCACGGCAGGGCGATCTGTTTTTGGCCGCCGATCGTTCGTATCTGGAACTCGCCCTCGATCGAAAAATCGTCCGCGAAATTTTGCCGCTTGCGGCAATGCGAGCGGTGGTCGTTGTGCCGAAGGGCAATCCCAAGAAGATCGAGACGCTCGACGACTTAATGAAGTGGAAGGTCGCCGCCGCGAATCCCGACCAAGCGGCTATCGGCCGCGAAACTCGGCGATTGTTTACTGTGAGTGGTCGCTGGGGTGAGTTCGACAAACAGGTCCGGGAGCGCGGAGTGTATAAACCAACCGTCGGCGAAGTGGCCAACGACGTGAAACTCGGCAGCGTCGACGCCGGAATCGTCTGGGACGCCGTCGCTGCCCAGCATCCCGAAATCGAAACGGTCGAGATTGCCGAACTTGTCGAGAGCCGTGCCGAAATCGCTCTGGGTGTACTCACCGATTCAAAGCAACCAACGGCCGCTTTGCGATTCGCCCGCTTCGTTGCGGCCCGCGACCGGGGCCTCGCGGTTTTCGAGAAACTTGGCTACGAAACGGTCGAGGGCGATCCGTGGCAACCACGACCACAATTCACTTTTTACGCCGGCGCGGTCAATCGCAAGGCGCTAGAACCAATTGTCGCCCGTTTTGCCGAGCGCGAGGGAGTCGAGGTCAACACTGTCTACAACGGCTGTGGCATTCTTAATGCCCAACTCGAAGGGCTCGGCACGCAACACGAGCTATTCCCCGACGCTTACATGCCGTGCGACGTTTATTATCGTGACGCCGTCGATGCACTGTTTGACGAGGGTGTTCAAGTCTCGAACACGCGAATCGTGATTGTCGTCGCCAAAGGCAATCCCAAGAACATAAGCTCGCTCGCCGACCTGCATAAACGCGGCGTTCGCGTGTCTCTCGGTCAGCCACAGCAGTGCACTATCGGAGTGCTCAGTCGTAAGCTACTTGAGTCCGAAGGGCTCTACGAACAGGTGCTGGCCGACAACGTCGTCGCCCAAACCACATCGTCGTCTTTGCTGATCCCGAGCATTGTCACGAAGTCGGCCGACGCAACGCTCGCCTACGCCTGCGACGCCCAAGCCGAGGGCGACAAGCTGACGCTTATTCCTATCGACTCACCGCTCGCGCAAGCCGTCCAACCATTCAGTATTTCGCGAACGACGAAGTACCGACAGCTCGCCCAAAGATTGGGCGATCAGATCATGCTCTCTCGCCCGTTATTCGAGGCAGCCGGCTTTGGCTGGCAGTCGCCCGATAACTAAGTGGCGTCATCGAAAGTTTGCACAGTGGTCAACCAACTGAGTTGCGACTCCGACGAGACGTAGCTCGTCGGCTAACGCCGATATTTGAGGGCATTGAGCGTTCTCTTGTACTTCCCACTTAGTGGACTGTCAAATGAGAAACTTCGGGTGCCACGGGCTCCGCCAGTGTGACGCAAATGTCGCGTCAGCAATCACTTCCACTGGCGTCACGATTGTGGGTGATCGAGCCGGTCGTGCCCGGAATCACAATTCGGAATCACATCGACATAGCGTCATCTACTCCTACGCCAACGGCGTTTCGACTTGCAGCCCAAGGTTGCGGCAGCGCAGCCTCCCCTACCTTGGGTCAGGGGAGTCAGAAAAGGCTTACGCCAACGGCGCTGTGTCACCTCGCCCAATCGAAGGGCGCAACCCCGTCGGGGTAGATTAACAATGTCGTCAGTCACCCTGGGTCGCCGCGGCTGCGCCGAGGCAACCCAGGGCTGTGTGACACAACGCCTTTGGCGTAAAGCTCGCATCTCCGCTCACGCAATCTGCCAAAAATTCCACCCACAATCGTGACGCTCACGCAGCAGCCTCCCTGGCCAAAAATCGTCGTAGCAATTCCCCGCGAACATGCTAAAACAGAGTGGTCAGACCACCGGGCTGCGCGGGCACTTTGTGCCGCGTGAGCCGAGCCTGTTTCCATCCCTCTCCCTTTTACCGCGTCAGCTCACACCTCTCTTGCTTCACCGCGCCCTTCATTTTTCCCGGCGAAAATCATTTTGTCGCTTTTCTTGAGAAAGCAGCGCCAAAATGGTTGCTATTTTGTCCCTTTGCATTTCGAAATTTGACCGCAAAAGCAGTCCTTATCGCAAACTCGACGCGCCAAATTGACGCCTATTTTGTCGCCATAAATCGTGTTTTCGCAAATGCGACAAAACGACAAAACGACATGCGAACTTCCCCCCGCTGTGTTGACGCCGAATTTAAGCCGATCTTGCCGGTCGGCGAGCCTCACGCTTGCTTGTTCCGGCTTACCTTGGTGGCTACATTCTGGACATGATCGACGAGTTTCAAACGCCGCTTCCCTTTGGCAGCACGCTGGGTGTGTTTGGTGGGGGGCAGTTGGGTCGGATGTTTGCCGAGGCGGCGCAGAGGCTCGGTTACCGGGTGCATGTCTTCGCGCCTGAGGATGGCTCGCCGGCGAGCCAGGTGGCCGACTGGCAAACGACCGCCGACTTCCACGACTTTCGCGCGGTCGAAGAGTTCGCGAAGAGCGTCGCCGCGATCACGCTTGAGTTTGAAAACGTGCCGGTCGCAGCGGCCGAGGCGGCGGCGCGGTTCGCCCCCGTTTGTCCGTCGGGCGAGGTGCTGTTCACGGTGCAAGACCGGAGTCGCGAGAAGCGGTTTTTGGTTGGCTCGGGTATTCCGACAACGCCGACAGCACAGGTTCGCACGGCCGACGAGCTTCACGCGGCGGCCACCGAAATCGGCACACCGGCCGTGCTCAAGACGACCAAGTTTGGCTACGACGGGAAAGGCCAACGGGTCGTCAAGTCGGTGGCCGAAGCCGATGATGCGTGGGCCTACTTGGGTCGGCACAAGTGCGTGTGGGAAAAGTTTATCGACTTCCGCCGCGAGGTATCGGTGATTGTCGCGCGAGGTGCCGACGGCACGATGTCGACCTGTGGGCCGATTGAGAACTCGCACGCCAATCACATTCTCGACGTCTCGGTCGTTCCGGCAGCCAGCTCGGACGCGGCAGCAAAACAGGCGATCGGCATCGCGCGGCAAGTCGCCCACGAACTGGGAGTCGTCGGCATCGTCTGCGTCGAGTTCTTTGAGACGACCGCGGGGGAAATGTTGGTTAACGAAATCGCCCCCCGGCCTCACAACTCGGGACACCTCACCATTGAGGCCTGCCCCGCTTCGCAGTTCGAGCAACAGGTGCGCACACTCGCCGGGCAGCCGCTCGGCGACTTCACGCCGACTCAGCCCGCCGCGATGGCCAACCTGTTGGGAGATATCTGGACGAGTGGCGAACCGAACTGGCGGCGGCTCGACGAGTTCCCAGAAGTGAAGCTGCACCTGTACGGCAAGAAGTCGGCCCGGTCAGGTCGCAAGATGGGACATTTGACTGCGCTGGCCGACACGCCTGAGGAGGCTGCCGAGCTGGTTCGCGTAGCGCGCGTAGCGCTGGCTCCCTAGCGCGACGTGCCTGACAATTTTCTCTGGCACCCCAAGCAGGGGAACTGCCACGACGCCACGACGCAAAGAGACACGGCACAAAAAGATGCAAACAAACAAACAGCGTGAGAAGCGGCTGAGTGGCAATGCTAATGAAAATCTCGAAGCGACAACCGGGTGCAAACCGAGCGGTCTCTGCTCGTCGACTTAGGCTCGTCGACTTAGTTTTCCATTTGTGGCGCTCCGTCGCTTTCGTTTCACTTCTCGAAAGTCGTGGGTTGCCACTCTGTTTCGTGGCGTCGT
>JBGSRO010000248.1:0-3003 GCA_041737535.1 Pirellulales bacterium | reverse complement strand
ACGACGCCACGAAACAGAGTGGCAACCCACGACTTTCGAGAAGTGAAACGAAAGCGACGGAGCGCCACAAATGGAAAACTAAGTCGACGAGCCTAAGTCGACGAGCAGAGACCGCTCGGTTTGCACCCGGTTGTCGCTTCGCGATTTTCATTAGCATTGCCACTCAGCCGCTTCTCACGCTGTTTGTTTGTTTGCATCTTTTTGTGCCGTGCCTTTTTGCGTCGTGGCGTCGTGGCGGTTCCCCTGCTTGGGGTGCCAGAGAAAATTGTCAGGCAAGCAATGATCTGTGGCACGACTCTTTGAGCTTAAACAAGACCCTATTTCGCGATTCGAGTTGCCTCGAATCACTTGAGCGTGCCCGGTAGTTTGGTCTAGCTCGACCCAAAGAACGAGCCATCCTGGGAGGATGATCGCTCTCGCGGTTTTGATGACCACCAAAGCAGGCGCGGGCGAGAGAGAGCACGTGCTCAGTGAGAGTCTTTGATTGCCACTTCGCGACTTGCACGGCCGGCGACGCCGAGCTACCGGCGCTACGACTGTCGTGCCGCGAGGGCGGCTTCGAATTCGTCTAGTTGGCGTTTGAGAATTCGGGTCGCGGAGTCGAGTTCGACGGCGCGGCGCTGGTACTTCACGGCGTTTTCGATGTCGCCAGCCGCGAAGTAGCATCGCCCTAGCGTGTCGAGAAAGCCAGCCGTTTCGGGGCTGATTTCGAGTGACTTGTGGCTAAACCTGATGGCTTTTTCGTAGTCGCCGGTGGTGTTGCCAATGAGCCAGGCCCAGTGGTTATAGGCGATCGGGTCGTCTGGGTTTTCGTCGATTTGCCTTAGCAGTGCCTGTGAGAGTTGGTCGATCTTGGCGAGTGCCAGCTTCCGCTCGCTCGAATCGGGTTCGCTCACGCGATACATGCCAATGAGTATGTCGGAGTCTCCCTCGTCGTGGTCGCAGGCTTGTTTGAAATGTTTCCAAGCAAGCTCACAATCGTCGGCTTGCTGGTAGTGCAAGCCAAGGAAGTAATGTTCTTTCGCAAAAATGGCGTCGATCGTGGGGAGCGTCGAAGTCGAACCGCCAAACACGCGGCGGCTTTGTAGGCGACGGTACTCGGCACTCGCCTGGGTGTCGTTGCGAAGCACCTCAGCCAGCTTGCCAACGACTTCGGCCGCTTTTTTTTCGGCTTGCCAGTCGTGATAAGAATCGGCGAGCCACCAACAGGCGAACGCCTGGGTTGCCGAGCCGGCCGGTGCCGAAGCGATGGCCGCTTCGTACTCGCGTCGCGACCAGTCGACGTGGTCTTGTTGATTCAGTCGATAAGCGATGCGCATGGCGTCAGAAGGAATCGAGCTGCTCGTTTGCCCGTCGGGAGCCGCGAGTGCTTGATTGGCGAGTTGCTCTGCCTCTTCGTCGCGACCCTGTTCGGCACGCGCGTGGGCGGCAAAATAAAGCGGTTCCTTGGCACCTTCGATTTGCTCACCATGTTGGGTGAGTACGTGATCGAGCAGTGGCCAAGCCTTTTGCTCGACCGATGCGTTCATGGCGACGATCAACGTTTGGTGGACTTCGGCGGGAATGGCGCCGACCAACTCGTCGATCGCGCCATTGGCCGCCGACCAGTCGGCTTGTTGCACGCCCACCCGAAACAGATTCCACAACAGCGTCGTGTACTGCTGTTGCTTGACCTCGTCGTAGGCCGCGTCGTCGATCTTTGAGCGATAGCGATCGATGACCGGTTGCCAAGCGGCGAACGCTTTACCCGGCGTTTCGATCTGTACGGCCAGCGCACGGACCCAATCGGCAGTTGAGCGAACACTCGCCCCCGCTTCGTCGCGGAGCACGGCGGCCAGTTTGTCGCTCCAAACAGCCGACAGGTCGTCGCGACGAAGCAAATACATTGCCGCATACGCCGAAACAGTCGGCGACGTATCGTAACGAATGATTCGCACCAGCGCCGCCGAACCTTCGCCATCGGGAAGTTGCGAGAGTCGCATCGCCTGGGCGGTGCGCTGCTGTTCTTCGAGCGAACCATATCGAGAGAGCAAGTTCTTCACTGCTGGCGAGTCGTCGCGGCGAGCCCACGAGACGGTCATTTGGCTGAGCAAGTATTTGCAACTGGTGGCGACCTCGGGATCGAGACTCGTGGTCGCCGCATCGACTTGATCGAACGCTGTCATGCCACGGTCGAGTAGCGACTGCTCGGCGGTGCGACGCTCGACATAGCGGTCGCTGCCGAGTTGCTCGATGAGCGTGGCGACTTGCTGTTGGTCGGGAAATACTTCGGTCGACTCAATGCTCGAAACTTCAAGTGGATCGTCGGCACGGGCGGACGACAACGCCAACAGACCGAACAGCAAACCGCCAACGCAGACAATTGCGCGACGCTCGCAGTATGGTCGAACCTTTGATTTGCTCACGATAACCACTCCCTTAAAGACATGACCGCAGCAACGTTGCGACAGTCGGCCGAAGATCGACGCTCCCTCGATTTTACGCGATTGACGCAACAATGCGAGCGACTCTCGCGTCGAAAATCGGCAAAAATAGACCAATTAGCCCGAGTGTTCCGCTAGCGTAAGGCATTATGCCCGTAAGCTTCGATGTTTTTTGAGGGGAAGCAAAACTTTAGTCAGCAGCGAGCTTGAAAACGAGAAGTAAAGGAACTCGGGGGGATAATGGGGATAGGAAGCTGGCGCTGGGTGAGCATCGTCGACGGGGGATTGCCGGTTGATTTGCTCAAAACTTGCTCTGTTTAAGGACCAAAGAAAGAGGCTGGGTTGACGATCAAACTCGATTTGGCTGTGGCGGGGTCGATCCCCCCGATCCCCAGTTCAGCCCCCCTATCTCCCTTAAGAGCGTTCGCCCCCAAGACTTTGGTAACCGTTCACGGTTCGATTAGGGATCTCAGGCAGCGGCGGGAGCGGCTTGCTGCTTGTTTGGCAGGAGCGACGGAGCCAGTTGGCCGGCGAATTGGGCCTCCACGGCGGCAGTCAGATAGTGATAGGCGCTGCGATT
>JBGSRO010000238.1:0-19996 GCA_041737535.1 Pirellulales bacterium | reverse complement strand
CCGACGCCGAGGCCGCCGCCAGTGCCGGTGCGTTCGCGATGGTGCTCGAGTGCGTGCCGAGCGACATCGCCCGCGACATCTCGGCCGCCATCGAGATACCGACCATCGGCATCGGCGCCGGTGGCGATTGCGACGGCCAAGTGCTCGTCACCCACGACCTGCTCGGTATGCACACCGGCTACATCCCCAAGTTCGTGAAGAGCTACGCCAATCTGGGTGAGCAGCTTGTCGGCGCGATAACCGATTTTTGCGACGAAGTTCGCACCGGGAAGTTCCCTGGCCGCGATCACGAGTTCAAGTAGCATCGAACTGACCTTGCGGCGGCTTGCGACAATTTCTAACTTCCGCCTCGCCTCGCTCTCATCACAGGCATCTCGCGGAGCAAACCGATGGATGTACGGTCAAAATGGGCGACGGTGCCGTTCGTGGTGCTGGCGATCACTTCGCTGGCAAGGGCGCTCGCACTAGAGGGACATTTCTATTCGCTCGTGGTGGGGCTCACTCTTTGGGTAATCGGACTGATGCTTCTGACACTGTTGCTAGCGTGGGTTTCTCGACGCTTTGTCGTGCGACCGTCGCCGCCTACCGTGATTCGTTTTGTGCGACGTGAGACCAAATCGGCGGCAGCAAGCCGCGCGGCGTAGCAGCTCAGTGGCATATTGGTTTCGCGAATTCGCTTCAAGGTATTTCAACCAGTCTTGTCAACAATGCTCCGCACTGGCTACCTTCCCCTCGCTTCTCTCTTTTTTTATCTCTTCACTCGTCCATGCGGCCACACGCTTTCATCTGCGTTTTGTTTTGCGCCGTCGCGTCGCTGGCGGGCTGTCGTTCGGCCCAAAAATCGTTGGTCGCGAGCAATTACCGCGACTGGCAGCCCCAACATGCAGAGCTTCCCACGGCGCGTCTGGAGGGAGACAATGTCCGCATTAAGAATATTCGCTACTGTAAATATCTGGACAGAGACACCTTCGTCGTTGACCATTACGACAAAACATTTGACGTCAAGGACATCAATGCGGTCGATTTTTTCGTAATGCCTTTCGCTGGGTTGCCTGCGCTCGCACATACGCAGGTCAGCTTCGAGTTCGTCAACCCACCGCGCAAGCCTGAGTATCTCGCCGTGAGTGTCGAGACACGGAAGGAAAAGGGAGAAGAGTTCGATCCGCTGAAAGGCTCGGCCCGGCAGTACGAAATCATCTACGTACTGGCTGACGAGCGCGACACGATTCAGTCGCAGGTCGTCAACCGCGAGCAACCAGTCTATCGCTACCGCTCGACCGCGACGCCCGAGATCGCTCAAGAGCTATTTCTCGACATTATCGCCCGCGTCAATGAGTTGTCAGACAAGCCCGAGTTCTACGACACGCTCACCAATAATTGCACGACCAATATCGTGCGGCACATTAACCGGGTGATTCCCCACCGCGTGGTTTATGATTACCGCGTGCTGCTTCCCGGGCTGAGCGATCAACTGGCCTACGAAACAGGGTTGATTGTTCGCGATGGTACGTTCGACGAGACGAAATCGAAAGCGCTGGTGAACGAACGTGTGCAAAAGTACGCCGGACATCAGGACTTTTCGCAGTTGATTCGGCGATAAGCCACCGGCCTACTTCTTCTCCGCCATCTTCTCGGCCGCCGCGAGCTTTCGCCCCCGTACGGCTTGCAATTCTTGGCCCTGGCCCGTCACGTAGAACACGATGCCGACAAAGGCACCGACCACGGTTGCCGACAACACGGCGGCGGCGCTGGTCGTAAACGTCGAGTTCTCGGTTGCGGCTTGGGTCGTGAGTACGAGCCCTACTAGACTGACGAACAGCCCCAGCGCATCGGCGAGAATCTCGCTGAGGCTAAAGCCCATTCGTGAAAGCACCACGAGCTTGCCGAGTGTGAGCTGGAGTGCAAAACTGATCACACCGGCAACCATGGCAGCGAAGGCGATCCAGTGGAACGCGGGATGAGAAGCGTATTCGGCCAGTTTGTAGATGGGATTCAAGATGCCGGTCGAGACTTCTTTGGCGGTAGCGTTCTCGTCGACCGATTTGGCGATGTCGGCCGTTTTGTTTTCGATCGTTCCGGTAGCCTGTTCAACGACAGTTTCTTCGCTCGTCGCTTCCTCTTGTGCCATTGCGAATGGGGCAGTGCCAAAGAGCATTGCGAAGACGAAGCTGAGCTTGAGAGTGGTTGCCATGATGTTTTTCTCCGCCAGGAAAATGGGTGATGATTGCAGGTGCCTTGCGCGCCCGCGTTGGTGTGATGCTCATTGTACGTCTATTCGCCGTTGTTCGGTGATCCTTGTCGACAAAAGTGCGAATTTCGTTGATTGCCAACGAGAGACAACCTGCGTCTGGTCCAACGGCCACAGCTCTTGTTGGGCTGGGGCGTGGTCAGGGTGAGGGCGATTCCCCCCCCACCCGGAATCGGCTAGTCTGGCGATTGCTCGAAGGTGGCCCGCTTGGGCATGTAGTTTCTGGCTAACTTGGGAGGGAACTGTCGATGACACCGCAAGAAGTACTCACGCTTTGTCGCGAGAAAGACATCAAAGCGATCGACTTTCGCTTCATGGATTTCCCCGGCGTTTGGCAGCATTTTTCAATTCCTGTCGGCAAGCTCGACGAAGACTTGTTCGAGGATGGTCTCGGCTTCGATGGCTCAAGCATTCGTGGTTGGCAGTCGATCAACGAAAGCGACATGCTGCTGCTGCCACAGCCCGACACAGCGTTCATCGACCCGTTCACCGACCTGCCGACACTTTGCATGATCTGCAACGTGCAGGATCCGATCACCCGCGAAGACTACACGCGCGACCCCCGCAATGTGGCTCGCAAGGCGGTTAACTATCTCAAAAGTACGGGCGTCGCCGACACATGTTACATCGGTCCCGAAGCCGAGTTCTTTGTGTTTGACGACGTGCGCTTCGACCAAACGCCGCAGGCGGGTTACTTTTACCTCGATAGCATCGAAGCGGCCTGGAACCGGGGGACCGATTACAAAGCTCGTGGCGAAGGGCCGAACCTCGGTTACAAACTGCGCCACAAAGAAGGTTATTTCCCTTGTCCGCCCGCCGACTCGTTGCAAAATCTGCGCGCGAGAATGATGCAGACGATGATCGAGTGTGGCATGGATGTCGAGGCCCAGCACCACGAAGTCGCCACGGCCGGACAGTGTGAGATCGACCTCAAGTATTGCGACTTGGTGAAGATGGCCGACTACCAGTGCATGTATAAGTACATCATCCGCAACGTCGCTTTTCGCGCGGGTAAATCGGTGACGTTCATGGCGAAGCCCCTGTTCGGCGACAACGGCTCGGGTATGCACACCCATATTTCGTTCTGGAAGAATGGCGATCCGATGTTTGCGGGAAGTGGTTATGCGGGCCTCTCCGACGAGGCGCTCCACGCCATCGGCGGCATCCTCAAACACGCTCCGGCGATTCTCGCCTTCAGTAATCCGACCACCAACAGCTACAAGCGATTGGTGCCGGGCTACGAAGCACCGGTGAACTTGGCCTACTCACAGCGGAACCGCTCGGCGTCGTGCCGTATTCCGATGTACAGCCCCAGCCCAAAGGCGAAGCGGATCGAGTTCCGCTGTCCCGATCCGAGTTGCAATCCTTACCTCTCGTTCAGCGCGCTGATGATGGCGGCACTCGATGGGATTCAGAACAAGATCGACCCGGGCGAACCTCTCGACAAAGACATCTACGACCTCTCGCCCGAAGAATTGGCCGATGTGCCGAAGACCCCCGGCTCACTTGCTGAGGCGCTCGCCGCACTACAGGCCGACCACGAGTTCTTGCTGCGAGGAGATGTCTTCACAGAGGATGTCATCAGCACGTGGATCAACTATAAGACGGTGAACGAAGTTGACGCGATGGCACTGCGGCCACATCCTTATGAGTTTTGTTTGTATTACGACATGTAGGGCGAGTCGACTTGACGCAGCTAAGCCGCGACACGGAATTTAGTGTCGGACCCGATTTCCACCGGCTCAGTTTCCACCGACTCGAAGAGTCGCGCTGCGATGACCGCCGGTTCGGCGTTAGCGCAGGCTTCGAGCGCCGAAATATCGCGGATGACTTCGAGGACATGGCGACGCTCGCTGTCGGCCACCATGATCTTCGCGTGTGACGTGCGGCGATGTTCTTCGCCTTTGCCGTAGAGTTCTTCGTAAAGTTTTTCGCCCGGTCGTAGCCCCGTGAACTCGATCTCGATATCGTCAACTTCGCGAAGCCCCGAGAGACGGATCATGTCGCGAGCGAGATCGACGATTTTCACTGGCTCGCCCATGTCGAGCACGAAAATCTCGCCCCCCTGCCCCATCGCACCCGCTTGAATCACAAGCTGAGCCGCCTCGGGGATGAGCATGAAATAGCGAATGATCTCGGGATGCGTCACCGTAATTGGTCCGCCACGAGCGATTTGTTCGCGGAAGACGGGAACCACGCTTCCCGCGCTGTCGAGCACATTACCAAAGCGAACAGTCACAAAACGGCAAGTCGATTCGGCGGCTGTCGCCTGAACGTAGCGTTCGGCTAGTCGTTTGCACGAACCCATCACGCTCGTCGGATTCACGGCTTTGTCGGTCGAGATCATCACAAAGGCCGACACATCGAACTGCTCGGCTACGTCGACCAAGTTGCGTGTCGCCAGCACAATGTTCTTGACCGCTTCGCCCGGGTGCTGTTCCATCAGCGGCACATGTTTGTAAGCGGCCGCATGGAAAACAATATTGGGGCGATATTCGGCGAATACGGCATCGAGCCGCTGGCGATCGGTGGTGTCGGCGATCACCGTGTCGATGGTCACATCGGGTGCGAGCCGGCGAAGTTCGCGCTCGAGAAAAAACTGCCCCGTCTCCGAGCGGTCGAGTACAACCAAACGCGTTGGTGCGAGTTTGAGCAATTGGCGGCAGATCTCCGAGCCAATGCTCCCGGCGCTGCCGGTCACCAGCACAACACGACCGGCAAGCCAGTCGTCGATAGCGTCGAGGTCGATCTCGACCGACTCGCGCTGCAACAAGTCTTCGATGGCGACGGCGCGAGGTTGCACAGACACGTGTTGTTCGATGAGCTGTTCATAGCTCGGTAGTACCTTAAGCCTGATTTCTAGTTCGGCAGCCGCTTCATGCAGTTTGCGAACGCTGCGACCATCGACTTCGCCCGCCGTGATCAGAACCTCTTGAATGCGCAGGCGCTCGGTGACATCGGCCAGGTCTTCGGTCGTTCCCACGACGGGAATACCGGCGATCAGTTGTCCCACAAGTTGCGGACGATCGTCGATAAATCCGGCGACGTGGTAATTAAGCTGGGCGCTCTGGTGAATTTCGCGCAGCAGTGTTGCTCCTTTTTCGCTCGCACCGACGATCAACACGCGTGTCTCGTCGCCCGAGCGACGAAACTGGCTGCGCGTTTCGATCCATATCCGCGGCAATGCCCGCAATCCACACATGGTGAGAAACGAGATACCACCATCGAGTAGCAGGACGCTACGCGGCACTGTCACTTCTGGAACGGCCAGCGAGTCGATCACAATGACCGCGAGTCCGCCCACCACCGAGGCTTTTAGTACCACTTTGAGATCGTGGAACGAGACGACACGAGAGAGACCGCTTTCGAGCAGCGCCCAACCGACCGCCAAACACTTTGCATAGAGCACCCAAGGCAACGACACAAACAGCAAGCGAGAGGCCGAGTCGGGCACTTCGCCGCCGAATCGTAGCAAGAACGCTAGATAGTAGCTTAACGCCAACAGCGGCGCAACAGCCGCGATGCCCACCAGCGTGCGTTGCCAACGGCGTCGAGTTACCGCGAATGTTTTCATTGGTTTGATTGGTTACGGGAACGGTATTTAGCGTGTCGCGTGCGGCGTGGCAGCAAGCTCACTGGCAATTTCACGAGTCGACTCGTCGCGCAGTTGTTTCATGCGAGCGGTAGTCGCTGTTTCGAGGTTAATTCTCAGCGCCGTCACCTCGGGCCGACGCGCTAGGCACCAGCGGTAGTGTTGTTCTGCTTCGCCGTAACGCCCGATTCGCATGAGCGTTTGGGCGAGATCAAAACGAACCCCGAACTGCTGCGGGTCGCAATCCATCGCCCGCTCGAGTTGGATGAGCGATAGCTCGTCATCTCCCAAATCGCGATACATGGTCGCGAGCCATCGCCATGCGTGGACCGGGAAAGTACCGAGCGATGCGCGGTCGCTTCGTTCGGTGATTGCCACAGCGTAAGAGAGCAATTCGCGAAGCTGTGTCTCGTCTCCTTTGGCGACGTACTGCTCCCACACTTTGTGCAGCGTCGACCAGTCGGGCGCAAAGTCAGTGATGAAATCGCTAGCGGGAACATTGCCGGCCAGAATGTCGACGATGCGGTAACGATAAGGGCCTTGGGCGGCGAAACAGGCCCTCCAGGCGGTGAGCGCCCCGGCGCTATCGCCGACGAGCGACCGCTGCACACCTAGCTCGAACAGGATCGCGCCATCGTGTGGTGCGAGTCGCTCGGCTCGGGCAAGAAAGTCACTCACGCCGATTGCGGTCGCTGGATCGAGAAACGCGGTCTGAGCCCGCAGCAGCCAAGCCGTTGCGTCGACGGGAGCGAGTCGCGTCGCACACTCGGCGTGACGCTGCGCCTCGAGCAAAAGTCTTGTGTCGCCGTCGCCGAATGCGCGGCCTAGCCACGCTCTTAGGTCTTCGCTACTGGCGAATTTCACGTCGCGGCAAGTCGTTGCAATTTGACTGAGCGACTGGCGGTTGGCGGCCACTTCGCGGCGTCGCTCGAACTCGCGGAGGCAGACCTCGGCGTAGCGAACGTGAGCTTCGGCATCGTTTGGATCGGCGATCAGCAGTGTGCGCAGCTCGTCGGACATTGAGTCGGCCAGCCATTGCCGATACTCCGCGGTCGCCTTTGGGTTAGCGACAAATTCACCACGCGACTGCTGGACTGCGAGTCGATCGCTGCGAACAGTCAGCCGCAAGTAACGATCCCACGCTGCCGAACCACTTAGCGATGGCCAGAGCGTGGTCATACAGACAACCATTGCGAGCGCACAGATAACGGTCGCGTAGCGCCAGGCTGCCGGCGAACCCTGCTCAGTGGTCTTGCTAGGCAACTGTGCAATTCGCGCCAGACAGCCGGCAGAAACGATCACCGTTGTCATGCAGGCGGGAATGTACCAAGTGAAGTCAAAAGCGTTGTGCACCAGTGCCACGGCAATTACCGCAACGAAGCCGGCGACAACGATAAAGTCATTGCGGTCGCGGCAGCACCTCAGTGCGCGAACTGCGGTATAAACCACGCCCACAATCGCCAGCGCGAGCAGCGTGAGTCCCACCCAGCCGAGCTCGGTACCGACTTGCAGGTAACTATTTTCGGCGTGGCTGAATGGTTTTAGTGAGGGGCCGGGCAAGTAGGCCGCGTGGATGTCTCGGTGCGTTCCGGCGCCGGTGCCGAGTGGTCCGCCGTGTGAAATTGCGGCGAGATTCGCTGACCAGATCGCTCGCCGCCGGCCACCCGAGTCGAGTTCATCGACCGAGCCGCTGGCGAGATCGCCGAGGCGATCTGTCACACGGCCGCTCGACTGCACGAGTGCCATTGTCACAAACAGCGCCACGACCGCCGCGGCGGTGGCGGTCGTGTGCCAGTTGAGCATCCGTCGCGCAGCCAGCAGCGTTGCCAACACCAGAGCGGCGGCCACGAGCACGACAACGCCACCCCGCGACGCGGTCATCACACTGGCGAGAAACACGACGAATAGCCCCACTACGAGCAGCGACCGTTGCGAAATCTGCCAAGCTCTCAAGGGCGATTGCGACAGTTTGCTTTCTTGGACAGTATCGCTCGCGAAGAGCCAAGCAACGAGTGGCCCGGCTCCCATCGCGAGCAGGCTGGCGAAGTGATTGCGATTCGCCAGCGGTCCCTTTACCACGTCGCTGGTCGTGCGAAACGGATGTTCATAGACCCACAAGAACCGCCCCCCGGCCGTGTAACGCTGAGCCAGCGCGAGCAGTGCAAAGAATATTGTCGCGATGGCGACCAATTGCGCAAGTCGACGAACATCTGCGAACGTTTGCACTCGCTGCATCACAAGCCACAGCACTCCGACGTAGCCGATTGTGAAGGCCAGCGAGATCGCCGTTTCGTTAGGTACGAGCGACAGGGTTTGTGTGGGAGCTATGTCGCCAAGCAAATAGCGATGTGCCGGTGCGAGCCACTCGATCGCAGCGATCGGCAATGGGACGAGTTGAAACACCACGGCACCAATTGCGGCGAGACCAATCCAAACGAGCGGATGACTGCGAACTGGCCCGCTGCAGCGAATCGCTTGCCGAGCGACCAATAATAAACAGCCGACCAGCGCAATCGCCACAAACACAAATCGTCCAACCGGATGCCGACCACCTAAGAAGAGCGGCGCGACGAACAGCAGCGCGGCAATCGACGCATCGACCCCCCGGTCGAGTCTGCGCACCCACAGCTCGACATCAGTCCATGTCGTAGACGACTTCCAGCGAGTGAAGGTGGTTGGATTCATTTGTGCTCGTTCGCGTAGCGAAACCGTCATTCCCGCGTAAGCGGGAATGACGAAAAACCTCGTTATTCCTTCATTCGTTAATGAGCTTCTTCCATCGATTTATGCGGCTCTTGGCAATTCAATCACGTCTTCAACCTCCCCATGACCATAGCCATACTGATAGTCGTAGCCATATCCGTAACCGGCTCCCCCCATTTCGCTGATACCATTCGCGACAACGCCAAACACGGTGACGCCGGTCGAGCGGAATTGCTCGCACGCACGAACGACTAACCGACGATGATTTTTCTCAGGACGCACCACCAGCACCGCACCATCGACCAACCGGCCGACGATTTGAGCGTCGCTCACCGCCAGCACGGGGGGGCAGTCGACGAGGATTTGGTCGTAGTGAGCATCGGCCCACGCCAGCAGTTCGACAAATCGTGGGCTCGCCAGCAACTCGGCTGGGTCGGGTCGTCGCAGTCCCGCCGGAATAATGTCGAGCCCCGGCTGATCGGTATGCAGCAAATGGCGTCGCGCTTGCGTTGCGATATCGTCGCTCGACGAAAGCACATCAAACACCCCCGGCTTGCCTTTCAGGTCGAGCAGCGCCGTCATGCCGGGGCGACGGAGGTCGCAGTCGAGCACCAGTGTCCGCCGTCCCGATTGGGCAAACGCGACCGCGAGATTCGCGCTGACGGTCGTTTTTCCGTCGCCCGGCTCGGCGCTTGAAACAAGAATTCGGTCGGTGATTTCGCTCCCTAGCTTGAGCGACGTCCGCAGTGTGCGGAACGCCTCGGTCTCGACCGAAGTCGGCGCGACGTGAGTGTGAACCGTCTGTAGTCCCTCGCCCGGCAGTGGATCGAGTTGCCGTACGATCGCAAGTACGGGCACGTTGAGCTGTTCCGCTAACTCGTCGATCGAGTTAAAACGATCATCGAGCACATCTTGGACGTAAGCGAACACGACACCCATCGCGACACCCATCGCCAACGACATCGCGAGTATGACTTTTAGCTTAGGTGAAATTGGCTCCTGCGCCGGTAACGGTTCTTTGGTCACAGTGACTTGAATCGGCCCCTGTGTGAGATGCAAATCGAATTTGGCGATGTTTTCGGCCGTCGAATCGACCCGTTGTTCGAGCCGATCGACCTCGCGGCGGAGCATTTCGAGCTCGACCAAGTCGCCGCTCTGTTTGGCAGCTTCGTTACGCGCCGCGTTGAAGTCCTGTGTCAACTGGCCCTCGCGGTGCTGCACCTGGCTGATGTTCTGCACGAGCATCGACTCGAGCATCGGACCGAGTTCGCCGTTGGTGAGCGATGCCATTCGTTGACCCGCTTGCGAACGAAAGTTAGTCAGGTATTGCTGCAGGCCAGCCGCTTTTGCTTTCAGTTCCGCGACACGTGGATGGGCCGGACCGAGGTAAGGCTCAACGCGGCCCAGTTCTTCTTGGGTGTCTCGTAGCGCAACTTCCTGATCGCGAACCGACTCCAGATCTTGAGGCGAAAGACCCAGCGACGACACGAGCAATTGTTGTCCGACGACTTCTTCGATATTTCGCAAATGGGGCTTCAGGTCGTCGCCTCGCGCGATCGCTTGCCGAAGCGCCGCCAGCGACGCATCGAGCTCGCGGCGTTCGTCTTGCACATCGAGCAACTTGTCTTGCAGCCGGCTCGCTTTCATTACGGCGGCGTTCACCAGCCCATCTTCTTTGTTGAGCGTCATCGCGCCGACCGTCTGGCTCTTGGTCTGTAGCGCGTTTTGCTTGGTCTTCAGCGCCGCTTGCCACTGCGTAAGCTGCGTCGTTAGTGCGGCAACGTTCTCGCTCGCCGTGCCACGGTGGTTGCTCTCCATGAAGTTCAAGTACGACTGCAGCACCGCACTTACCACAGCGGCAGCCGCTTCAGGATTGCGAGACCGATAGCCAAGCTCAATCATGTTGGTCTTGCGAACGTCTCGAGCCGACAGGTTCCCGCGGACGCTATCGATCCACGTCGACGGCGGCAAGTCTTCGAAGTCGAGCCGGTATTGCGGCGCAAGCTGCTCGATGGCGGCCTGCAACACCACCGGGCTCGTCACTAGCTCGCGCTGTGTCGTCATCAGGCTTTCGCCCGCCATCTGCTCTCCCATCGTCGTCACCTTGTCGGCGTGGCGTTCGACGATATAGAGGTTGGCCGTCGACTGATAAATCCGCGGCGCGGTCGCATAGTAAGCTATCCCGAGCGCGAGTGTCGCAATCACCGTCACCGCGACAATCGTCCGTCGATACCAAATGCTGCGCCCCAACCGCGCGAGCGTGTGGATCATTTCGGCAGCGGTCAAATCGCCAGCGGCAGATTGCGTATTCGGCGAGTCGTTCATGGCGGCAGCAGATAAATAAAGGCGTGAACGAGGGCGAAGCTGTGAACCAAAGCAAGAATTAGAACGCCAACAAGTTGCCACCGACTCCAGCCGTGACGCGAACGACGCTGCTGAGCGTGTCGACGACGCTTGTCATGGCGGTCGCTTCGACGCTCACCATGTCGCCAGCGGCCAGTCTCAGGTTCTCGGCCCCGTGGACTTTCGCCCGGTTGATGCTCACTTCGATCACAGCCGGTTCGGGTTCCCCTGCGATGCGACGAATCACGTAAACCTTGTCGGCCACGGGGCTGCTCTTGCCCCCCGCGAGTGCCAGCGCATCGAGGACGTGAAACTCTTGGTCGGCGGGCAAATCGAACTGACTCGGTTTGCGGACGAGCCCGAGCACGTGAATCACCTGCTTCTTGGCCGGTCGGACCATCACGACATCTTGGTCGGCAAGGCGATACTCGACGGGCGTTTGATTGGCACCAGCCGCTAGGTCGATCACTTCCGTTTGGCCTCCGCCAATGGAACCATCATTGAGCTGCGGTGGCGAAAAACTTGCGAGCTGAATTCCCTCGGGCGACGAATTGCCTGTTTGAGCCAACGTGCTGCTGCTTTGATTCTTATGGCGATGCATGATTTCGATTTCGGTCCCCGCCTCTTCGGTTAGTCCGCCAGCCGCCCCCAGCGCTGCGACGACATTGCTCGCCCCGCGTGGCAAAGGATGCGTTCCCGGATTCGATACGGCTCCAAGCACCGTCACTTGGTTGACGGCTCGCTCGGCGATTTTCACAGTGACTTGTGGCCGACGGAAAATCTGTCGCTCGATTGCCGCGCCGGCGATTCGTTGGGCCGCCTGTTGTTCGTCGACATCGGCCAGCGGCACTTCGCCCACCATCGGCACTTCGGCGACGCCGCGCTCGTCGATTCGCACGGTGTGCGGCACGGGGGTTTCGTCGGCGAGTCCACTCAGCATCGTCACGTCGAGCAGATCGCCCGCTTGCAGTCGCGAGTCGCCCAGATTCGTGGCGGAGAGGCGCGCGAGAACCATGCCGGTCGTCGGGCGCGGAGGCGGAGCTTGCCATTGCGGCGGAAGATTCGCCGCTTGAAAGCGCCCCGTTTGGCAACCGCCGAGCGCGAGGGTTAACATCACCAAACCGGCCAGCCATAGCCAGCCCCCCGTCAGGTCGCGGAACAATGTTGGTGATGAATCCACGGTGGTTCTCGATAGAAAGTCTCAGTCGGAAGGCGGCGACACCCGTCCTCCGCAAGAGGGCTAAATAGCGTTCTCGTGGCCCTCCGACAAGGCGAATCGCTCGGGGCGCTCCGCGTCACATGCTAGCAAACGCCAGCGACAGTGCTGTTTCCGGTTGTCGAAAGCTTGCGAGTTTTCTAGTCTCGCGACTTGCTGGCCCAACTACTCAAAGACGACCGAGTTGCCATGAACTTTTGGCTACTGCACATCGGCGAAGGCCTGCCGATGGACGAGGGAAGCCGCCGCTACCGTTACGGTCACTTGGCCGGTGCGTTGGTCGAGCAAGGCCATACCGTCTGCCGGTGGGCACCGACGTTCATGCACACCACCAAGCGGCATCGGGCCGTTCGCGACCAAGTCATTGAAGTCGAACCGGGCTACCATATCCAACTTGTCCTCTCGCGTGGTTACGCGCATAACATTAGCGTCGCCCGCGTTCGCGCTTACCGCGAGTTGGCACGTCGCTTTGGTGCACTGGCCCCCAATGCTCTCCAGCCCGACCTTATCGTCGCCGCCATCCCGTCGCTCGATTGGGCGCAGGCGGCACTCGACTACGGCGCTCAGATCGGGGTGCCGGTCGTTATCGACGTCCGCGACCTGTGGCCCGATGTCTATTTGAACGCGGCTCCGGCCTGGGCCACGCCACTCGTCAGGCCGATGCTAGCGCCATTGTATCGGCAATGCCGCGATATTTGTCGGCGAGCCGATGCCTTGACGGGTGTTTCCGAGACTTACCTGCAATGGGCACTCAGCCGCGCTTCGCGCGCGGCCCGCCCCGTCGATCGCGCATTCGCAATTGGCTACGAGCCGCCCACCGCTGAGATTGGCGATGCCCGCATGCGTGCCGTCGCGCTAGGCGTTGATCCCGATCGGACGATTTGTCTCTATGCCGGGCTATTCGAGAAGACATACGACGTCGGCTCGATTATCGAAGCGGCTCGCATCATGCAGTACCGTGGCAAGACCCAATTTGTGCTCTGCGGCGATGGTAGCAAAATGCGCACACTTCGTCGCCAAGCGGCGGGGCTTCCTAATGTCATCTTCACCGGTTGGCTTGGCAATCAGGATCTCGCGGCACTGATGCAAGTCGCAGCGATTGGCCTCGGCAGCTACACCGCGCGGGCACCACAAAGCCTGCCCAACAAACCGTTTGAGTACATGTCTTGGCGACTCGCCAACGTGTCGAGCCTAAAAGGCGAACTCGCGTCGCTCCTAGCCAAAAACGATTGCGGGCTCACTTACCAAGCCCAAGAGCCGGCCGACCTCGCACGACAGATCGCGCGGTTGATCGAATCGCCCGCGTGGCTCAACTCGATGCAGCAGCGTGGCTTCGAACTTTGGCAACGCGAGTTTCGGTGCGGTCCAATTTACAAACGGTTCGCGCGCCATTTGATAGAGCTTGCTGAAGCACGAGCAAACGGCCGAGCCACTCGTGCCGCGTAGTGACTGAGGTAGCGAAAGTCGCCAAGACTTTCGGTATTTTGTCACCTTAGCTGGCCGAAACTCTTCGCGAGTCCCGCTGCCTTCAGTCATTCATAAGACGCCAACAATGAAATCTAAGTTCAAACTGTATCCGACATACATCAAACCAATCGCCGACCGGTTGTTGGCGGTGATTGCGCTGATCGCAGTCTCACCGTTGCTCGTTACGCTCGCCGTCGCGATTCGCTGGCGACTGGGTGCTCCGGTGTTGTTTAAGCAAGTTCGCCCGGGACTGAACGGACGACCGTTCGTGCTTGTCAAATTCCGCACAATGATCGATGCCCGCGACGCCGAAGGACAATTGCTCGACGATGCCGCACGACTTACTCCCTTCGGCAGTTGGCTCCGCGCGACGAGCCTCGATGAGTTGCCCGAGCTGTGGAACATCGTCCGAGGCGAGATGAGTTTCGTCGGACCCCGGCCCCTCGTGATCGGCTACTTGCCCCTCTATTCGGCCGAACAATCACGGCGGCATGATGTCCGGCCCGGCATCACCGGCTGGGCTCAGGTGCATGGCCGCAACGCACTTGGCTGGCCCGCGCGTTTCGAGCACGACGTCTGGTATGTCGACAACATCTCGTTGTGGGTCGACTTGCGGACGCTCGCGAAAACACTGTCGGTGGTGTTTGGCCGCGCCGGCGTCACTGCCGACAACCACGCTACGATGCCGGCGTTCGAGGGGAATGAATCCCCGAAAGAATCGATGCAGCATGCGGCGTAGACACTGTTTCGGGTGGAGAAACAATAACGCTAGACCGCCTGACGCAATGCCCCGAATGGTTGCACACGCCACTCTCTCTTTTCCACCCTCAACACATTTACGACTTTCGCCGCCGCTTTTTGCGGGCCAGTTTCTGCCTCGGCACACGCTCTTGTGGTGTGTGGGCGTTCCCCTGGTCGTCGATGAAGCCGAGTGGGTGTTCACTGCGAGGGTTTTCGATACGAATGCTCTTGCGACCCATCAACAGGTCGTCGATGATGTTGCCGATGAAGTCGGCACGCCAGCCGCAGGCGAGCGCGGGAAGCTCACCCGCCGGGGAATCGTCGTCGACTTCTGAAAAATTGCCGAAGCCAAGTTGGAACGCGATCATGTCGCGCAAGTCGCTGGCGGTGCAAGTGAGACTTGCCGCCATCTGAGCATTGCGGCAAATGCTGTTGAGCGCCGGCATGAGAAACTGGCCGAGCAGTTGCAATTGCGGAGGCATCGAACCCTGACCGCGAGACACTAGGTCGTCGACGTCGGCACACAGCCCGCGTTCGATGCAGGCGGCGATATCTTCGAGTGAGTTCTTTAGCGGGCGATAATTCATACCACGAATCGCACGAACTTTGTCGGCACTCGGATTCTTGCGCTTCGCTAGTTCAACGAGCAAGTCGTCTCGCAAGATTCGCTTCGCTGGCACGTCGCGACGCTCCGCCTCGGCTTGTCGCCACAACCACAACTCACGAACGATGGCCAGATTACGAGCCCCCAATCCACCGATGCCCGAAACCTTCCGCCAGCGCTGCCGGGTGCGCGAAGCAATGACCTCGGCGACAAAGTCATCGGTCTCCTCAGCGTGCCACTGCTCGCGACCGAGCCCCTTTATTTTTTCAGTCAGAACATCATGCAGTTCAAACAAGTAACGAACGTCTTCGAGTGCGTAAGCGAGTTGGTCGTCGGAAAGGGGACGACGACGCCAATCGGTCCGTTGTTCACCCTTGTTGGGCTTGTGACCGAGAAAGCGAGTGACGACCGAGCTATAAGCGGCCGGATATTCGGTGCTACAGAACGCCGACGCGATTTGAGTATCGAACAGATTCGCTAAAGGCTTGCCGATCGCTGTCAGACAAAAGTTGAGTTCCTCGCGAGCCGCGTGGGCGACGATCACGTGATCGCCACTCGCCAGCAAGTTCCAAAACTCGTCGAGATTGCCAATCGGCTGAGGGTCGATGATCGCCATCCCATGTTTCGAGACGACCTGAACCAAACACAACTCGGGGCGGAAAGTGTCTTCAGAGACAAACTCGGTGTCGAAACCAATGCGGTCACAATCGGCGAGTTGTTGACACAGCTCAGTGAGCTGTTGCGGAGTGTTAACTTGCAGATAATCCACGGCGACAGGTGGGCAAAGGCGGCGGGCAAATTCAGCGAGCCCAGCGGGCTAACACCTGCCCATTGTAAACCGCTGATTGTCAATTGTCCTAGTGCGGATCGAGCAAAAGTCGTCCTGAACAAGCTCGCGCAGTTCCGGCAGATAGTCGCTGAACGCTCCGCAATCAGTCTGCTGAACGCGGAGCGTTCAGCGACTGTGGCTCAACTACTCGCACTGCGATAACTCGCCAGCGCTCGTTGAAAAATCCACCGGCTCGCGAACAAGCAGATCGCCGTCGCAAAAATCGCGAAAATCGCCAGCCCGGCATATTGCCACCGCAATGGTTTTGCCAGAATCCTCGCCGGTACGTTGATCACCACCAGAATCGGTACCACAAACGTAAAGATCGACTGCAACGTGACCCCCAGCGTGCTGCCGCTGTAAATCTCCATCGGGTAGCGCGAAAAGTTCGTGATGTAAAACCAAAAGTCATAGAGTGTTTGGTTCCGCCCCAGCCAAATGCTCGTCGCCGCCAGCGAAATCATCACGCAGTAAAGTATCAGCACGCCGCACAGGATGTAGAGCGGATAGAGCACAAACTGCCAAGGCGACAGCACCAGCCCTTCGATTTGAGGCACGGCAATCGCCAACAGCACCAGCGCGAGAAAAAAGTTGCCCAGCGAACTCCAGCCCATCTTCCTTAGCGAAAGCAAGAACTGGGTGTCAATCGGCTTGAGCAGCGCGAAGTCGAGCCCGCCGGTCCGTACCATCTCGCTCATCTCTTGTGCGTTGGGCATGAAGAAGGTTTGCACGAGGCTGTTGATAATCATCGTCGTTGCAATAAAAACCCAAAACTCTGCCTTGGTCCAACCGCCGACCAGATCGGTCTTGCTGTAAATGATTTCGTAGAACCCAAGGTTCATCAGCATCCAAACCATACTCGAAACGGCTTCGATAATGAAATTCGCGCGAAACGTCATGTCGCGAATCAGACTGTTCTGGGCGAACGTCAGGAAGAGGCGAGGATAGAGCATGAAGGATGCTCGTTGCATTTTATTGGCCTTGTGTTCGCGTAAGTCAGCGGCATCGCCGCGCCCGTCATTCACCCGCCAAATCCACTATAACGCCGCAGCCCAGCCGCCAGCGTGACCCGGCAGATAACGATGAACGATACTGTCCATCCGGCTTGAATCAACAAGCCTTGCACCAATTCTGGCCCCGTGATCTTGCCCAGAAAGACAGCCGCTGAAAAGTAAGCCAAGTACTTGAGCGGCAGGCAGTTGGCCAGTGTCGCCATCGCCGGCCAGTCGTTCAGAAATTCTAGCGGGAACATGTGTCCCGAGAAGAAAAAGTTAAATAGCATATAAACGAACAGCAGCGAACTGACTTCCAAAAACCAAAACCCGATCATGCCGATCGTCGCTTCGAGAAAAAATCCGAGCACAAAGGCGAGAAACAGCGATAAGATGCCACACGCGAGCGTCACTGGATCAGGCCAACCGGGCAAAAACTCGCGGCAGAGAAAAAACACCAGCCCATAGGCCCAAATTGCCACGGTGTAATACACGAGTTTGTGCGCGATCCGCGAGAGGAGCAGAAATCCGACGAGGTCGATCGGTTGCACCAGAAACTTCTTGATTTCGCCCGAACGAATTTGCTCGGCGATGCCCGACGCGAGCCCAGGCATACTCGAAAACGCCCGCGCGACCATCGTCAGCAGATAGTAGGCGATCACGTCGTTGCGAGTGAATCCGGCGATATCGCCGCTGCCGGCGGATTTGTAGACGGCCGTCCACAAAAAAATCTGGGTCACAATCGGCAAGAAACGCATAAGCGTCCCCAGCGCAAAGTCACCCCGATAAACGAGCCGCTCCTCGACACAGATTTTTAGAATCGTCCACCAAGTGACAATGCGTGCGGTCACTGCTAACTCACTTTCGCCAGTTCGCTCTTCCGTTGGGCTTCGCTCGATTGATGAAACAAATCGGCGATCACGTCTTCGAGCGGCGGATCTTCGACACTCACATCATCGATGGTGTGCTTCGCCAAGACGCTCGACAACACGCCCGCTACCTTGGCTCGTGGCACACTGATTCGCACCTTGGGCGATTCGACCGACAGCACATCGCCGTAGTGCGCCAGGTCGCCCGGCACGTCGCCATTGAAGGCGAGCGTGAGCACCTTGTTGCCGCTAAAGCGATCGACGATGCCAGTCAGCGAGCCATCGTACATTACCTCGCCCCGCGCGATCACTACGACTCGCTTGCAGAGTGCGGCGACATCTTTCATGTAGTGGCTGGTGAGCAGAATGGTGATCCTGCGCTCTTCTTGATAGTGCTTGAGGAATTTCTGAATGTTGTGTTGGGCGATCACATCGAGACCAATCGTCGGCTCGTCGAGGAACAGCACATCGGGCGAGTGCAACAACGCCGCGATCAATTCCATCTTCATCCGCTCGCCCAGCGACAACTCGCGAACCGGCTGGTTGAGGAGCCGATCGACATCGAGCAAGTTCGTGAGCTCATCGAGCGTGCGGTTAAAGTTCTCGGGCTCGATGCGATAGATCTGTTGGTGCAGCCGAAACGACTCGCTGGCGGGTAAGTCCCACCACAACTGATTCTTTTGACCCATCACCAGCGCAAACCGGCGACGGTATTCATTCTCACGCTGCCAGGGGACAAAACCCATCACCCGAGCTTCACCGCCGGTGGGGTTAATCACGCCCGACAGCAACTTGAGCGTGGTCGTTTTGCCCGCTCCGTTGGGGCCAAGAAAGGCGACGAATTCGCCCTGCTCGACCGACAGATCGATGCCACGCACCGCTTCGACGTCGCGAAACTCGCGATGAAAAAGCCCCGTGAGCGACGCCCACATTCCCTCGCGCTTCTGGTAAACCCGATAGCTCTTGCTGAGCCCTTTGATCTCGATAACGGGCTTATTCGCTGGCGGCGCGTCGTTCGGCATAGTGGCGGATTATAGGTCGTGCTATCCGGAGCGGATAGTGTTATGATGGCGAGAGAGTCTCGCCAGCTTGGCTGCAAGGGTCACTCATTATTCAACACTCACCACTCATCATTTCAAGACCATGCTCCCCGATATCAAAATTACGTTGCCCTTGATCTTCATCCTCTGGTGCATTGGCGTCGTCGTCGCCTTCGATGGCTGGGTGCTGCTCGCCTACCCGGCCATGTGGGGTGCGGTGGGGCTGTTGTTCTTTGTGATGCAAATGGTCGCCGGCAAAGTGGCGACAGTCGGCAGCGGGCAGTAGGCGGAGGGCAGTAAGAGAGTCCCGTGGGAGTTGGTGCCATGCTGCTCGCTCAAGTCGCCCCGAACGTTTCGTATGCCGCGTATTGGTCGATCGTTGCCGCGTTGATCGTGGGCGGGGTGCTGCTGGTGTGTCTTGGCGTGCTGGTCGTGCTGCTGATGGTTCGCACCAACCGGCTGAGCCGAGCGCTCGCCGCCACGGCTGATGCGGAATTGCGGACGAAGCTCTTGCAACAGTCGCATTGGTGGCCCCGGTTTGGGTTTCGGACGATGCTAGTCGTGGTAACGTTCGTGGCGGTGGGGCTGGGGCTGTTTATGATGGAGTTGAACCGAGCTCGGCGGCAGGCGGATATTATTGATTCGCTCGTGGGTCGAGACTTTCTCGTAACGACCAACTATCGACTCGGCATCTTTGGCAACGGGATGATCGCGAAGCTCTTTTGTCATTGGGTCCACCCTGACTTTGGATGCACGATTACTGGACTCGTGATCGACACCAATGCCTACAGTGGAGAAGCAGGCTATTCGCTACTGACCGACGATGACTTTGCGCGCATCACGACATTCGACTCACTCGAGACTCTTGCGATCGATTCTGTCGACCTGCTCCCGAAGGGATTCGCAAGCCTCGCATCACTAACACGTTTGAAGCGATTGTCCGTTGGAGGATGCCGGCTGGACGACGATGATTTCGAACAACTCTCGCAAATTAAGTCGCTTGAATTGCTACGACTGCATGGCACCAAATTGACGGGCAAAACGGTAACGCCACTCGGCAAACTTCCTAAACTCGAAGTGCTCGTGCTCTGCGATAACTATTTCTCTCAAGCTGACTTGGCAGCTCTCGGGCAAATCAACAACGTCGAGACTATCGTTATCGACGAGACGCCTGTCAGCTTTGCTCATCGCGACGAACTGCCTGCGAACGTGAGACTTAGAACCTATCTCAAAACCATAAGAACCAACTGATCGCTAGCATGCGTACATATCATCGAGCATTCTGTTCTTCTCAACGGCACGGAGGTGACGGGTATGAGGAAGGAGTTTCGAGGATCGAGTTGGCGGATGTC
>JBGSRO010000231.1:0-3650 GCA_041737535.1 Pirellulales bacterium | reverse complement strand
GCGACGCCGCGCCAATGCCACGGCCGCCCCGCCAGCATCGCCGCGACGCTGCCGCCGCTGGGTGCGGTGATGTTCAAGCCACGACGTTGCTGAACAGTCGTCAAGCCGCGCCACTAGTCGAATGCCAGAGTCGGCGCGGCCACACACTACTCGGCGTCGGCGTCCCACGGATTGACGAGCATGACCCCCGTTGGCTCGAAGTCCGACACATTGCGTGTCATCAAGTGCAAACCATGCCGCAAGGCAGTCGCGGCAATCAACCCATCGATGGCCGGAATCGAGCGTCCCTTCTTCTCACACTTCACTGAAACCTCGCCCCAAATCACGGCCGTCTCGGTATCGATGGGCAGAATCCGTTGCCCCGCGTAGAGGACGAGACCGTCGAACCACGTCGTTAGTGACCGCTTCCGAGCGCTGGTGCTTAGTTTGTCGATTCCCTTCCGGAGTTCCCCGAGCGTCAGAACGCTCAGGTAAATCTCATTGTCGGCAATCGCGGCAAACCGTGCACGAACCCGAGGGTCACCCTGCTTGCGTTGGATCTCTGAGAGCACGCACGTATCGACGAGTGTTCTCATAACTCAAGCTCTCGGTCCTGCGACTTGTCGCGATCGAGCTTGACACCCTCCAGGCTTGGGCCGCTGAGGATAAGTTGCTTGAAAGTCGGTCGGCTCCCGGTGAGTCGCCGGTACTCTTCACCAGCGAGCACCACATACTGCCGATTACGGCGGGTAATGACCTGTGCCTCCGCTTCCGCGAGGTTCAACACTTCGCTGAGCTTGCTCTTGGCATCGGCAATGGTCCATTCAGATGTCGGCATAACCGTCTCCTTGACTAGTCTGACTAGTTATACTGTCGTTCGTTTTTTAACGAAAGTCAAGTCAAAACGGGTCGTTGGGAGTCTAAAAGGTGTGAGGAACCGATTCGGCGTTTTGGTGCCTGACACATTTGTTTCGGTCGAGCTGGTTGAGAAGTGATAACTCCAAGTAGCGATCGCCGGAGAGACAATTGCCCGTGCATCGTCCGCGGCCGCGTTTCATCCTCCGCAGCCGCCACAGCCTCCGCCACAGCCACCTCCGCCTCCATCGCCTCCGCAGCCAGCTATGTTGGCGACACCGCCACCG
Source organism: Pirellulales bacterium (assembly GCA_041737535.1). Lineage (GTDB taxonomy): Bacteria > Planctomycetota > Planctomycetia > Pirellulales > Lacipirellulaceae > JBGSWC01. The sequence continues at coordinate 2,529 of JBGSRO010000231.1, read as the reverse complement.
TCGCTTGAGGGACCTTTGCGATACTTCCATGCCTCGTTGAGTGGTGCCAGTTCAGAGCCAACCAATCCCCCCATGCCGAACAGGCCGGCCATGAGGGCGATGTCGGTGGCGCTCAGCGACTCGCCACTCGCACAACTGCGTGGGAGGCGAGCATGTTGTTGACGCAGTTTGCTGAGCAGTTGATCGCCCGCGCGGGTGCGGTGGGGTCGCATGAAAAACAGCGCGGCAATAATCGTCGAAACGACCAACATCGCGACGAGGAATCCGACCGGTTTGTTGCGTTCGACGCCGACGACCAACTTTGCCCACCCAATCGACGTGGTCAAGAGCATGGCTACCACAGGAATCCATTGCGACGAATGCACACCAGAGCGTGGCACGATGAGCCCCCACGCTTCGAGGCGGTAGCCAATTTTCTCGGCCGCCGGTTTGGCGTATTCAATGACTCGGGCAAAATGCACCCCGCCTGGTTCGCCGCAAGCGGCGACAATGCGTTGCTCCAATTCGCAGGAGTCGGCGGGAATGCAGTTTCGCACAGCAATGCGGTAGTCGTTGCTCACCTTGCCACTCGCACGACCGACCTCCAGCACCTTTTGATCGACGAGCGCTGCCACTCCCGCACGCACGGTGCCTTCGACGCCGGCTGCCAGGTAAGCAGTTTGGTACTCGTCGAGTGCTTGCCGCGAATCGTCTTGTGCGCCCCGCAGCAAATAGCGCAAAACCAGGGCAGCAGCGACGCCGACAACCATGAGCGTCACGAACAACTGCAAGAATTCGGGCCCGCGCATATCAAGCGGATTCGCAAGGGCCAGCAACGGCACGACGGTAAGCACTGGCGTCGCCGATCGACAGGCACGCAGCTTGGGCATTCGCAGCCAGTGCCATGGTTTGGGAACGATCCAATATCGTTTGCGGTCGACAGTCACGCCAAGCGTGGTGCGATCGAATCGCTCGGCCGGTGGTGGCCAAATGTTTTGTGGCGCGCAGTGCCCGAAAGCGCGCTGATAGCTGGCCAGCGTATCGCGGTACTGTTGCTCGAATCGCGCGCCGTCGTGATGCCCACCACGGGTTGGGCCGTGGTGCAACGGTTGTTTGAGAATTGTGCCGCACAGTTCGTCCCAGTAGCTGCTTGTGTACACCATGTGCAGGTGCCACGCGGCATCGACCTGCTCGCTGGGCGTAATTTCTTGCTTGGCGGTGGCCGCAAGGAATAGAAAGCGTCGGTACTCGTCGACGACCGAGTTGGCGTAGCCGACTGTCCACTGGTGCTCGCGCGCCAGCCGCTGCGTAAAGGTGAGGTGCGCATGTGGATCGTCGAATTCAAACGATTCGAGTTGTTGCCATAGCTTGTCAGGATCGACCATACGTAACTCGCGAGTGGACGAAAACACTGCCGTTGAATTCGCTGCGACGAACCGAACGGCGGAACAAGGACACCCAACTTTCCCTCAAATTTCGCCACCCAATCCAATTGACGCGATACTGAACGCATGTATATTAATGCGAAACAAGCGTCGCTCCAACCTTCGAGGCCCCCATGGCTCGATTGGCTCGCGCCTAAATTGTTGACCCCGGCGAAGTGGCCGCCTGTCACTGCATCAATCGCGAAAGCTGGTTGTCCCTCCGAAGTCCCCCGGATTGGATTGAGGGCTACTGGTATCCTGTGGCTTGTGAGACGATCGCCAAAGGGAGCGATGCCTCGTCGTAGCACCGGATTGGGGAGAAAAATATGGAAGTCCTGAAATCGTTGAACAATCAAATCGCTTCGCCACAGTTCTCAGTATCAGCTACCATCAGAACTATGGGCACCTCGAGCGACAGTATTCGCGATCTCGGGCCGGCTGAGAGACTGCGGCTCGTGGAACAGATAGGGGACGACTTAGCGGTCGAACCATCGCCAATTCCACTTCCAGACTGGGCAGTCGCCGAAGCGAAACGCAGGCGCGCCGAGATGCTGGCCGATTCTCGTCTCGGCTTTAAGCACGACGAAGTTTGGAAGCGGATCGACGACTCGCGAAATGGGTAGGTCAAGACGATACCATCCGCTTCTTGATTGCGATGTGCTTGGCGCAGCAGGATGGTACGATGCCCGCCGACCAGATCTTGGACGTGACTTCGTGGCACGCGTTCGGAAGGCGGTCGATGAACTAATTTTGAACCCCGAGCGTCGGGGAGCTAAGGAAGAACCGCCACGACGCGGCGAGCGCCACGAGCACGGCGAAAAAGCTCGCCAAAGTAACCTGCTTATTGACACCCTTGCGTCAGAAACTCAACGTGACCAATACTGTTTTCAATGGCAAAACAGTCATTATATTGCGTTTTCGAGGCAAGTACCCGCGCGAGGATCAAGAGACTTGGCAGTTCACAGCGGGTTCTGATCGAGAGCGTTCGCGCCAAGTCCGCCGTGTACTTGGCGCTCGTTGCGTCGTGGCGGTTAACTGAACTACGACCGGCAAAAAATGTCGGGGCAGTTTGCGAAATCGGGAAGTTAATTCGCGGGCGATCCTTACCGCTCCGAATTCGATCTTG
>JBGSRO010000215.1:0-173038 GCA_041737535.1 Pirellulales bacterium | reverse complement strand
CAGTTCCTGCCCGACGTGTGGAAGGCCGACGACGAGGCCGAGCCGGTGGCGGGGCAGTAACGCGGCTGGGGTTCGCTGAGCGCACACGGTTAGGAGACCTCTCCAACCGCTACTGATTCCGAGCAACATTGCTGCCGAGGTTTCATCGACCAACAGTTAGCTGCGTCGGCGCGAAACACCGACGCAGTTTCAGAAACAATCCAAAAGACCTGTGAAACAGTCTGCAACTCCAGATAGCTCACTCGATTGCGTCCCAGAATGCCTCGGCACGCCGGCCAATAATTGTTGTAGAAATTGGCCGTGCGGCAGCCTACATTCGGGGAGATATCGCAAAGCTATTGGCGTGAGAATATTTCGTAATGGTCACGCAATTCGCTGAGCCAGGCTGGCGGGGCCACTTGTGAAGTCTTAGCGCCCGAAAATGACGAGAATGGACGTAAATTCTTCGATTTTTGCACCTGCCCGTTTCGTTTGGGGCTGCGATTCAAGTGGTTTCGCAAACTGGGTGGGTGCAGAAGTGGATGAATTTTGCACGTCGAATCAAATTTCGCCCGGCGCGACAAAATTCCGAGGGCCAAATTTGGGGCACCCCCCGCTGCTGCGCAAGCCAGCAGTAGTGGCCTCCCCGGGGACAGCCAGCCTGGCGACTTGCAGTTTCCGACACGCAAGTTCTTGTTAGGCAACAATTTGTGGGGATTCAACGCGACGTACAACGTGGGCAATGTCATCGAGAACTGGTGGAATTCGACCGACTCATTCAGGGGCTAGCCAATCACATTGACTGTCATTCCATATATGATATATTAAAACTGGAATGTGCGTGGGTCCAATGAAGAAAGCAGAGCAAGCAGCGGAGCCAGCAATTGTTGTGTGGGAAGGCGACAGCCTCGAAGTACTAAAGACCTTTCCCGGCTGAGTTCGTCAGGCGTTGGGACTGGAACTCAGGGCGCTTCAAGATGGTGAGATGCCCCGCAATAGTCGACCGATGCAGTCAGTCGGTAAGCGGGTCTATGAACTGCGGCAGATGGACGCGAACGGCTGGTATCGAGTCATCTACCTGCAACGAATGGCCGGCCGCTTATTCGTACAGCTTTGTGAAGAAGTCGGCCAAGACCAGTCAGCGGGACTTGAACATCGCCAAGCAGCGTCTCGGTAACGTTCTTGCACGCATGTTGGAGTCGAGTAAAGCAAAGGAGAACAACCATGGCAAAGACCCCGAAGGCAACGACAACTAAACCAACCCACGTCTCCACGGCCGACACGCTCTGGTGTGACCTCGGCTTTTCGCCCGAAGAAGCGGCCGTGCTGGAGCTCAAACACAAGCTACTGGCGGAAATCGTCAAAGAGATCGACCGCCGCAAGCTCACTCCCAAACAAGTCGCCCAGGTGCTCGACGTGCAGCAGCCGCAGGTCAGCAAACTGTTGGGGGGCAAGGTCTCCGACATCAGCAACGACCGCCTCACCAAGTACCTTCGTCGACTCGACCGACAGATCGAGGTGACGACCAAAAGGGCGGCCAAGCTGCCGGCGACCGAAATCGCCCAATAGCCCGGGCTGAGCGAAAAATCTCCCCGGCCGGTGGGTTGCAAAAATCCCACGAAGCGGCACAATACGTGATTCCCCGTTTGTGGGCGGGGTATCGCTACACGAATACACAAAACGGCCGAGCAACACCGCCAACCGCGGCACACCAAGCATGAAGACCGAAATACTCAAAGCCGAAGCCCGTGACGCTGTGGGTTCGCTCGCCAGCCGCAAACTCCGCCGACAGGGCATGTTGCCCGCCACGCTTTACGGCCACGGCGAACCGTCGGTGAGCTTGGCGCTAAGCCGCGATGCGATGCGAGCGGTGATTCGCCACCATTCGCGAGTCGTTGACCTCGAAGGAGCCGCCACGGGGCAGGCACTTTTGCAGGATTTGCAGTACGACACGTTCGGCCGCGAAATTTTGCACGTCGACCTGCTGAGGGTCGTCAAAGGCGAGCGGCTGACGGTCGAAGTCGAGGTTAAGGGCAAGGGTGTCGCCCCCGGCGAAAACGAAGGGGGCGTTGTCGAACAGGTCCGCCACACGGTTGAAATCGAGGTCAATCCGGCCGCGATTCCCGACAGCTTGCACGTCAGCTTGGCGAAGCTCACCGTCGGCGAAACGGTCACGGCAAGCGAAATCATCGACATGCCTGAGTCGGCGAAACTACTTAGCGACCCCGACGACGCCATCTTTATCTGTAACTTGCCATCGGCCGAGCCAGAAACAACCGAAGAGACGGACACTGCCGGTGAGCCCGCTTTGGTTGGTAAGGAGAGCGACGACGAAGACAAAGACTAACGGGGGTGACTAACGGGGATAACGACGAGCGAGAGTCGAGCTGCTTGATGAGTAATTTGTGCGATTAGACTTATGCGTTTAGTGGTTGGACTGGGGAATCCGGGCAAGAAATACGAGGGGACCCGACACAATATTGGCTTCGAGGTTGTGCAGTGGTTGGCGCGCGAGCACTCGGCAAGCGTGCCACGCGAGCGTTTCGAGGCGATTTGGCAGGAAGCGCAGTGTGAAGGAAGCGAGGGTCAAAGTGAAAAGTTGCTGTTGGCACAACCGTTGACCTACATGAATGCAAGTGGCCGGACTGTGCGGGCGGTCAGCGACTTCTATAAGATCGAAGTGTCCGATATCCTGGTGATTTCCGATGACTTTCAGCTCGACTTAGGAAAGCTGAGGTTTCGGGGATCGGGTTCGGCCGGAGGACAAAATGGGTTGGCCGACGTGCTGACGCACCTCGGCACGCAAGAGGTGCCAAGATTGAGGGTAGGGATTGGACCAGTGCCACCCGGGTGGAGTACGATCAACTTCGTGCTTGGGCGGTACACGAAGGACGAACGAGAGGTGATTGATGAGACCATAGGCAGGGCCGGGCGCGGAGTCGTCGCCTGGGCCACCGAGGGGCTCACCGTCGCCATGAACGATTACAATTAGATTAAGGCGGGAATCTAGATAGAAATAGAAAGCGTTGCGTCTGGATTCCCGCCTTCGCGGGAATGACGGAAACAACAAAAAATATTCGGATTCGAGATCAATTAACGCGAACGGCCACCCACCAGAGTGGCCACCAGACGGAGAGACATTTTGCAATTCAACGTGTATGAAGGCCTGTTTATCTTCGACGCGAATCGCTTTGCCCGCGATCACGACCTGCCGAAGATTGTCGAAAAGTGGATCGCCGACGCCGGTGGCGAAATTCTCGTGAGCCGAATGTGGGAAGAACGCCGATTGGCGTACGCCATCAAGGGTCACCGCAAGGGGACTTACTGGCTGATTTACTTCAAGACCGATTCGCAAAGCATCAAGGCGCTCAATCGCCTGTGTGAAATCGACGACAACGTGCTGCGGCACATGGTGCTGAAGCTTAATCCAGCCCTGGTCGATCCGATCATCGCCCACGCCACTGGCGCGGTTGAAGTGGAAGAACCGACCGATGACGAGGAAGCCGAAGTCGCCGAAACCGTCGGTGCCGGTGTCGAGGAATAATTTCCACGAGAGCAATGGAGGTCGTCCGATGGCCAGTTACAACAAAGTCGTGCTAGTCGGCAACTTGACCCGCGATCCCGAGTTGCGGCACATATCGAGTGGCACCGCCGTCACCGACATTGGCTTAGCGGTTAACGATCGGGTAAAGCGCAACAACGAATGGGTCGACGAAACGACCTTTGTCGATATCACGCTTTGGGGTCGCACTGCCGAAGTGGCCAGCGAGTATTTGAGCAAAGGCTCGTCGGTGCTCATCGAAGGCCGGCTGAAGCTCGATAGTTGGGAAAAAGACGGCCAAAAGCGGTCGAAGCTCAAGGTGATCGGCGAGAAGATGCAAATGCTGGGGAGCAAGAGTGGTGGCGGCGGTGGCGGACGCCAAAGTACCAGAACTAGCGGCAGTAGTGCGAGCGAAGGCAACTCTTCCTACGACGACGATTACGACTACTCCGACAACTCGCCCGCGACGGCTCCCGACGACTTACCTTTCTAAAGAACATTAATCAAATCCATCGCTAAAATTCAGGCGACTCGATCATGGCTCAACACGTTAAAAAGAAACTCGGCCCCAACAAGCGTCGCCAGAAGGCCGCCAATGGGGGCATTGAACTGCTGCTCATTCAGTCGGTCGCCGACCTCGGTCACCAGGGCGATGTCGTCACCGTGAAACGGGGCTATGCCGACAATTATTTGATTCCTCAGGGTCTCGCCTGCGACGCGACCGACCACCACAAGCGAATGGTCGACAAGCACAAAGCGAAGCTGCAGCAACTCGAACTCAAGCGAACGGCCGAACTACGCAGCTTTGCCGCGAAGCTGGGTGAACAGAGCGTCACGATCGAAGCGAACGCCACCGAAGAGGGTCATCTCTATGGCAGCGTCGGCGCCCCCGAAATCATCTCGGCCCTGAAGAAAAACAACGTCACGGTCAACACCGACCAGATTCGTCTCGACGGCGTAATCAAAGAACTGGGGCTCTACACCGTGAAACTGCGACTCTCCAGCGAGGTCGAAGGAGAGATCAAGGTTTGGGTGGTGCCGATGGTCGGCGCGGACGCCTAAGGGAAAAATGCAAGAGTGAGAGTGTGCCCACTGGCATTTTCTATTTTTTTATTTGCATTGTTTTCCCTTTATTTCACGTACTTTCGTGGGGTGATCCTCAGAAACTCCCAGCGTTTTGGCCCAATGGCCATGCGCTCTCATCGGCCTTATGTTGGCGACCTGCTAAACATTTTCCAATGCCACGCGAAGGAGTGTGAGCCATGGCAGATCGGGATGATTCTCAGCGTTCGTTCGACGACGATACTCGTCCGTTCAAGAAGAAACCGGCCGACGGAATGTCAATCGGCAAAATGCTCGAGCGGCAATTGCCGCACAGTGCCGAGGCTGAGCAGGCAGTCATTGGCAGCTTGATTCTGCTCCCCGAGCGGTGCGACGAGGTCGCGCTGGTCGTCAAGGCCGACGACTTTTACGACGACGCCAATCGTCGCATCTACACTCACCTGCTGCGACTACACGAAACGGGACGTAGCATCGACCCGATGCTACTGGTGCAGTCGCTCAAGGACGCCGGCGAGTTCGAGATGACCGGCGGGGTGGCCTATCTGGCCGAGGTTGGTGCGTCTGTGCCAACGGCAGCACATGCCGAGTATTACGCAAGAATCGTCCGAGAGAAGTCAACGCTTCGGTCGCTCATTCTTGCGAGTACCGACATTCTGCGCGACGCCTACGACCCGACGGTCGAACCTCGCGAGATGCTCTGTCGTGCCGAAGAACGGGTCTTTGCGATTCTCGAAGAGAAGGGAGAAGGCAAAGTTCACACGATCCGCGACGTCTTGCACGAATCAATCTCGCGGATCCATGCGCGGATGAAAAACGACCACGCCTTCGGTGGAGTCGAGACCGGGTTCGACGACTTTGACGAAATGACTGGTGGGCTGCATGGCTCAGAGTTATTGATTCTGGCGGCACGCCCGAGCATGGGAAAAACGGCGCTGGCACTTAACATGGTCGAGCACGTGGCGATTAATCTTCGCCGACCAACGCTGTTTGTGAGCCTCGAAATGGCGGCACTCGAACTGGGCGACCGTCTCTTGTGTTCACGCGCCCGCGTCAATGGCCATCGTCTGCGAAATGGTCACATCACGAACGAAGAACGAACGCTGCTCACCAAAACGGCCAACGAAGTGAGCAGCGCGCCGCTCTACATCGACGATATGCCAAGCCGGACGATGACCGAAATCGCTGCCAACGCGCGGCGAATCAAACGCCGCGAGGGGCTCGAGCTGATCGTCATCGATTACTTGCAACTCATCGAGCCCGATAATTCGCGCGATCCGCGACAAGAACAGGTGGCCAAGATCGCGCGGCGGCTCAAGGGGCTGGCCCGCGAACTCAACGTGCCGGTACTGTGCCTGGCGCAGCTCAATCGCCAAGTCGAGGCGACCCGCGACAACAAGCCCCAGCTTAGCCATCTTCGCGAGTCGGGGGCGATCGAGCAGGACGCCGACGTGGTGATGTTCGTCCATCGCGATGAATACTATCAAACCAACGACGAAGATCGTCAACGCGTAAGGGGCGAAGCCGATTTGCTAATTCGCAAGCAGCGTAATGGCCCGACCGGCGACGTCAAGCTTACTTGGATGCACGACTTCACCCGTTTTTGCAACGCCGCTCCCCAACAGCACGAAGAGTTTGCTGGCATGGGGGGCGATTTGGAGTATGACCGCTAGCAATCCCTTGCTAGCGCCGCCACGGCTGGTGTGATTAGTGCCTAGTGGACTGTCAAATGAGAAACTTCGGGTGCCACTGGCTCCGCTCGGGTGCCACTGGCTCCGCCAGTGTGACGCAAGTGTCACGTCAGCAATCACTTCCACTGGCATAGCCAGTGGCACCCAATCCTAATTATCGGCTTTGATAGACCACTAGTTGGCGTATCGATAGGCACTGGGCGGCTGCCTTCGCTACGGGTTCGCTACTGCGATTTCTTAATCCGCCTTGCTCGCTTCTGGCTGATCCGGTATCCCTGTCTCGCCAACCGGGGTGTCCGACTGCGCACAACGGTCGCCACCCGGTTATTTGCTCTTCAATTGCCGCTCGGTTTGAGTCTCATCGCATGTACGAGCCAAGTCCAACCCACAACGGTTGTTATCGTCCGTTTCGCCTGCTGCTCGCAGCATCGGCACTCGCGTTCTGGTCATCGGTGGCCGAAGGCCAAGGTCGCCGCAGCGAAATCGGACACGGCGGCAGTGTCCGCGAAAAATTAGCCGAGGAAATTCCTGCGCCACCACCTTCGGCGGGTACTAGCGGTCCTTCGCTCACCGCCACCGACATGCTGGTGGCCGATGTGCGAATTGCCGGCAATACGACGATTCCGACAACACAAATTCTCGCCCAATTGCAAACGCGCCGTGGCCGACCTTACGACCCGGCAACCGTGCAGCGGGACGTCAAAAAATTGGTTGGGCTCCCTTGGTTTATCGACGTGCAAACGTTCGAAGACGACACCGAGCAAGGTAAGCTCATTGTGTTTCGCGTCGTCGAGCGCCCGACCATGAGGTACGTTGAGTATCTCGGCAACAACAAAATCCGCGACAAGAACCTCGCGAAAGAAACGGGGCTCAAAATCGGCGACGCAATCGATCCTTATATGATTGAGGAGGGACGGCGAAAGATCGAGGAGTTGTATCGTCGCAATGGCTACAACGATGTACAAGCGACGATCGTTGAAGGGACGAAGCCAACCGATAAGGGTGTCACGTATGTCGTGAACGAAGGCGTCGCTCAAAAAATTTGGGCCACTGAGTTCGAAGGGAACGAGTTCGCCAGCGATGGCCAACTTCGACACAAGGTCGAAAGCAAGCACGGCTGGGGCTATGTCTTCAAGAATTATGTCGACATCGACTCGCTCGACGCCGACGTCCAGAAGCTGACTGCCTATTATCGCGCGTTTGGGTTCTTTCAAGCCAAAATTGGCCGGATCATCGAGTTCAACGACGCCGGCACCTGGGCCACCGTGCGATTCGTGATTCACGAAGGTCCCCGCTATCGGGTTCGCAACGTGACGATTCTTGGCAACACACTGTTCGCCGAATCAGATTTGCGTGCCGGGCTCAAGCTGACGGCCGATCAAGACTTCGAACAAGACCGAATGTCGGGCGACACCGAGTGGCTCAAGCAGTTGTATGGCAGTCGGGGGCATGTGTTCGCCGATATCGTTGCCGAGCCGCGGTTTTTGGAACAACCGGGCGAGCTCGACTTGGTCTATCGCATCGAAGAGGGAGGCCGCTTTCGAGTGGGCCGGATTTTCGTTCACATCGGTGGCGAAAACCCCCACACGCGAATTCAAACGGCCCTCAACCGGCTATCGCTTCGCCCGGGCGATATCGTCGACATTCGTGAAGTTCGTGCCAGCGAGCGACGCTTGATGGCCAGCGGACTCTTCGCGAACGATCCCGCGCGGGGGCTGGCACCGAAGATTTCGTTCCGCATTCCTGAGGGACAAGATTCGTATCTCGCACAGGATAAAGGAACGGCAATCCGCGGACAGAGCCCTGAGATTGAACCCGTGCCGAATGTTCCCGAGACTTACGAAGTCCGTCGACCGCTGATACAGGCCGATGGCAAAGCGATGGATTTCCATTTGCACTTCGACACATGCGGCGACCTCGTGCCGGTGGCTCCGATATCGCATCCCCAAGACTTTACTCCACAGGGCCTAACTCAGCATTCAGGGCCAATTATTCATACCGTTCACAAGTGGCCGCTGGAGTGGGGGAGCGCCAAGCCAGCCGTTAATGAAGCAACTCCCCAGCCGGCCTACGCGAATTTGCCAATCACCGTTCGTGGCCAATCGCCATCGGGAGCAACACCCGACCCGTGGCGGCAAGCTGGTGCGCAAGAGTTTTACGGAGCGACAGCTCAGCCCACGGGTCAGACAGCCGCGCCGCCGGCTGCGCGGACGGCGACCAATCCTTACGGCGGCACTCTTCCCGGTGCGACCGGACCGGGTGCTGTCGGAGCGGGCCAAGGTTCGCAGCCGGTGCAGCCGGTGCAGTACACGCAAACGTTGCCTCCGCCCCCCGGAGCCTATCAAGCCGGCCCCACGACTCTCCCCGGGGCACCGCTGCAACCGGGTGACCTGCCAATCACGCCCTACGCGCCGCTCACTTCGCCCGAGTCAATCATTGCGCCGCCCCCCGTCTTCAACAACGAACTTGTCGACCTCTATGTTACGACGGACGAAACACAAACGGGGCGGTTCCTGCTCGGTGTCGGCGTTAACAGCGATGCGGGCGTGACGGGCCAAATCATGCTCGACGAACAAAACTTCGACTGGCGGAAGCCGCCGACCAGTTGGAACGACGTTTGGAGCGGTAGCGCTTGGCGCGGTGGTGGCCAACGGCTGCGGCTCGAAGCCGCGCCGGGAACCCAGGTGCAGCGGTATCTCGCCAGTTGGTCGGACCCTTATTTTATGGACACGCCCGTAAGTTTGGGTTTGAGTGGTTCGTACTTCACGCGGCGATATCGCGACTGGGACGAAGAACGACTCGGCGGCCGCGTTTCGCTGGGCTATCAATGGACAGCGAGCGACGTTTCGGCGCGGATTGCCTACCGGGGCGAAAGCGTTTCGATTCTCAATCCCACCAACCCAACGCAGCCCGATATTGCCGAGGCGCTCGGTGATAATCAACTGCATGGCCTGCGGCTCACGCTCACCAATGACACTCGCGACAACGCGTTCTTGCCGACGAGTGGTCACTACATGGAGTTCTATGGCGAAGGAGTCACCGGCAGCTTTACCTATCCGCGTGGTGGTGCCGAGTATCGCCGCTACTTTTTGCTGCGTGAACGGGCCGACCACAGTGGACGCCACGTGTTGAGTGCGTCGACGAATGTCGAAGTGACCGGGTCGAGCACGCCGATTTACGACCGCTTGTTCGCTGGTGGATTTTCAACGATGCGCGGTTTTGACTTCCGTGGTGCCTCGCCAGTCGACCAAGGAGTTCAGGTTGGCGGTGACTTCATGTGGCTCAACTCGGTCGAGTACATGTTTCCGGTCACGGCCGACGATATGCTCCACGGCGTCGTATTTTGCGACTTTGGTACCGTCGAACCATCGGTCAAGATTGACGAATTCCGCGTCTCCCCGGGTGTCGGTTTGCGAGTCACGGTGCCAGCAATGGGACCAGCGCCGATTGCGCTCGACTTTGCGTTTCCTGTCTTGAAGGCCGATTTCGACGACACCCAAGTCTTTAGCTTTAGCGTCGGGTTCTTACGCTAGCGTTGCGCGCTTGAGCCGACGGCGCTAGCCGCGGGTTATTGCGGCGGGTCATTTCAGCGTTACCCGCGGCTAGCGCCGTCGGCTCAAGTTACCCGCGGCTAGCGCCGTCGGCTCAAGTTACCTGCGGCTAGCGCCGTCGGCTCAAGAAGGGCTACCAGCCGTCGAGCCGTCGGCTCGTGATTGGCCGCTTTGTTCGCTTTTTGCTGATTCTTCGCGTGGTGACGGCCGATGGATAGCGATAAGACGACGCTCGGTTGTCAAAATCTCGTATGAGCAGGGATCGGCCATGATTATTGAAAGCACACGGTTCGGCACGCTGGGCATTCGCGACGAAGAGGTCTTGCTGTTCGAGCAGGGACTCATCGGTATGGAATCGTGTCGCCGCTGGGTGCTGCTTGCCGATGCGGGCAACTCGTCGCTGGCTTGGATGCAAAGCATTGACCGGCCCGATATCGCGCTGGCCGTGGTGAGCCCTCGCCGCTATGTGGCCGACTATCAGGTGCGCGTGAACAGCCGCGACTTGTTACCGCTGGCACTCGAATCGCTGAAAGACGCGCAGGTGCTGGTGGTTCTCAATAAGCACGGCCAGGAACTCACGCTGAACCTCAAGGCGCCGCTCGTGGTTAATCTCGAGAATCGCCGGGGTCGGCAGCTCATTGCCAAGAACGACCACGAGTTGCAGTACACGCTGGGCGCGACCCTGCCGCTGCGTCGTTCGGCTTAGTGAGTCGCTACAACCCCAACTTTGGGGGTGGACTCAAAATCTGCGGGCGATCGGGCCGATGGTGTTGCTACAGGCCAAGGCGCGAGCCTTTGGCGTTGAAACCAAACAAACCTCATTGTGCGAGTCGCCGCCGCGGCCCGCGCCGCCCCCGACCGCCGTCGACGCTGCGAGCGAGTGTCGACAAGGAGCTGACCCCATGCTGGTACTATCACGACAGCGCGACGAAAGCATCATCATTGGTGACAATGTCGTGGTGACGGTGGTCGACGTTCGTGGCGACAAAGTTCGCCTTGGTATCGATGCCCCCATCGAAATTTCGGTGCATCGTCGCGAGGTCTACGAAGCGATCCAGCGCGAGAATCGCCAAGCCTCGAAGCTGAAGCCCGAAGATACGACGGGCTTGCCCAATAAATAGACGATTGCAATCCCACCGCTTCGCAATCCTTCTGGTGGCCTCGGTCTGTTTCGTCTGGTGCCATTTACGCCGACCGGCGACTCCCGCTCCGCGCGGGTCCGGGCTGATGGGGGACAAGGCAGCGACACTTTGCGACAAGTTGTCATTCGACAGCGGTCAGCGTTTGGCGATCCCCACCTGTTTCGTCGCTGTTGGCTCGCCACTGCCCGAGAGTTCTTGGCTTCCGCATTTCTTGCCGGTTTTGTGAGCGACCCTGAGTTTTTCTGACGACCGGCCAAAAATCGTTGTCGAACCGCGACCCCCCTCGTGGTAGAACAAAAGGTCGAAAGAGCGCGGCTGGCCGCCCAGCCGAGTGTTATCGGGAGCAAAAAGTCATTTTGTCGCTTTCCGAAAAAAACGAGCGCCAAAATAAGTCACATAGTGTCGCATTGCGAATCGGGAATGATCGAGAAAACAAGGCAAAAACAAGAGATCGATGCGACAAAATCGGAGCCATTTAGTCGCCATAAATCGTGTTTTCGCTTTTCGCGACAAAATGAGGCGAAAAAGCCGGTGAAACAATGGGTTTCGTGAATCGTTGTGTCGCTTCGAGCCCGCTTTGCGAGCCCTTTCTTTGGGGCGGGGGCAATCGACAAGAACGATGTTTTCGTGGGGGGCAAGCCGGTTGGCGACTTGAGCGGTGAGAAAAGTTGCTGTTTTGTATCGGCTGTGCCATTTGTAACAACAGGGCAAGCGGGTGATTGGCGAAATTTGCGGCGGTGAGTGAAGCCTGTGCCAGCACGTGACGATACGTTCCCTTAGACGATTTTCTGTCGACTCGGGCGCTCGCTCCCCCCGCGAGCAACTGGGTTGGCTGGAATGGAATCGTTGATGCGGAACCAACTGCGAAACGACGTGTGGCGAGGTTGCTTGCCAACGGAAGTTTCGCCTCGGCCAACTTGGCAGTGTTTGTTGGTGAAGCCATCGAAGATCGTCATCGTATGTAGGACATCACCAATTCGATGCAGCGAGAACATTTCTCGCTTCACCCACACTTACTGCCCGCCGCTGCCAGGTATCACCTTTCCCCACCTCGCACGCGACTTGCAAGTCAACTTTAGTTAGAGGGGTTTTGCGATGACACGTATTAATACCAACGTCAGTTCGCTCGTCGGTCGGAACAACCTGACCCGTGCGAACGCCAGCTTGTCGGAATCGCTCACGCGGTTGTCGACTGGTTTGCGCATCAACACGGGTAAAGATGACCCGGCTGGTTTGATCGCCAGCGAGAACCTGCGAAGCGACATTTCCGCGATTCGCAAGTCGATTAGCAACACCGACCGCGCGAACCAGGTGATTGCCACCGCCGACAGCGCGTTGGGCCAGGTGAGCAGCCTGCTTAACGACATTCGTGGTCTGGTGACCGAATCGGCCAACGCCGGTGCGTTGTCGGACGAGCAGCTTGCTGCTAACCAGCTTCAAGTCGACTCGTCGCTCGAAGCACTCAACCGGATTGCTCAAACGACCACCTTCCAAGGTCGCCGGTTGCTCGATGGTTCGCTCGACTTTACGACCGTTGCCGGTACGAACTCGATCAACCTCTCGAACCTGAATATCGATCAAGCGAACCTCGGCTCGACCGGATCGGTCGCCGTCGACGTGAATGTCACCACTGCCGCCACACGCGCCACTGTTGACATCGCCAACATTCCCGCAGGTGCCACCACTGGCACCGCTTCGACTGGCAACTTGGCCATCACCGTACAAACGTCGGCTGCTGTCGCTTCGACAGGTCAAATTGACTTCGCGATTGGTGCGACAACCGCCACGGGCGCGAGCAGCTTTGCACTCACCAACGGTGGGTTCGATCTTGCCGCTGGTGTAGCGGGTGCTGCAGGCAACAACGCCGGTGTGACCGTCAACATCGTCGACGCGGTCGCAGGTGCTGGTACTGCCGTTGTCACGGGTGGCAATACAATCACCGTCACACTCGACATTACGAACGATGCGGCCAACTCGACGATTCAAGATGTCGTTGATGCAATCAACACCGAAGGTACGTTTGCTGCCAGCAACGTGACTGGTGGAACGGGCGTCGCCGTCGATGCAGAAACCTCCGGTGCGATTGCCTTGGCTGGCGGTGAAGACGCTTCGACCGAGTCGATTAGTGTCACCGGAACTGCGGTTGGTGTTTCGGGTAACGTCGATATCACCATTATCGAAGCGACTGGTCAGGGTGCGACTCCGCTCGTGGGTGGTGACGCGACTAACGGCTACACGATTACCATCGACGACTCGATCGGCACGACCGTCGCCGCCATCACGGCCGCGATCGATAGCATCGCCGAAGTCGGCGCTACTTCGACGAGCACCCGTTCGTTCTTGGGTGCGAGCGACACAGCTCCGGCAGCTTTGAACCTGACCAACGGTGCCGCCGCCGTGACGTCGAGCGAGACAATCGCCATCACGACCGTTGCGGGAAATACGGGCTTCAACATCACGTTGGCCGAAAACTCGTCGGCAACTGCCGGTACGCCAGTTGTCTCCGGCGATGCCACGCTTGGTTACACGGTGACCGTCAATGACACTGGCAACACGTCGATTGCCGCGATTGCTTCGGCAATTCAGGGCATCACCGAAGTTGCCACCGCGACCTACGCCGGTTCGGCCACTTACAATGGTACCAACGACTCAGCCCCTGCGACACTCGCACTGACCGGTGGTACAGCCGCAACCTCAGGTGGTTTGACTGCTGCGGTAATCTTTGAACTCGCCGGTGCGAATGGTTCGGAGGTGCTCAGCTTCGGTATCGGCACCAGCATTGCCGACCTCGTGGCTGGTATCAACTTGGTGAGCGACGCCACGGGCGTCTCGGCCAGCATCAACGGCACCACTGCCACCACGCTCGACCTGACATCGACCGGCTACGGCAGCGACGCGCTGGTCGACATCAAGATCATCAGCGAAGGCACTGGCGTGACTCCCGCCGGGACCTTCACGACCGACGTGGGCCAAGGCCAACGGTCTACGGGTGCGGATATTGTTGCATCGATCAACGGCGTTTCCGCCACGGGTAAAGGTAACGACCTGTCGATCAACACCGCCACACTCGACTTGAGTGCGACCTTGACCGCCGGGTTCACGGGTACGGCCAGCTTCACCATCAACGGTGGTGGCGCGCTATTCCAACTCGGCCCCGACGTGGTGAGCAACCAACAGGCTCGCCTTGGCATCACCAGTGTCAACACGGCCCGCCTGGGTGGTACATCGGGCAAGTTGTTCCAGCTTGGCACCGGTGGTTCGTTCGACCTTGCGACCGACGCCAACTCGGCCGCCAAGATCGTCAACGAAGCGATCGACCAAGTGACTTCGCTGCGTGGTCGACTCGGTGCGTTCCAGCGTACCACTCTTGAGACGAACAAGAACGCTCTCAACGACACGCTGGCCAACCTGACCGAAGCGGAAAGCTCGATCCGCGACGCCGACTTCGCCGAAGAAACCGCGAACCTCACACGTTCGCAGATTCTGGTTCAGTCGGGCACGCGAGTGTTGGCGATCGCCAACCAAAACCCGCAGAACGTGCTCGCCTTGTTGGGTTAGTCTCGTAACGCGACAAATTGAAAACCACACCGGTTCGACCTTTCGAGGTCGAACCGGTTTTATTTCGTTTGCTAGCACTGTAAGGGGTCGGGAGTCTTTTCTGGCATCCGATGGTCAAGAATCAGATTTGCCTCGAAAGCGACGCGAGAAAAGACTCCCGACTCCTTAGCCAAACTGTCGATAACGATGCAGAGGCTGCGCAATTGGCAAAGTTTCGCCGGTTTACCAGATCGTGCGAACTAACCTTGAGCTGCCCTTGCTTCCAATAACGACGCCGAGAGTTATGTCTGCCATTCAGTCCAGCACCGGTCTCATCACCGGCATCCCGATCGAGGATACGGTCAATCAATTGATCGCCGTCGCTGGGCGGCGTCGTGACTTGGTGACATCGCGAAACCGCGACCTCGAAGCCGAACGGGCCGCGTTCGATCAAGTTTCGACTTTGCTGTTGGGCTTGCAGTTCTCGTCGCGTCAACTCGGTCAGTCGAGCATCTACGCGGCAACGTCGGTCACGTCGAGCAACACGGCGGCGCTCACCGCGACACGCATCACGGGACAAACGGCTGCCGCCGGCAGCTATCAAATCACACCCTTACAACTGGCCAGCGCCCACTCGCTAGCGGGCACGACCATTGCCCAAGGCGAAACGCTTCCCATCTCCGGCACCCTCTCGCTGAGGCTCGGTGGACAGGTCGATCGGTCTGTGTCGCTCGACGAAATCAACAGTGGCGCGGGCTTCACACCCGGGAGCATTCGCATCACCGACCGCAGCGGCGAGACGGCCACCATCGATCTGCGGACCGCTCGTTCGATCGACGATGTGCTCGACGCCATTAACAATGCCGCCGATATCGAAGTCACCGCCTCCGTCGATGGCGACCAAATCAGGTTGACCGACAACTCGGGCGGCAGCGGCAACCTCCGTGTCCGCGAAGTCGGCACCGGCACCACCGCTGAAAGTTTGGGGCTCGCCGGCATCAACCTGGCCAACGATACGGCCACGGGGCTCGACATCTATTCGCTTTACGACGGCACCCAGCTCAATCGTCTCAACGACGGCAACGGCGTGTCAATAAGAAACAGCGTCGACGACATCGAAGTCTCGCTGGCCGATGGGTCGTCGCTGTCGATTGACCTCGGCGACTCGGCCACGCTCGGCGAAGTCGTTGCCGCGATCAATGCTGCCGACGACACGAAACTGACCGCCGCGATCTCGAGCGATGGCCGCCGTCTCGAACTGACCGACCTTACGGCCGGCGTCGAGACGTTCGCCGTCACCAGCGTCGGCACCGGCACCGCTGCTGAAGATTTAGGACTCACGACCGTCGCCGTCGGTGGAGTGATCGCCGGTTCGCGGCTCATCAGTGGGCTCAGCGATACACTGACGTCGAGCCTTGGTGGCGGACAAGGGCTCGGTACGCTCGGACAAATCTCGCTTACCGACCGTAGTGGCGCGTCGGATACCATCGACCTCGCTGGGGCCGAAACACTTCGCGAGATCATCGACACGATTAATGCCGCGGACACCAGCATCACGGCCGCCATCAACTCGAGTCGCGATGGCATTGTGCTGACCGATACTTCGGGCGGCAGCGGTAATTTGACGGTCGCCTCGGCCGACGCGAATGATTCGGCCGAAGCGCTCGGCATCGTCATCGACGACGCCACAAACTCCGTCGACAGCGGCATGCTCAATCGCCAAACGATCAGCCAATCGACGCGGCTAAGCTCACTCAATGGTGGACGCGGCGTCCAACTTGGCGACATCCGCATCACCGACTCGTCGGGCCTTGCCGTCACAGTCAGCCTCGACACGCCCGACAGCGAAGCTGAAACCATCGGCGACGTCATCGACGCGATCAACAACCTACTGCCTAACGTCGAAGCCCGCCTCAACGACACGGGCGATGGTATCGTGCTCGAAGACAAGGCGGGCGGTACCGGCACGCTGTCGGTCGCCGAAGTCTCGGGACGCACCACAGCCGCCGACTTGCATCTGCTCGGCACGTCGACAACCAACAACATCGCGGGCGAGCAGGTCATCGACGGACGCAACACGCTCGAAGTCGACCTCAGCACACTTTCGACCGGCGCGGGAAGCATCCCGCTCGCGGGGCTGCGGGGTGGACTCGGCATCACGCTCGGTCTCTTTCGCATTACGAATGCTGCGGGCGTTGAAACGATCGTCAACCTTAGCGAACCAGGCAACGAAGCCTTCACGGTCGCGGACGTTATCGACCGTATCAACACGGCGTCGATCGCGTCGGGTTCAGGCGTTGTCGCGTCGGTCAGCACGGCCGGCACCGGCATCAAGCTCACCGACGACTCGAATGGCACCGGCTCATTCTCGGTCGAAGACCTTGGCTCGGGCACTTCGGCGTCGGAACTTGGCATCGCGAAAACCAGCACGTCGACCGGCGCGACAAAAACCATCAACGGCGCGGCACTGTTTTCCGCCGCTGCCAGCAGCGGCACCGGCATCGAAGCCCTCGCCCAACGCATCAACGACAGCCGACTCGGCATCAATGCCCAATCGCTGTTCGACGGCACCGGTTACCGGCTAGTGCTGACTGCGGCCACGCCGGGCGCGGCCAATCAAATTCAAGTTCGCAGTTCGACCACCGCACTCAATTTCAGCGAAACGAGCGCTGGCCGCGACGCGTTGGCGCAGCTCGGCGGTGCCGGCGGCATCATCACCTCGTCGACCAACAATATCTTCGAGAACATCGTGCCCGGCATTCGCTTCACGGCCCGTCAGGCGTCTGACGCGCCGGTCACGGTCACCGTGGCGAGCGATTCGCAACCGGCCGTGAATGCCGCCCAAAGCTTCGTCGACGCCTATAACTCGCTCCAAACAACGCTCGACGGGCTTACCGACTTCAATGCCGACGACCTGACGACCGGCATCCTATTCGGGCGAAGCGAAGTCGTACGGATTGAATCCGACCTGGGGCGAATTCTCTCGGGAAGGATCGACGGCGCCGGTTCGATCAGGTCGCTTGAACAGGTCGGTATCAGCCTCACGGCCGAAGGCCAGCTCGAACTCAATGCAGCCAAGTTCCGCGACGCTTACGCCGACCAGACTAACGATGTCGAGCGCTTCTTCAGCGCCGA
This sequence comes from Pirellulales bacterium, assembly GCA_041737535.1. Lineage (GTDB taxonomy): Bacteria > Planctomycetota > Planctomycetia > Pirellulales > Lacipirellulaceae > JBGSWC01. The sequence continues at coordinate 155,403 of JBGSRO010000215.1, read as the reverse complement.
ATCAACGGGTGTTGTGGCCCGCGTCAATACGCTTGTCGAGCAACTCGCCGGGGGCACCAACTCGCTGCTCTCAGCTCGCTCGGAATCGCTGGGTCGCATCATCGAAACAAATACCGAGCGCATCGACTTCTTCAACGACCAGCTCGATCGGCAGCGGACACGACTGTTGAATGATTTCTTTAAACTCGAACAGACGATCGCACTGATCCAAAACAATCTCTCGGCTGTGGAATCGATCCAGGGATTCACGTCGTTAGCGCCTCGAAACAACTAGCCCTACTTTCCTCAAGACAATTAGGTATTCACCATGAATCGTGCCGGCCGAAGCGACTATCTCGAATCGAAAATCTTGACCGCGTCGGGGCCTCAATTGCACTTGATGCTCGTCGAGGGAGCGATTCGATTCGTCCGTCAAGCCGACGAGCAGTACGCCGAACACAACGAAGGTAAAGCGACTTCCGCGCTGCTGCGAGCAATGGAGATTGTCGAAGAAATGATCGCCGGCGTCCGCCACGACACTCACGAGATTAACGCCAAATTGGCACAACTCTATACGTTCCTTTACCGCACACTGACGTCGGTCTACGTCAACGCTGACCGCGATAAGCTGGCCGACGTAAAGCGAATTCTTGAGTTTCAACGCGAAACATGGCGGCTCGCGTGCGAGCACTTCGCCAAAGACTCGACCAAAGCCTCGGCAACGCCGCAGCCAATCGTCATTCCCGCTCCGCACATGGGCAGCGCGATTCCAACCCAGAGCATGTCGTTCGAGGCATAGTAGTCCGGCAGCCGGATTACCAACAATTCGGAGCGCTATCGAAGCAGTCGCCGAATTCTTGCGAATCCGGCTATTAGATCCGAGTCACTTCGTCGCTCCGTCTTTCGCCTTCATCTCTTCGAGTTGTTTCTCCAGTTTCGCCTGCGACTTTTGAAGTTCGCTCACAACCTTACGCAATTCGACAATTTCATTAGGCGCAAGGGGGCTGGCTACCTCAAGCCTTTTGATGGCGTCCTTGGCGGCCCCGGCGTCGCGACCCATTCCTTCGCCATCGGCGACGGCTTGCAGCGAAGGCAGCGCCTGCGAATCGCCAAGCGTCCCCAGCGCGCGAATCGCCGCGCTGCGAAGTCGTCGCGATTCGTCGTTCAGGCATTCTTGCAAGAACACGCGGGCTGGCGTCTTGTCGTCGGCCTCTTTCCACAGCGTGCCGATCGCATCGAGCGCAAGTGAGCCATCGCGGTCGGCATAGCCACGGACGTTGGCCTTAACCGTGCGCAGTACGCGTTGCCGCACTTCTTCGGCCACCATGTCGCCAGCGGCCTGGATGGCGGCAGTGCTAATTACATTACCAAAGCTCTCGCGGCCCATTGCTTGTTCGAGTTTCTCTTGTACCGCATCGCCACCATACTTGCCGAGCCCCCTTAGTGCAGCCGCGACGATCAGCGGATTTTGTTCGGCATCGACAACGCTCATGAGTGTCTCCCGGGCCTGGGGCCGGTAAAAACCGGCGATCCTTTCGATCACCGCCAGCCGAACGCGAGCATCGTCTTGGTCGCGCAACTCGACGAGCGTTTCAAGCGAGCGAGTCGTGTTCTTTTTCGCGATCGCCTTTGCCGCAGCAATTCGCACGCCATAATGCCGATCGTTCTTTAATCTGTCGACGAGAGCGTCGTATGACTTTTGATCATCTTTCTTCGCTACCACGTCGAGCGCCAACAGCCGACCAATGAGATCGTCCTCGCGGGTGAGTTGCTCCATCAGCATCGGGGCCGGTTTGTTGAAATCGACCTCGGCCAAAATTGTGTAATCGGGATCAAACCGCACACTCGTTGGCTGTTGCTTGAGCGGTACATAAAAGTCGTGTGATTTTTTGTCGATCACAATGTCGTAATCAACCGGCTCACCATCGACCCAAAATCGTAGCTTCGTTGCGAACGCAAAGAGCAGCGACTTGTCGCTCGTCGGCTGTGTTTGTTCGATGCTGACGTGGGCCAGTTTGGCCTTGGCGTCCCATGAATAGTTGAGTTTGAGTTTCGGATTGCCCGAGTGATAGACCCACTGGTCGAAGAACTGGTCGAGCTCGCGACCACTGGCGGTTTCGAGTGCATCGATCAAGTCTTCGGTCACGACACTCGTATATTGGTGTTCTTCGAGATAGGCCTTAATGGCTAGGCGATACACGTCTTCGCCTAGATCGTTTCGCAGCATGTGCAGCACCCAGCTTCCTTTGGGATAGGCCCGGTAGTCAAACTGCTCCCAGGCATTCTTATAGTCGCGATAAACGATTGGCTTAGTGTCTTTCCACTGTGGTAACACCGCATTTTGGGCGTCTTCCCACAGTCCAAACAGCATTTCATCGCGGCCCAGTTTGTGACCTTCGTAGAGGTGCGTGTAGTAGGTCGCAAACCCCTCGTTGAGCCACAAATGGCTCCAATCTTCGCAGGTCGTCAAATCACCAAACCACTGGTGAGCCATTTCGTGAGCGTCGAGCCCACGGCTCGATTTTATGTTCTCCCACGCGTCCGGAAAAATCGTCATATGGGTCAGCGTCGTTAGCGTCGTGTTCTCCATGCCCCCAGAGTTAAAATCGCGGATTGTCGCCTGATCGTATTTAAACCACGGATACTCGACGCCAATTTCCTTTTCGTAGAAATCCATGATAAGCCGCGTGTCCTGAAAACTATTCTTGGCATGCTCGGCCAGCGTCGGCTGCGTGTGGAAATGCAATGGCGTCTCTTTGTGCTTGTCTTCGAGCGTCTCGAAGTAGCCCGCCACGAGGCAGACCAAATAGCTGACGTGAGGTTTGTCTTGCAGCCATCTTACCGCTTTTGTTTTGTTTTTCTTGTCGACTTTTTCCCCCATCGGTTTTCCGTTACTTACGGCCATCATGTCGGTCGGTATGTGACAGATCACTTCGGTCGTCGACTTCTCGTTGGGAAAGTCAAAACAAGGAAACCAATGCCTCGCTTCGTGGGTTTCGCCTTGCGTCCAAATGTGCGTGTCGGCTTTTGGATAGCCAAGCGCGGCCGTGCGGAAATAGAGCCCCTGCTTAGGTTCGCAGCTATAAGTGATGTGAACGGTCGTCTTGCGACCGACTGGCAGTGGCTTCGCGAAGAGAATCGTGATCGTCTCGTCGGTTACGACCGTCTCGGCAATCTTCGCGTCGGACTCGATCTTGTCAACAGCGAAGTTAATCGCATTGAGCGTCACTTGGTCGACCGGCTTCGAGATTGGCGCGAAGGTCAATGTCGTCGTACCGGCAACCGTCCGCTTGTCGAAATCGGGAGTCACATCGATCTTGAGATGCAGCATGTCGACCACCCGGTCGGGGGCATACTTCCGCCCGCTAGCGGCATCGTTCCCTTCAGGCTCGGCCAGTTGAGTTTCGTAGTCGTTGGCATCGAGTTCGTGTGCCCGCCCACAATACCGGCAAACCTCGAACTCTTCGAGTCCTTCGAGCGCGTAGGCGAATGAACCAAAAGCGAACGCGGCGATGCAGAGGGCAGAGGCAAAAATCGAGGGCATAAATTCGGTCGGGCTGGAGGGTAGATTGGAACATGAGCCGTGGCCGCCAGGCCCCGGGAAACGAACCTTCACTTTACGCATTCCGCCTAAGTATAGTTTGCCCAATATGCCCCGGTCACCCGTATTCTGATGGTTTGGTCGATGTTTTGCCGGCAGGCGAACAGCACGTGATAGACCAACTGCAACAGAACGAGCCAGTGATGAATTCGTTGATACAGCCAGCATCGTCGCTTAGCGTGGCGTCGCGTCGACGATTTGCCGGGTCTAATTTGAGCGGTGCCAGAGGCGACAGTATATGAGCAACAAGTCAATATTCGATCGGTAGCGCGACGAGGCGCGAACGAAGAAAAACACGACAAAACAAGCGGTCGGGGAGGGATTTGAACCCCCGGTACCTTGCGGCACGCCGGTTTTCAAGACCGGTGCATTAAACCAGACTCTGCCACCCGACCGTTTCAGGATAGCCCACTGTTAAGCGCGGACGGCTATTATCGTGAGCCACCCCCGGCTCATCAAGCCAGCGGGCTGCGAACAACTGGCGAACCGCCACTGAGCAGGTTTGTCTTGTGAAGACAGACCAAACAGGCTGTAAGCGAGTTCGCGCCGGTCCCGCTGGGCTTCGCGTTTGGCGATTGCCGCAGGCGTTCCCCTTTTGATTAAGGACAAATTGCGTTACCATCTTGCCTCTGCGGCGGAGTAGCTCAGTTGGTTAGAGCAGCGGAATCATAATCCGCGTGTCGGGGGTTCGAATCCCTCCTCCGCTACTCGGCACCCAGAAGTCGGTGCGCCAGACCCCAGCCAAGCGGGGGTTTTTTATGCATTGCGCTAGGAGTGGTTTTTGCAGATGTCGCAAGTTGCCGAGATTGCTCACGAAGCTAGCGGAACCCAGGCTCGCGTGTTGGTGAGTGGCGGATTTAATTTATTCTCGTGGACCGTGCCCGATGGCGGGGTCGAGGGGGCAACTCGACGCGACTTGATCTACTCCGAACCGGGCTTTAGTGAAGGCCGTTGCCGTCCGACGAGTGGGGGCATTCCGCTGATGTTTCCCTTCGCCGGCCGCATAGCCGGTGGCAAGTTCCACTGGAATGGCAGGCATTACGAACTCCCAACGGGAGACGGTCGCGGCCACGCTTTACATGGGTTCGCGTTCAATCGACCGTGGAGGTTGATCCAAGAGGCGGCCGACTCGGTGACCGGCGAGTTTCAGTTGGGCCGCGATGCGGAAGATGTTTTCGAGCTCTGGCCGGGCGATTTTTCGATTCGCGCAACCTATCAAGTCGGCGCACAATCGCTCGACTGTGGCATCGAATTCACGAACACGGGCGACGAGCCCCTCCCCTGCTGCTTCGGTTGGCACCCCTACTTCCGCTTGCCGCTGAGCGATGGTGGATCGACCGCCAAAACGACCTTGACCCTGCCCGCCAGCCAGACAATGTCGCTGGTCGAAATGATTCCCACCGGAAAAATTGTCGCTAACGACGACGGCCTTACGCTACCCGATGGATTCGGTTTGGGTGAGCACTCGTTCGACGAGCCGTTTGTGCTCGACCCACCGAACGGGAGCGTTCATGTGGTGACGCTTCGCGACAATGCTTCGGGCCGAGTGCTAAAGCAATCATTCGATGCATCGATGAAGTATGCCGTGGCCTACACTCCCGGCCATCGCGAAGCCATTTGCGTCGAGCCTCAAACGGGGCCACCCGATATTTTCAACATGCAAGCAGCCGGACTCTCTGAAGCGATGCTCGTGCTGGCGTCGGGTGAATCGAAGAGCTATTCGATGAAACTCGAATGGCTCTCGTAGGACTACTCAGAAGATTTCACACAGGCTGCTCGATACGTCCCTTCCATCGCACTGGGCGACCGATCCACGACCGTACTAATGCTTCCCATTGAATGGTGAGAAACAGAACGATCGCGATCGGATGTAGCAAAGCTCCGACGAACGACTGCCGGTAGCGCCTTGCAGCGTGCAATCGTGGCCCGAAACTGAGCGCGGTCGCGATCGTCGCCAAGGCGATCTGCCACGGCGGTCGAGCTTGCACAACGGTGACGAGCAAACAGAGCAGCGGAACAACTTGCCCCAGCAGCAGCACAACTGTCACGATCGGGAGCATTGGCAGGTTGGCGATTCCTTCGGTAGCGTTTTTTGCTAGTCCTTGCCACGTCGCGGTGGCACCTTGGTACATGCGACAACTGGCCGTGTCGGTCGCATCGAAAAGGTCGGTTCGCAAGCTGACGCTGCGATAGAGTCTCGGTAGCATCAGCCCATCGTGCCGTGAATCACGAATCGCCGCATGTCCTCCTGCGGCTAAGTACCCAGCTCGTGTCGTCAAGAACCATTGCCCACAACCGGCACCGAAGCTCGCCTCGCCCGATTTTCGCATCGCCCGCAACGACAGAAATCCCAAAAGCACAAAGTGAATCAGAGGCAAAAGCATTGCCTCGACCAGCGAACCGGTGACTTGGCGGGGAAAACCACTCACTAGATCGGTGGTACCCTGAACGAGCGGGACGACGCCACGACTTAAGGCGTCGGGCGCAAGCCGCACGTCGGCATCGATGAAAACCATCAACTCGTGTCGCGCCGCTTGGGCGAGTTGCCAACAGGCGTGCTGTTTGCCATTCCACCCGACTGGCAGTATTTCGCCTTGAATGAGCCGAACGGGCGGGGCAGTTTCGGCAACACGGTTGACAATAGCTGCCGTGTCGTCGGTCGAATGATCGTCGAGGACCAAGACTTCGAGATCGACCGATTCACTCGCGAGTGCGGTCGTAAGGCAGTCGGCAATGTGGCTTGCCTCGTTGCGCGCGGGAATCAGCAGCGACACACTTGGCACCGTCGACCCAGTCGTACGCGGCGCTGTCTGATAGACCGACTGATTCCGAAAATAGAAATACGCCGGCACGGCGGCACACAGGCAACTTGCGATGACGAGCAGGGTCATGATCGTCGCAACTTATCGCTGTGGGCCGCGCGATAGGTTCGCCCCGTGAGCCGCGCCCGCACTTTTCGCATCCACTCGTAGAATCCGCCCACACCCTCGCGACCACCGAGCAAGACGGTAAACTCCGCGACTTTGCGACGAATCGAAGCCTCCGCGAGTTCGGCTTGCGTCGCACGCAAAGCTAAATGCAGCTTCTTATTCCAATCGACTTTGCTAGAGTCGGCAGACTCGTTAGGGCGAATAGCGGAACCAAACCTAATCAGCACTTCAGGACAGCGTTCTTCCCAGAAGGGATATTCCAACGCCAGCGGCAAGAGGACTCCCTGATCCATGTTCTCGGTCAAGTGGGCGAGTCCGGGTCGAAAATCGGCTTGTGCATCGCGTGGATCACAAAAGCGACCTTCAGGGGTCATCCAAATGCTCGCCCCGGGGGCGGACAAGATCGCCCGACTCGTCGTGAGAAACTGGGCCGCGCCGCGACGACTCGATTGATCGACGCCATAGAAACCAAGCTTTCCGAAAATCGGATAGCTGGCCAGCGCCTGTGCATCGAAAGGGGCAAACAACTGCCGATCCGGCATCAATTTCTTGACGAGCCACAGCGAGATCAGCGGATCCCACCACGAAGCATGGTTCACAAAAACAATCACTGGCACGTCAGGCGGCAGCCTGGATGGTGGCCGTCCATGAAGCGCAAGCGAGTGAAAGTTCTTGCGGAGATACCAATCGAGATACCAACCGAACCAGCGAACCAATTGCGGCGAACGACGTGGTAGGTCGATAGTTTCAATTTTAGCACCCCGCGCCGTCGTTGCGATCGTTTGACTGATACTCAACTGCCTCGCCTCAAGTTTCGCGTTATTGCAGCGAACCTCTTGGCGAGATCTGCTACCTATACTCAATATACTCGAACCTTACTACGGCGCTGCGACCAGTTGGCGATCGGCGTCGAGCGAGTCGGCTGCGATCCAGCCACTCATTAGCACCATTGGCATACCCGGCCCGGGGTGAGCCGCGCCGCCAGCAAGATAGAGCCCCTTCACGTCGTGGCTGCGATTCGCCGGTTTGAACGCACCGAAGTATTTCCCATGACTTGCCAGCCCGTAAATGGCCCCGCGCAGCACATTGTAGCGGCTTTCGATGTCGGCCGGCGTGAGCGATTCTTCGACGACGATTCGCTCGCGTAAGCCGGTCATGCCAGCCGTGTGTTCGAGCTTGTCGAGAATCGTCTCGCGATAGCCGGGCAGCATTTGCGACCAGTCTTGCCCGTCGTGTCGGTAAGGAGTGTGAACCAAGACGTACAGTGCTTCGCCTCCCTCAGGAGCCACTCCCGGTTCGCTGGACGAAGGCGCGCAGACATAGCACGTCGGATCGGGAGCCGGGATTCCCCGGTCGTAGATCGCCTTGAACTCCTCGTGCGGATCGGCTGAAAAGACGAAGTTGTGGTGCAACAGATGTTCGTACCGCTCGCGCAGCCCCAAGTAGAGCACCACACCCGAACAAGCCGGCTCATAATTGCGGCGTCGAGCGAATTTGCGGGCCGCCGGTCCGCCGAGCAGTTTCTCGTGAGTGATAACGCTGTCGCAGTTGCTGACGACTGCCTCACAATCGATCCGTTCTCCGCCCGCAGTTTGGACGGCGGTAACATACCCCGCCTCGGTTACGATAGCCGAAACTTCGCAGTCGGTGCGAATTTCGACACCGAGTTCCCCCGCCAGACGCGCCAGCGCTTCGGGGACTGCGCGAGTTCCGCCTACGGGATACCAGATGCCTTCTTTGGTTTGCATGTGCGCTATACTGCAAAGCACCGCTGGGGAGGCCTCGGGGTTCGATCCAACGTATTGAGTGAAGTGATCGATCATCTGCGCGACGCGCGGCTCGGGGACGTGAGAGCGGACAGTGCCGGCGACCGATCTGCCCATGCGCAGCGCGAGCAAATCCTTCAGCACCGCCGGCTCGAAGGTGCGTTTGAGGTCCATCGTGTCAAGAATGCCGCCGACACTCTTCCAGAAGAAAAAACGATCACTGATTTCGTGAAGTTGTTTTGACGTGTTGATGAATTTTTCGTAGCCTTCGGCGGCTCTCTCACTGCCGGCAAAATCGCGAATGTTAGCCTTCATCTGGGCGACATCTGCGACCAAGTCGAGCACTCCACGATCTGCGAAAAAGCACCGCCACTGGGGATCGAGCGCGACGAGTTCGAGGTAGTCTTCTATTGCTTTGTTCGCCTCGCCGAAGATGCGGTGGAGTACCGAGGGGACCGTGAGAATCGTCGGCCCCATATCGAAACGGTAACCGTCGCGACGAAGTTGCACGGCCTTACCACCGATCGTGGCGTTGCGTTCGAGCAGCGTGACGCCATGCCCCCGGGCCGCGAGCGTGCAAGCGGCCGCGAGTCCACCAAGACCACCGCCAATGACGACAACATCGTGTTTGGCTCGCGCAATCATGCTGTATCCTTCGGATCAGAATCGTGTTCTCTTGCCGCTTTGACGATTTCGCCCAAGCCTCGACATCGTTTAGAAACCGTACGGCCGTGCAAAAACAACAGCAAACCGGCCACTAGCTTGGCAAGCCCACTGCGAGGGCGATCGAGGTGGGGGAGCCAAATACCCGTGCGGGTGACAATGGCTTGTGATCTTGTGAGTTCGAGCAGTCCCTCGCGACCTCGTGTTATGCCGTAGCCACTCTGTTTCAAGCCGCCGAAGGGGACTCGCGCATCGGCCGTCGGTGCGATGAGATCGTTGACCGTGACGCACCCTGCTTCGATTCGCAGGGCCACTTGTTCGGCTCGATGGCGTGGGCCGAACACGGCCGCGCCGAGGCCCCACGAACTGTCGTTGGCGGCCTCGATCGCCCGTTCGTCTCCTTCTACGGAAACCAGCGTCAACACAGGGGCGAATAAGTCGTCGCCCAAAATCGCGAGCGTCGGATCATTGGTCGCCAAGACAACCGGCGGCATTGTCGCGGAACTGCCCTCCGATTCATCAAGCTTCGCTGGCCAAACGAGTCGTGCTCCGTCGGAAGTAGCTTGCTGCACGGCGTTTATCGCCCGTGGAGCGGCACCTCCGTAGCAGGTTTTCGATTCGCACTGCCGAAGTAATATCACGAGCCGTTCTTCGATTTTCGCAACCATCGCTTGGCTGGCAAAAACTCGCCTTGGCGCGATGCAGGTTGCACTCGCATTGAAATCGAGTCCGAAAGCCAAACAGTTGGCGACGCGAGTCGGGTCTGCTCCGGCCAGCACAACGACCGCATCACAGCCCGAGAGTTCGAGCGTGCAAGTCGCCCCCAGTTCGGTTGCTTGTCGCCAGATTTGCCGCCCCACCTTCGAGGAACCAGTGAAGACTACGTGATCGACACCGCTTTCGATCGCCGACTTGGCCGCTTCGGCCGTTGAGTTGAGGAGTTCACAGGCCATCGCAGGCAGCCCTGCCTCCCTAAGCGTTTCGACGAATTTTTGGCAACACGCTTCGCCCCCTGGAGGTGGCTTAAGCAGGACGCGATTGCCGGCGACGAGCGCCTGCAGCGCCGGGACAGCCGAGAGCAATAGCGGATAGTTGCCTGCTCCAACGACCAGCACAGTCCCGCGCGGGGGATGGTGAATCCTCACACGAACTCCGGTCAGCCAATCACGCCAGTGGCCACCGGGCGGGACGTTTGGTGCAAGTAGCGACTCGGCGTATTTCTCCAGGAATCGGCATGCATCGGCGAGTGCCCACACTTCAGCGCCGACGCTCTCGGCAAGCGTGCGCTGTTGCGTCGGAGTAATTTCACGAGCCCAACCGAGTGGATCGTCGGCAATCGCGTGACGAAGTTGGCGGACGATTTTGAGTCGGTCGCGAACGCTCGTCGAATGCCAAGCGTCGGCACCGACCGAAACAGATTCGTCGGGGCGAGCCGGTTCAAGAGTCGCTATTGTCGCACTCATTGATCGCTATCCACCAAGGCATTCACGGGCACCGCAACGCGAGCGAGAATCTCGGCTACTTCGTATCGTTCAATTTTCGCTCCCGCACCATGTTTCATCATGCGTCGTAAAGTTGCTTCGGCTAATTCGATCGGGAGCTGAGAAAATTGTAGGTACCCAAGTGGAGCGCGGCAGCGTTCGAGCCGCGACAAGTAGAGACGGGCTCGATGTAGGTTCCAATGAGCGAGACTCATGACGCCTTTGCGATCGACGGACGGGAAATAGCGTCGGCCCACGGTGGCGTCGGCTTCGGCGTCTTTCAAAATATTGACGAGTTGCAATCCCTCACCAAAGTCGCGAGCAAGCGGCAACAACTCGTCGATCGCACCAGGCATTAGCCTGCGCGAAAATAGCCGCGTTAGCATTTCACCGACGATGCCCGCCACATGGTAACAATATCGCTGTAGCTCTTCGCAAGTGGTTAATTCAAAGTACCCAAGTTCGTCGGCCCTCTGGAGAGTCTCGATCATCCCCCGCGCCGAGCGACTGGCGTCGAACACCACGATTCGCACCGACTCGTCTTCGCACTGCGCCAGCGACTCGAACACCCGTGGCATGGCGAAGAGCAGCTCGTTGTAGGCCACTACTGACGACGGCGGATGCGCCCTACAGCGGTCTGCCAAGGCGAGCCAACAATGCCTGTCTTGATGCGTCAGACACTCGAGAAACATAAGAAGCGCCCGCACTCGCTCGTCGCGGTCGTAGTTTTCGGCATCTTCGAATGTATCGGCGATGCGAAACACCAAGTACGCAAGCCCAACCTCGCGTCGTTCGACATCAGGTAGTAACGGAATTGTCAGCGCAAAAGTGCGGCTCGTCGCTTGGAGCAACTCGTCGATCTCGGCGTCAGTGAGCGGAGTAATGATCGGCATTCGTCGTAACTATTCGGCCCCCGTGAGCAAAGCTGGGGTGAGCATGGGGACGACAGGCTCAAGGGTCGGCATCGGAATCGACCGCGCACCGGCATCTTCGAGCAGTGATTGAACCGCGATCCGGGCCGACGAATAAATCGTCGGCAGGCCGCTCCCCGGATGCGTCCCGCCACCAACGAGGTAAACGCCGTCGAGTTCCTCGAAGCGATTATGGGGTCGCCAGTAGAGCATTTGGCCGAGATTGTGGGCAAGATTAAACGTCGCGCCGCGATAGATGTGATGCTCGTTTTGCCAATCGGCTGGCGTTGTGACGACCTCGGTACGGATACGCGCGCGAATGTTGGCGATGCCCAGTTTTTCGAGGCGGTCGAGCACTCGTTCGCGAAACGGCCCCGCCTCAGTCGACCAGTCAACGTTTTCGTGCATTTGTGAAACAGGCGTCAACACGTAAATCGAGCTCATTCCATCGGGTGCGAGACTCTTATCGGTAACGCTCGGATTCTGTACATAAATCGATGGGTCGTCGCTCAATCGGTGAAGCGATTCAATGTCGGCCAAGTTTTGTCGGTAATCGTCGGCCAGATAAATGGTGTGGTGGGCCAGCTCGGGCAGCTCGCCTTCGATGCCCAGGTAGAGCATGAAGGTGCTGCACGAATATTTTTTCTTGGCTAACTGACCGTCTGACCATCGCCGACGCATGTTGTTCGGCACCAGTTCGGTCATCGCCTGAGCAAAGTCGGCGTTGATGACTAGCGAATCGCATGAGTAACTTCGCCGGTTGGTGCGCACGCCGACGACGCGACGGCCGGCAAATTCGAGCCCTTCGACCGGTTCGCCCAAGTGGATTTCGCCTCCGAGTTCGCCAATGATCTCGGCCATTCGTTCCGACACTCGTCCGCAGCCCCCATAGGGATGCCAAACACCATGTTCGTATTCGAGGAAGGCAAGAATCGAAAACAGACTCGGGCACTGAAACGGAGACATGCCCAGGTACTTGCCCTGAAACGTAAAGGCCAATTTCATGCGGGGGTCGCGAAAATACTGACCCACTTCGCTGTGAAGCGATCGCCAAGGCTTGAGCTTCGAGGCCGACCGCAGTACCTCGCCACGAAGCAAGTCGCGACGACGATAGAAGGGAGCCTCGAGAATCGGTTGAAACGAGTCGAGCTTGCGTCGATTCTCCGCAAGAAAGCGACTGAATCCGGCACCGTCGCCTGGCGCGAGTCGATTGATCTCGGCTTCCATCCGTGCGACGTCGGGCGTGCAATCAAGCCGACCCGAGTCGCCAAACACGAGCCGATACTGCGGGTCGAGCCGCTTCATCGGCACTTCGTCCATCAGTTGATAGCCGCAGGAAGCGAAGATTTCGCTGAGGATTCGTGGGTAAAGAAAGAACGTGGGGCCACGATCAAAGCGAAACCCATCGCGGTCGATGGAAGAAGTCCGCCCGCCGATAAAGCCCTGCCGCTCCAGCACGCGGACTCTCATCCCCGCCTTGGCTAACAACATCGCGGCAGCCAGCCCACCTGGGCCGGAACCAACCACCACCACCTCACGCGTCATAGAATCGAGTCCGTGAATGAGTTCCCGCATTTATTCTACCGTCGCCCAATGATAGGCGTCGAGGCGAGAATGCCCACTACCGCAGTTCAGTCGATGCCGGGCCGCCGCAACGGCCGCCGACCCACCTTGATCGAAACGTGGCGTCCCTCGACATTGACCTGCCCCGCCGCGATGTGGGCCAGCACACGCGGATAGGCATCTCTTTCGGTTTCGAACACACGCGCGGCCAGCGTATCGGTTGTGTCGTCGTCAAACACCGGCACTGGCTGCTGCCATATAATCGGACCGTTGTCGTACTGGTTGTCGACAAAGTGAACCGTCACGCCGGTCACTTTCGCCCCATAGTCGAGCACTGCCTGATGAACGCGGTGGCCGTACATGCCGCGGCCACAGAAAGCAGGAATCAGCGACGGGTGAATGTTTACGACCCGGTTTACGAAGTCGGCAGGAATAGTTGCCAGCTTCAAGAACCCGGCCATCGCCACTAGATCGACCTCCGCATCACGGCACACGCTAAAGATGGCCTCGCCATACTCGTCGGCCGATTCGTAGTCGCTACGCTCGAGCACCACACAGGCGATGCCCGCTTCGCGGGCGAATTGCAAACCACCCGCTTCGGAACTGCTCGAAACCACGAGTTCGACTTCGACCGGCCAGTCGTCGCCGCCAAGGTCGATGAAGTTCTTGAGCGTGCGGCCCGAGCCTGAGATGAGTACGGCGAGTTTCATTTACTTATTGGTCATTGGCAGAACAGCAAGCTCGGCCTTGTAGTCGCCTGAATAGAACAACTCGGCACCGAGCGCATTCTGTCCCGACAAAAAAGACGCAACCTTTCCGAGTAAAACTTCGTCAGCCAGCGTTTCGCCAGCAATGTAATCGTTGAACGCTTCAACAGCCGCACCAACTTCAGCATCGTCGGTTTCAATACCAACCCGAATCCGGTCAGTAAATTCACAACCAATTTCTTTCCGGCGGTCTTGAATCGCCCGCACCAAATCGCGGGCGAGCCCTTCGCGAACGAGCTCAGGTGTCAGCTCGGTAGCGAGTACGACAACGACTCCTTTGTCGTTCGCCGCGGCGTAGCCTGCTTTGGCTGTGATGCGGACCTCGACTTCTTCGCCCGTGAGCGCGATGTGCTGGCCATCGAGCTCGAGGTCGATCTTGCCGTTGTCGCGGATGTTTGCCAGCAGATCGCTGCCGGTTTGCTCGCCGAGCCATTGTTTGACTCGCGGCAACTGCTTGCCGAGCTTTGGACCCAGCAGCTTAAAGTTCGGCAGCACCTGATGCTTGACATAAAACTCGGGCTGGTCGCTGAACTCAACCGCTTTCACGTTGAGCTCGTCTTCGATGACGCGCGCGTGTTGTTCGAGCCAGGCTTGGTCGGTGGTGCTGGCCAAAATCACCTCGACCCGCGACAGCGGTTGCCGCACCTTGAGGCTCGCCCCCTCGCGGGCCCGTCGACCGAGCGACGAAATGAGCCGCACAGTGGACATCCGCCGCGAGAGGTTCTCGTCGATGAGCGAATCATCGGCGACGGGATAATCGCACAGATGCACGCTCTCGGGCTGATTGCCAAGTGCTTCGGCCAGGTTGCGATACATGGTCTCGGCCACGAACGGCACAAACGGCGCGATTAACTTGCAAGTGGTGAGTAAGCATTCGTAAAGCGTGGCATAGGCGTCGAGCTTTTCGGGTGCCTGTTTGTCGCTCATCCAAAACCGGTCGCGCGAACGGCGGACATACCAGTTGCTGAGCGCGTCGACAAACTCGGTAATCGCCCCACACGCGGCAAAGTTGTCGTAAGCATCCATCCGATCGATGACGGTCGCTGTCGTGCGGTGCAGCTCGCTGATGATCCAACGGTCGATTTCGCTCCTAGCTCCGGGCGCTAACGCTTTCGGCTCGCCGGGAGTCCAGTCGTCGATATTCGCGTAGATCACGAAGAACGAATAGCAGTTCCATAGCCTGAGCAAGAACTCGGGAATGCTGTCTTTGATCGCCTGTTCGCTGTAGCGAATCGACGTCCATGGCGGCTGGTTGGCGAACAAATACCACCGCAGCGCGTCGGCACCGTAGCGATCGAAGATCGCGCTCGGCTCCTGATAGTTACGCTTGCTCTTGCTCATCTTGCCGACAACTTGCTTGAAGCCCTTCGGCCCGCAAGCGGCTTTGGCTTCGTCTTCGGTCAGATAGAGCTTCTTGGGATCCTTCTTGTCCTCGTACCACTCCGAGAGCATCAGCCCCAGGACGATGCAGTTTTTGAAGGGGTGCGGATACGGTTGAGAGGGCAGAGGGCAGAGGGCAGACGGCAGATTCTCCGCGTCGGCACTTCCCGCCTGCTGCCTGCTGCCTGCCGCCTGCTCGCCAAAGAGCATCGTGCTGATCGCAAGCTGCGAATAGAACCAACCTCGCGTTTGGTCAATCGCCTCGCTGATGAAGTCGGCGGGGAATTGCTGCTGGAATTTCCCAGCAGCACTCCGGGCGCTTACGCTTCCGGCTCGCCCTTGGTTTTCTCCCTTCTCCCTGCTCCCCGCTCCCTGCTTGAAGCCCCATTGAGCAAACGGCATCGCGCCGCTGTCGTACCAGCAGTCGATCACTTCGGAGACACGGTGCATCGTGCCATCGCAGCCATCTTTCTCGCAAGCGAACGTAATCGCATCGATATAGGGTTTGTGGACCCGAAGGTCGTCGGGGAGTTCGGGGTTGGCTGCTTTCGCCTGTTCCCAAACCTCAAAACCGGCCGCTCGTGGCTTAGCCGCCAGCGGCTCGTACCCATCAACTGCAACCTGCAATCCACATTTCTCACACTCCCAAATCGGAAGTGGAGTCCCCCAATATCGCTCGCGGCTCAGCGCCCAGTCGACATTGCTCTCCAGAAACTTCCCGAACCGCCCCTCTTTGATGTGCTCGGGGAGCCAGTTGATCTTGCTGTTGTTCGCGAGCATCTGGTCCTTGAACGCGGTGGTGCGGATGAACCAGCTTTCGCGGGGATACTGAATCAGCGGGTCCTCCTCGGCCCGCCAGCAGAACGGGTAGTCGTGCAGGTACTGCTCCTGATGAAACAGCAGCCCCCGTTCTTTGAGGTCGCGAATGATATCTTTGTCGCAGTCCTTGACCCAGCGACCGCGGACGAACTCGGGGGCTTCGTCGGTGAATTTGCCGTCGGGGCCGACGCAGTTGAGTAGTTGTGGCTCCTCCCCCTGAATATCTTTCCACTGAGATCGGTAGGACTGCAGGATGTTGTAATCGTCCTCGCCGAAGGCAGGAGCGATATGCACAAGACCAGTGCCAGACTCCGTACTAACGAAATCTGCTGGTTGCATGAACCACGCGGTAATCATTCCGCGAGAATTTACTCGCCGATCTCGAAAACAATCGAAGGGTTGGACGTAGGCACCTGGCACAAAAAGTGAACTTGCGTCTTCGAGAACTATTTCAAGCTCACGTTTGGTCTTAATCGAAATAGCTTCAACCAGGTCCGCTGCGACAACTAGCTTTTCATCCGTTTCTACATCGCGTACAACTACGTAATTGATATTGGGATTGACGGCAACATACTGGTTCGATGGCAGAGTCCAAGGTGTAGTGGTCCACACCAAGAGTGATACGTCTGTTACTTCATCAAGCTTGTTGAGCAGCGGAAACTTCACATACACACTAGGATCCGCCACCTCACGGTAGCCCTGCCCCACTTCGCCGCTGCTGAGTGCCGTGCCACCTTGGGCCCACCACCACACGATTTTGTGGCCGCGATAGAGTAGACCGCGGTCGAATAGGTTTTTGAGGCTCCACCACACGCTTTCGACATAGCTTTGGTGGTAGGTGACGTACGCCTCCTGCAGGTCGACCCAAAAGCCGAGCCGCTCGGTCAGGCGTTCCCACTCTTGCATGTAGCGCCAGACGCTGGCCTGGCATTTTTGGATGAACGGTTCGATGCCGTAAGCTTCGATGTCTGCTTTGGAATGGACGGGATGCCCCAATTCCAGAGACAGAGCTTTGCAGACTTCGACTTCGACGGGCAAGCCATGCGTGTCCCAGCCCGCTTTGCGCTCGCAGCGATAACCCCGCATTGTTTTGTAGCGGGGGAACAAGTCCTTGATAGCCCGCGTTAGGCAGTGACCCGGGTGGGGCATACCGTTGGCGGTCGGTGGGCCTTCGTAAAACACAAACGGCTCGGCCGCCTCGCGCTGGGCGAGCGACTTCTCGTAGATCTTGCCCTCTCGCCAAAACTCAAGCGTCTGTTCTTCGAGCTGGGGAAAGTTTGGGGAGCCGGGGAGGGGAGAGAACATGAGGAAATGCGGAATGCGGATTTGGGAATGCGGAATAATAAGAGCAAAAACAGGTGATCGCAGACATCGCACGGTTTTGCGTCGTCATTCCGCACTCCGCATTCCGAGATCCGCATTTCCCTCGTCAGTCATCGAAGTCTTCGTCGTCGCTGAAAGAGTCACCGTCGACTTTGTCGCCTCCGAGTTTGCTACCGTCGGCTTCGTCTTCGTCGTCGTCAGCGACTTCTTCTGAGTCATCATCGAAGTCGTCGTCGTCGATTTCTGACTCGAATTCGTCGCCGACCGGGTCGTCGTCCCATTCCTCTTCGAAGTCGTCATCAAAATCGTCGTCGAAGTCATCGTCGTCGAAATCGTCGAACGGATCTGCGGCGACAATCTGGCCGGTTACCGTTCCTTCGGCCCCGTGCGACTGTCGAACGCCTGGCGGATTGCCCAGCGTTTTGCTCTGTTTCCACGACTCGTCTACCATTGCCACCATCGACCTACCCCATCCCTCGTGCTAACTTGCCTGGCTCACGGCCCCGCAGTGAGAACCCCCAGGCATCGAACTCGACGAATCAAAATTGTCGCGCCCAGCGGCCGAATGTCAATGTCACCCTGCGATTTGGCGGCGAGTTGCTCGGCGGGGGATGAATTTCACGCGTGAACAAAGCTAGAATTGAGTAGCGAGCCCGTTCTATCACTCTTGGTAAACGAAGATATGACACGCGAAGACCTCTCGGAGCTCGTCGCCCAATGCCCCTTTACGCCGTTCACGATATTTCTCGCCGACGGATCCTTTCTCCACGTGAAGCACCCCGATGCGATTGCGGTTGCAAGTCGGACTGCGATTGTGGTCGTTCCGGCCGATACCGAGAGCGGTGACCGAATGGCAACAGTTGCCATTCGTCATATCACGAAAGTCGAGCGTCATGAGTCGGCAGTGTCAGGTTAACGCATTCGGGCTAACATAGTCAGGTCGAGCAGTCGCTGGTATTTCCGCAATTTGCGGTTTCACTTCCTCACATACAAGCAAACATGAAAAACACTCGAGATACCAAGTTGATTTTCGACCTCTCAAAACCGGGGCGAACTGGCGTGGTGTTGCCCGAGTGCGACGTTCCGACGCGCGACATCGAATCGCTGCTGCCAGCGAGTGCGCTCGCTGCCGAACCGCCGGCGCTGCCCGAGGTGAACGAGCCTCAAGTGATTCGCCACTTTGTGAATCTGTCGCAGCAAAACATGAGCGTCGACACCCATTTTTACCCGCTGGGGAGCTGTACGATGAAGTACAACCCCAAACGAAACGAACGCGCGGCGGCGCTGCCGGGCTTTGCCGACGTGCATCCCTACCAGCCCGAAGAGACGATTCAAGGGATGCTCGAATTGCTGTTTGCCATGCAGCAGATGCTGAGCGAAATCTCGGGCCTCCCTGCTTGTAGCCTGCAAGCAGCCGCTGGCGCTCATGGCGAGTTTAACGCGCTGCAGGTTGCGGCGGCTTACTTCCGGGACATCGGCGAACACCGTACTAAGGTGCTGGCCCCCGACAACGCCCATGGCACCAACCCGGCGAGTGCCGTGATGGCCGGGTTTGAGGCGGTGACGGTTAAGACCAACGTCGATGGCGGTGTCTGCCTCGAAGACTTCCGCAAGAAGCTCGACGATAACATTGCCGTTTTCATGATCACGAACCCCAATACGGTTGGCATCTTCGAGCCCAACATGCGGCAAATCGCCGACGAGGTTCACGCTCGAGGTGGGCTCATCTATCTCGACGGCGCGAACATGAACGCGATTCTCGGCATCACTCGGCCGGGCGATTTCGGTGCCGACATGCAACATTACAATCCGCACAAAACTTTTAGTGGCCCGCACGGCGGCGGCGGCCCGGGCGCAGGACCCATTTGTGTGACCGAGAAACTGGCCCCCTATCTACCGGCTCCGGTAGTGAAGAAAGCAGGCAGTAGGCAGTGGGCAGACGGCAGGAATGGATCCCGAGAAGTCGCACACAAAGCTCAGTCGTCGGCGTACTATACGCTGGACTATGACCGCCCCAAGTCAATCGGCCGCATTCGCAGCTTCTTCGGCAACACGGGCGTTATGGTGCGAGCCTACGCTTACATTCGCACTCACGGACCCGATGGGCTGCGACAGGTGAGTGAAGATGCCGTGCTGAATGCCAATTACCTGCTTAGCCGGGTGAAGCATTTTTTGCCCGTACCTCAGGGTGACCGCTGTATGCACGAGTTTGTCGCCAGCGCGAGCAAGCTCAAGGCTGAACGGGGCGTCACGGCCATGGACATCGCCAAGCGTCTGCTCGATTTTGGGTTCCACGCTCCGACCGTCTATTTTCCGATGACTGTCAAGGAGTCAATCATGATCGAACCGACCGAAACCGAGAGCAAAGAAACGCTCGATGCATTTGCCGAAGTGTTGTTTCGGATTATCGAAGAGGACCCCGAAATTCTGCACGAAGCCCCCCATTCGACGGCGATCAGCCGGCCCAACGAGGTGCAAGCGGCCCGACAGCCCTGCCTAGCGTGCTGAAAAAGCGGTCAGCGTTCAGCGAAACAAGCCCGCTGCGCGGGCGGTTCTTCAACCCTCGCGAAGCGAAAAAGACCCAGTCTACGACGCAGTTCTCAAAAAGCTGCTGGCTGACCGCTGAAAGCTCTTTATGAATTGTCGCCTCATCATCGACCCACCGCAAAGCGGCGACTGGAACATGGCCGTTGACGAGGCGTTGCTCAATGATGCGGCCGAACAGGGTCTTGCGACACTCCGCTTCTATGAGTGGTTGGGACCGACACTGTCTCTCGGTTATTTCCAAGAGCACAAAGACCGCATTCGGCACTCGGCGAGTCGCGATCTGCCACTCGTGCGTCGGGCCTCGGGCGGGGGAGCTTTGGTCCATCACCACGAGCTGACCTACAGCGTCGCGTTGCCGCAGATTCATCCGTTGGCCGGCGATGCCGAGCGGCTTTACGACACGGTACATGGCGTCCTCGTCGACTGGCTCAACGACCAGTTGCCCGTCGACTTGCGGGCTAATGCAGCGCTCTGCCTGCGAAGCCAGAAGCTGCCAATACGCGAGCAACCGTTTCTGTGCTTCCAAAGGCGTTCTCGTGGCGACCTACTCATCGACTTGAACGGCGAACCCGATTTTCCGTTCCCCTGCGCGTTCGATGGCCGATTCAAGGTCTGCGGCAGTGCCCAGCGGCGGCGCGCCGGAGCCGTATTACAACACGGTGGACTGCTTTTAGCCGCATCTCCCTTTGCGCCCGAGTTGCCCGGGCTCTTCGAGTTAACTGGCTGGAAATCGACCACTCGGGACATGGCCCACCAACTTTCCGTCCTCTTTGCGAGCAAGTTACAGCTCGCTTTGACCGCTCCCGGCGATTTACTTCATGAAACGGCGGCTATGGCGGAGCGGATTTACCAATCTAAGTTCAGCAGTGCCGTGTGGACTGAGCGCCGCTGAAGACATATTGCGCCAAGCGATTCGCACGGCGAAACAGCGCTCAGCAGATTTCGGGAAACCCGGGATAGGCAAAGCCGAAAGCTTGCTTAGAATATTGGGCAATCAGTAGTGCAGTCGACTCTTCGTGACTACAATACAGCGTGGGCGGCACCGAATTACTTTGCTGATCTGTTCGTGGCTCGCCCGCAAACTCGTCTTTTTTGGTACTTTTATTCATCGAGTTTGTTTGCTGTATTACGGCACTGATTGTCGATGTTGCGTACTGGGGCTGCGACCTTTTGTCGCGGTCGCTTCGTATAGTGAGTAGTAGATTAGGCACGGCCTTTGCGTCAGCTTCGCATTCATAGCAGTTCGGACTGGATAACTTTATTCCTCTTTCCAACTGCGGAGCAGAAAAAGGGTTGCCATGAAACTTGTGGTTGAGGCAGGAGCCAAAAAAGGCACGGAAATCCCGCTTAAGAAAGATAAGTTTATTATCGGGCGGGCGAGCGACTGTACGCTCCGCGCAGGGAGCGACGCGATCAGTCGCCACCATTGCGCAATCATCAAGCGCGAAAGTGGGTATGCGATTCGCGACCTCGGCAGTCGCAATGGAACCTACGTAAATGATGAGCGCATCGAACGCGAGACGCCCCTTTCGTCGGGCGATGCTGTTCGGGTCGGTCCGCTTGAGTTTCGCTTCGAGGCACTTCACGACATCCGTCGCGAAAAGAAACCGAAGGTCAAAGATGTCGCTGACGCCGTGGCTCGCGAAGCGGCCAAGTCCGATGAACCGATCATCGAAGACGATATTAGTCGTTGGCTGCTCGGGCCCGATCCGGGCTCGAAGGCGATGAGGGAGACGCAGACTTTCCGTCTCGACGAAACTCACGCGATGAGTAAACCCGAGTCAGAGTCCGCAATCGACGAGTCGGCCAACTTCAAGGCCACCATCGAGATTCCCGCCTTGGAGGAAAAAGCAGCTGGCAAGTCAGGGCCCGGAAAGCTTCCACCGCTACCCCCCAAGCAGGGGTCAAAAGACAGCCGCGAAGCAGCCGAGAAAACCCTTCGCGAGATGACAAGGCGACGTTAACGGATTGATTCCAGGCGGCAAGATTGGCGGAAAGATTGATTGTCGATCGGCGAATAGCCGAGTAACGACCTTAATTTTCTCACCGCACCGGTGCCTGTTGTTGTTACACTAGAAAAAATGCCTCTGCGCTTCGGATTCGCAATTTTCGCGAAACCTAGGGTGTGCACTTGGGGTATTTTTGTAGGCGACCGGTCAAGCCGAAGGGGATCCGCAGCGTGTATCAGCCCGAACCGCAGTTGGCCGAGTCGGCGCTTATCGGTGCTTGCCTCGACGGCGACGCCGACAGCATTGTCGAATTAATCAACCAGTTTCAGGATCGCGTGTTTCGGCTCGCTTGGCGGATGCTGGGCGACCGACACGAGGCAGAAGACGTTACTCAGGAGACGTTCGCGCGAGCCATCCGCAGCCTAGCGCGGTGGGATAGTTCGCGGCGGTTCGAACCGTGGGTGCTGGCGATTGCCGCCAATCGGTGTCGCACTTTATTGGCCAAACGCCGGTTGCCACTGATCGACTGTCCCGCTGCGGCGGATGACGTGGCTGGCTCGCCCGACGGGCGGCTCGACAACCGTCAGCTTGTCGAAGAAATCGAGTTAGCACTTGGGCAAATGAGGATCGAGTATGCCGAGGCGTTTCGGCTGTTCCACGAACAACATCTCGCCTATGGCGAAATGGCCGAGCGGCTTGAAATCCCGCTTGGGACCGTGAAGACATGGGTCCACCGGGCCCGTCGAGAAGTTGCCGATCACCTCCGCGAGCGCGGAGTGGTTGACGTCGAGAGTTCGCATTTTCAAACCAGATCCCAAACTGGGGAAAAGAGGAATCGCCATGAAGTGCGATCAAACAGAACCGAAGCTGAACGCGCTTTTGGATAACGGGCGAGCCGTGTCGAGCGATGTTACGCTTATGAATCACTTACTCGAGTGCCCGCGCTGTGCGCAGCTTGCAGACGCATTTGTTGCAATCGATTCGTTCGGAGCCATGACTGCTGGCCCCGGGATCAATGTCGCGGCAAGGGTGCTCGCAACCGTGGCAACGCGGCCGATTAAGCAACGCCTGACGCATGTTCCGGCGAATTCGCTACGCTGGCTGCCCCACTGGGCAACGGCGGCTGCGGTTCTTGTGGCGGCGACGGTAACTTCGCTTTATAGCGACGACGATACCAACACCATTAAGCCGCAGCAGGGGAACTCGCCGCAAGTGGTGGCAGTTGAACCAATTCCGTCAATTAGCACACCGGTCCTTTCGACGGCTTCCTTCGATCGCCGCATCTTTCGCACGACCGGGCATTCGATTGCGACCTTTCCGCTCGTCGTCATGGGACGCGATAGCGGTTCGACCGACGACGGTGTATCGGACCAAACCGAACGCCAACCGATCAACGAACGCTGGCAGCAATGGTGGCCGGTCGACGATTCCGACACGCCGGCGCCGAGTGGCGAAACCGGCTGGACCGCGCCCGCCCAGATAGCACTAATCGCCTAACCGAGTTGGCTTATCAATTGTGATTGACTCGATCGACGCGACATGGCCATCTTTGGGTGTCGCCCCGGCGACGGCAAGAAGACCACCATCCGCGCTGGGAACCAACTGGTGGAAGAACCTCGGCGTCGCGAGTTGAGCGACCTTTTGCCACTCGTCCCCACCGACGCCCAGTGCATAAACACTTCCGTTCATGCCGCTGGCGACGACGCAGTCGCCCGTTGCCACGTCGCTCACGCCCCATGCCGACATGCCGAAGCTATTGATCTTGTCGCCGGGGAAACTTGGTCCCTCTGACCACTCACCCGTCTTGGGATCGAGCACGAACACCTCCGAGCAAACCTCGGCGATATCGTTCATACCGCCGAGCACGAACAGCTTGCCACCGGCCGTGGCGACCGCCAGAGCACGGCGCTGGAAAGGTGGCTCAGGAATTGACTGCCAACCAGCCGACGGATTGGCAAAGTCGAAGACGACAACGCTCGATTGCCACTCGCCATCGTCGTCGCCACTGAGGGTCCAACCACCAACCACATAGAGTTTATCGCCAATCACGGCCGCGTTGTGGCTCGAACGCGGAGCGGGCAAGTCGGGCATTGCCTGCCAATCACCAGTGGTCGGATCGAACTCGGCAAACGTCGCAACGGAATGCAAATCGTCATCCTCGCCCAACGCGTTACGAGCTTCGAGCCCGCCAATGCGATAGATCTTGCCGCCGCGGGTAACGATCGGGAGCCCCTGCAGTGGCTGCGGCATGGGGAGTTCTTCGCACTCCGCAACTCCGTCGAGCTTCAGCCGTACGAACTTGTTCGAAAGATTCTCGCGGGAGTGAGTGTGAGCCCGACCGGTGTGGCCACCATAAGCGTAGAGGTACCCGTCGCACACAACCGCACCGAAGCTGGCGACAGGTATTGGTAGACTTGGCCCAGCACTACTGGTCTTTGGCTCAGAGTCGGGTTTGGTCACGGCACCCTGCTTTCCGTAATTCGTGGTGATGGTGAGGTAGTGCGACTGTGACTCATACTTCTCGCCATTCGACTCACCCGACTCGGCAACTTTGTGACCGATAATGAAACCGGTCAAACCGCCACCGAAAGAGCGGAAAGACGCACGGCCGTCGTTGTTGGTGGTGTCATTAGCCTGCTGACCAGCCGAGTCGATGAGCGTGACAGTCGCGGCCGGCAAAGGCTCGCCGTTCCATGTCACGTTTACGTCGATTCCCCCTTTGCTCCGCGAGAGCGTGGCCGACAGTCCTTGGTCGCTTGCAACGGTCGCAGCGTTCTTGAGTTTCACATGCTGAACGCCGTACGACAGCAGCGTCCCGTGATAGATGCCGTACTGGCAACTCGTAGCGAGCGGTTGCGACTTGTCGATCGAGTCGCTCGAGCGACGACCGATGAACTTGTCACTCTCGACACCGACGTGTTCAACCGGCGTTCGCTTGCCTGATTTATCGATTTGCACGAGCTTGGCATTCGCCACGCAATCGGGCGTTTTATAGGTTCGCTCAGCGGGACTCTCGCCAAAGAATAGCAAGGCGTGTCCTTCGCTGTCGACATCGAGCCAAGGGAAGTGCGCGAATGCGGGGCTTGCTACAAATAAGACAAAAAACGTAAACAGCTTCGTATAACGTGAGATTAAAATCGACATGTTAGCTCCGGCAAAATCATTTAAGAAGTTCAATCCACCGTCGGGCGACGGTGACTCTATCAATTCAGAAAACTAGTCGAGGTCGATCACATTGCCGTCGTTGCGGGCGGCCATTGAGTCGAGCGTTGTTTCGTCGGTATCGCCCGGTGTGAGCCGTACGCTGCCGTCGCAGAATAACATATTTACGCCAGCCGGGTGTTCGCTACGGAACGTTTCCCATTCGAGGAATCCGGTCACCAGTCGATCGCTGTTGAACACCCCGGCCGTCGAACACCAAGTGACGCCGGGGTAGGCAAAAGCCCACTGCGTGGTGCCGCCGGCAGTAGTGCCGGTGCCACCGGTCCGTTCATGATAGTTGACGAGACCATAGTCGAGCTCGCCCGCCAGAAACGTCTGCGATGTGCCATCGGCGGCCGAAATTTTGGCGAGCGAAGTCTTGCCGCGAATCGGGTCGATGATCGCGCCATTGTGGTTTTTGGGATCGGGTTTACCCGTACTGATGGCGATCGGAAATCGCGAAAAACCGCTACCTGTGCAAATGCCATAGCTCGCCATGCCGGGGGGGCGCGAACCATCGAGCGTATTCATCGATGGGCAGAGAAATAAGGGCAGGCTCCGCGCCGTTAGCTCGGCATTCGTCCCTTCGTTAGGTCCGATTGTGAAATCGTAAACGCCAAAAATGTTGCCTTCTTCAAGGAACGGCAAACACCACACGAACGCACTGGTCGTGTATTCATGATCGTCGGCGACAGCTGTAGGGAGTCGCTTATTGACGTCGTTGTGTTGGTGCATCGCAAGCCCAATCTGCTTGAGATTGTTGACACACGCCACACGCCGCGCCGCTTCACGAGCTGCCTGCACCGCAGGCAACAACAGCGCGACCAAGATGCCGATGATTGCAATTACCACCAACAATTCGATGAGCGTAAAGCCGCGAGAACGAGTCGAATCGATCTTCATTTTGGCGATTCCTTTCGTGAATCAACGGTCGCGGCGAGCGAAATAGCGGTCGGTGCCGAGACAGAAAAGCACCATCCCAGCCAGACAAAGCACCATCTGACCGGCCGCCGGTTCGGGCACGGCGGTCGAACCATTGAGCTGCAAACCAGCCGTCGCACCGAGGTTGTCGCGCCAGACGGTGTAGTCGGCGGCGTCGACGCGGCCATCGCCGTTGCCATCGGCCTCTGGCCCGGCGGTGCCGAACTGCAATCTCCAGAGCGCATAGTCGGCGGCATCGACGATGGTGCTGCCGTCGTAGTCACCGGGTAGGCCAGCCGCGATTGGGCTGGCAAAAGTGTCGATCACGACTTGGTCGAGACTCATCGAGTTTCCGACGGCGGCGAATTGCAGCAGGAACTCGCCCGGGTTGCCGCTGATCTCCCAAGTGAAGAGCGTCGACACCAAGTCGCCACCGAATCCTCCCAGAGCGGTTCGCCCCAATTCCTCGACCGACAGTGGAGCGATCGCTTGATTGCCACCGTCGTAGGAGAGTTGCACACTCGACATATCGAGTTCCGTACCAAGGGTAACGGTTTGCAAGACCACTGTCGTTGCATAACCTGCGCCGATGTCGTAAGCAGGTGCGACCAACTCGAACGACGTTGCCCCGCCGAGCGAGTAAATGTTCCCCGATCCGGTAAGGAAGGCACCACTGGTGCCACCACTCGACTCGGTTAGCGTTGCGTTGCCCAGACCAAACCAACCCACATCGGGCGCGTTCGCGTTCGTCGCCGAACTGAACAGGTCCCAGTGGGCATAAGTGCTCAGCGTGTCGTGTCGCGACCATGCCTCAAATGGCGTGGTCGAACCATCGGGTTCAAGCAGAATCACTTGCGCTTCGCAGCGACAGAGCGGACACAGTATCGGTAAAAGATTTGCGATAACGCAAATACCAGTCAACAGTCTCATGATGAATCGAGCCTCGATGGGGGGTTGATGAAGAGCGACTTTCTTCAACCGGCGCTGGCGGCGGCTGGCCGCCGGTATCCTGCGAGTTTGAGTTCCATTTCTTCAGTTAAACGCTACGGTGCCATCGTCTTGCAACCAGTACGATGCCGCTGAGTAGCGCTGAGCCGATTATCGACGACGGCTCCGGAACGGCGGTGACTCGCACAGCGTCGAGATCGAATGTGATCGCTTGCATACGCTGGGTGTCGGTGAGACCGGCCGGCTGCGATACCGATACCTGGATGTTGCTGATCTGCTGGAACACAGATTGAAAGTCCCCCCCACCGAAGGTGACGATCTGCCCGGTCGGGTTGTTGATCGGGTCGAAAACGTTGGCCGGATCGATGAAGAACGTCAGCGGGGTCCAGACATTCGGCTCAACATCGGCACCAATGAACGACGCCGCCGGTGAGTTCATGGCGCCCGCGAAACGACCGCCGAACGAAATGGGTTGGATGAAATCATGGCGTACCATCAACTCAACGCGGACCACTTTGTCGTCGATCCAGTTGCCCACATAGGCCTGCTGACTCGAGTCGATGTTTTGTTGCCCGCGAAAAACGATCGCGGTTCCGAAAGTCGGCGACATTTGCGGAAAAAGTTGCGAAAAACTGCCGTTGGTCGCAACGTAGTTGTCCCCCGCACCCATCGGACCGTCGTCGATGACGTGATTCAGGGTTTGATTGAAATTACTTTGTGCCCAATTCGCGGCATCGGCGGAGAAGTCTTCGGCGAAGTAAGTGAATTCATTCGCTCGAGCCGGCGCGGCGATCGCCGCCGCGACCAGCAGCCCACCCAGCACTGGCAAGCTGGCCAGCTTCCAAGAATCAGTTGATTTTGTTCGCGACATGTTCAGCAGCCCTCACACAAGAAACAGGAAGTGGTGCGTACCTTGGCTGGCTCTTAACGGAAATTTCTTGCTGGCTAGGCATTGCGACTGAGTCGCAATAGCAATAAGATAACGACTCGCAGCGTCGCGTCAATGGGGTGTTGCGACATTTTTCGCAACGCCAATTGAGAGAAACGGTCGCCGATTGATCTCGAGGCGCACCCCGACACTTCGAATTGAGCCGATTACTTTCTTCGAATCGAGTCACAATGACCAATCAGGAAAGTGAGTCCGACCAAACACCGCCGCGGCCAAACCCTCGGGTCGTTGATGCCGAATCGCTGCTGGCGGGCGAAAAGCAGGTCGAAATCGCCTACAAAGGGGTGCTCTACCGATTGCTTGTGACACGCAACGACAAGCTGATTTTGCAGAAGTAGCTTCGCTACTGCGGCTGTTCGGCGGCGATCCGTTTGATGAGCGCCACCCAGTCATTCGGACTTGCGACTCCGTCGGGGGTCGCACCCAGCCGACGCCAATCGCCGCCGGCGAGCTCACTCGTCGGCTCGGCGAACTTCCCCTCGCGGGGGTTGAACCACCGCAGCCGGTACTGCTGATCAGCAAACTGAGTAAGGTCTAGTTCCACTGAACCGCCATCATCGCGTGATCCTTTTGGCAGGTAGATCGCATAGATTTCGCCCGGCTTTGCGAATACCTCGCCTCCGCCATAGTCGGTGTCGGTCCCTCGCAGCAACTCGTCGGCCGGTTCCATTTCCCAGAATGGCAGCTCTTTTTCGACGAACGATCGGGCGATGGCGGTTTGCTTCCAGAGTTTATCTAGATCGAGCGGCTTGCCATCGGCTTCAATTAGTTCGCCAAAATTGTCGAGCGACTGATCGCGATTGTCGATGTACCACTCGATGCCGGCACCCCCAGAAAAGTAGACGTCCCACAAAATGAACCGCCGCGCGGCGTCAACCCGATCGTTGCCGTGCGATGGCGGGCCGAGGGCAATGCGGGCCGGCGACTCGGGCTCGTCGACCATGATCGGTAACATCCGCTCTGCGTCTTTCGTTGCGTGGCGAAAGGCCTCGACAACGTCGGACCATCCTTCATATTCACTCGCGCGCTGGAGGCTGGTGAGATTGATGTTCTTTTGGCCAATAAAGAACCTATAGGACGACTTCTCGGGCTTCGACTCGAAGCGACTGTTGCCAGCGTTGTGAACGGTGATGGGGTGGTCGTAAGGATCGACGCGGGCGACGTAGTCCGCGAATTCGAGTATCCGAGCCGCCTCGTCGGCTTGGCTGCCGCCAAAACCGTCGCCCAGATCATATTCTTCGCACAGGTTCCACTGAATCGAGTTGTGATGTCCGAAACGGGCGATCATCTCTCGATAAAACAGCTTGCGTTCGACATCGAGTTGGCCATCGTCGAGTTCGCGCTTGTTGGCAGCCTCGGCTTCGCCGAGCGAGAGATGGAGGTGAATTCCACGCGACTGGGCATGACGGAAGACGGTTTCCCACTGCCTGAACTTGCTGAGGTCGAAGTGCAGATTGTCGTTCCCTTCGTCGCCGGCGAGCTGATTGGGGGACGAGACGTTGGCGTAGGGATGTGTGTCTTGCCCGTCGCCACCAATGTTCATCAACAAACAGTAGATAGAGTTGATGCCGCGATCTGCCAGAAAGTTGAGCGCCCCGATAATCCGCCGACCGTCGTGATTTTCGGCGAAAGAATAGTCGGGCGTGTCCCAATCGGGGTCGCCTTCGCGCCAGTCACTGGCGTGGGCGTTGAATTCGAGCAGCTTGCCGACTTTCTGGGTGCCGCCCGACTGGGTGTTGTCGAAACCCTTGTAAGCCAAAAAATTCTCGGGGCTGTCGGTGCCCCCTTTGAGCCAATAGCCGCCGTCGCGCTGTTTGAGGTAGTACCCCCCGACAAATTCGAGTCGACCAGTGCGGAGATGGCCGGTTGCCGACTCGTCGATGGGTGCGACCTCGAACGACCCATTGGTACCGTCGATCGAAACAACTGGCTCGCCTGCGGTTGGATCGAGATCGATCGCTACGTTCACGCCGCCTCGGAACGATGCCGTGTAGTCCCACTTGCCGACTTCGTCGGGAGTGAATCGCACTCGCCAAATGTCGCCTGTGTCGCCAACGTTTCCATCGCCATCGAAGAAACCGGGAACGAAATAAATCTTCTTCGTGGGGCTTTGAAGTCGCAGTATGAGCCGGTAGTCGAGAAACGGATTTGTCTCCTCGGTGCCCCCTTTTGGCTGCGCTCGGCCACTGCTCTCGCTGGACGAGGGGCCGGCGAAATCGATGGTGATGGTTTCCCACTTAGTGAGTGAACCACTGATTCGCCCTTGAGCGCTGGCATACTTGGGAGCCAGGACTGTGGTGAGCAAAGTGAGCAGTAACAGCGGGCGGATCATGGTGCGATGAGCATCAGAAAGGGGCTGGAACGGATTTATCGATTTTAGCAGTTTTCTTCTTACGCGCACCGGTATCGCTGTCATTTTGCCCCAATTTAGCGACGAGTTGTCTCACTTCGGCCACGCCGTTGTTGACCCGCCACATCGTGTGACCTAGATAACTCTATCGCATTTTCAACCTCCGCCATTTGCCGCTACCACAATGAATGCCCCCCGATTGCTGCTGGTCGACGACGACTACCAAGTTCGCGAATCGATGTCCGAATGGCTCGGTTCAAAGGGCTACGACGTCGTACCCGCACCCGGCCCGGCCGGGGCGCTGGCCGCATGCGAGACGAGTCAGTTTGATCTCGCACTGGTCGACGTACGGCTCGGCGAACACGATGGGCTCGACCTGCTGGAGCAATTCGTCCGCCGCTGGCCCGCGATGCAAGTTCTGATGATGACCGGCTATGGCAACGCTGACTCGGCCGTCGAGTCGATCCGCGCCGGGGCGTTCGATTATTTGACCAAGCCACTCATCGACGACGAGTTGTTGATGGCCTTGGAACGAGGGCTCTCGCAGCGGAAGGTGCTGGCCGAAAACACTCAGCTCAAAGCCGAACTTGATCGGCACTACGGCATGGGAAACATCGTGGGCCACGACCCACGGATGCTGCAGGTTTACGAAATGATCGAAAGCGTCGCCGACACTCGGGCCACCGTGCTCGTCACCGGCGAAAGTGGCACCGGCAAGAGCATGATCGCCCGAGCGATTCATCGCCGCAGTGGACGGGCCAAAGGCCCGTTCGTTGAAGTCGCGTGCGGAGCGTTGCCAGAGAATCTGCTTGAAAGCGAACTATTTGGCCATGTGGCGGGTGCCTTCACGAGCGCATCGAACGACAAAGTGGGCAAATTCCTGCAAGCCGATGGAGGGACGATTTTCCTCGACGAAATCGGCACTGCTAGTCCGGCCATGCAAGTCAAACTGCTGCGTGTGCTGCAAGAGTTGCAGTTCGAACCAGTTGGCGGCACCAAGACCTACAAGGTCGACGTTCGAGTTGTGCTCGCCACCAACGAAGACCTCGCCAAGAACGTTGCCGATGGCAAATTCCGCCAAGACCTTTATTATCGCGTCAACGTCATCAACATCCTGCTCCCGCCACTGCGACAACGACAAAGCGATGTTCCGCTGCTCGCCCAAAGGTTCCTCGACGAAGTCCGCGAAGACGTCGGACGCGACGTCACCAGCTTCGCTGACGACGCGATGGCCTTGATGCAAAATTACGCATGGCCCGGCAACGTCCGCGAACTACAGAACGTCGTCGAACGTGCGGTGCTGCTCGGCAAGGGCGATGTGATTCGCGTCCAAGATTTGCCGATGGAACTGCGTGTCGACTCTCCTTCACTTGGTAGAAGCTACGTTTCGGGCCAATCGCTCAAGGACGCCCTCGAAGGACCCGAACGACAAATCATCGTCGGCGTGCTCGAATCCAACGGCTGGAATCGCAACGCCACCGCCGACCAACTCGGCATCAATCGCACCACGCTCTACAAGAAGATGAAGCGGCTGGGGATTGAAGATCGTGAAGAAATGGGATTGGAAGCGAAGTAGTATTCGGTTCTAAGTTGTTGGTTGTTATTAGCCGACGACCTACGCGTCGTCGCGGGCCAGCTCCAATGGGGCTTCATCGGGCCCACTCGACGGCCGCACCACAAGCTGGGGAACGATTTTTCCGTTAACCGGTTCCACCGACTTCAAGTCGTCGAACGTAAAATGCTTTTCAAGCGGCAACGCCCCCGACGGCGTGATTTGATAAAGAATCTGCTCGCGCTGTTCATCGTAGCGAACTTCGTGTATGACGCCCGTTGCGTGTTCGTTGGCGAATCCCCGGGGGCGGACTTCGACCCAGTCGCCAAGTCCGAGGCCTTCCCAACGAACTGGTTTCCAAAGCGTTCGCTCGGCGCGGAATCTGATAGGTCCGTAGCTGAGCTGCACAAGCTCTCCGTGAGCCTCATCGCGTCGAAAGATACGGTTGCTAGGCAAGAGGCTCCGGACCAGTGCAACGTCTTCGGGGTGGACCCAGCGGTCGCCATCCTCGGGCCACCAAGGAAAATAGCCAAAAGCCGGTTCGCGTTTGATCGGAAGTGACATGACGAGGAACTCTTCTGCTGGGCAAGCGTTGCAAATTGTCGCGATTCGAAGCGAGCCGTCATCACCGCGCTTGCGGGAATCCAGACTCAAAGCTCACTCTTTAGATTCCCGCCTGCGCGGGAATGGCGTTTGGTATGATTGGTCGTACCGATATTGCGGTCTGTCGTGTTCAAGCGTTCGTCGATCCGTAACCGGTTCGACCGTCAGGTTCAGCTATAATTGTACGAAGTTTCACCTACGCTGCGTAGCAACTCGAATACCCCTCTCCACCGATCCTCACCATGCGCGTCGAATCATTCTTGCAACATCACGGCATCGCGAGCAATCCGTTCGCGGAAGAAGATGCGCAGACCGATCCGGTTTTTAAGAACCGTTGCCGGAACAATACGTTTCACCCTTCGTGGGATAAGGTGTTTGGCGACCCGGCTGATCCGGCGACGTCGATTGTGTTCGGCGAGAAAGGGGCCGGGAAAACGGCGATGCGGCTCCAAATCATGGGCCGGCTGGCCGAGTACAATGAACAGCATCCCCAGTCGCGGACCTGGGTCATCGAATACGACGACTTTAATCCGTTTCTCGATCACTTCGCCGATCGGCTGAGCGTCCGCAAGCAACGCGACCCCGCGAAGGTGCTGGCCGATTGGAAACTGTGGGATCACATGGACGCGATTCTTTCGTTGGGAGTCACCAACCTCGTCGACCTGGTGCTGGGGAGCAAAGGGGCCGGTCACCCGCCGGCCAACAAACTCACGACCAATCTTCGCGAGGCGCTCGACCAACATCAGAAACGCGACCTTTTGCTTCTGGCCGCGTGCTACGACGATTCGCTCGATGAGTCGTTCGCGAGGCGATGGCAAAGGCTTCGCAAAAGTATGCACTACTATGCCCTTCGTGGATTGATGACGCACGCGATTGGCATTGTGGTGACGCTCGCGATCATTAGCGTGATTGTTGGTCTGCAAAAATGGGACTGGCTCGCCAGCCCTTGGCCTTACATTCTCGCTCTATTTGGTTGGCTGCCAGCGCTTGGCCGCGCCGTACATTGGCACTGGCGAGCGAGTACCGTTCGTAAGCACCTTCGCGTCTTGAAACGCGACACCGGCTCGCTGCGCAAGTTGTTCTCGCGACTCCCGCA
The DNA here is from genome assembly GCA_041737535.1 of Pirellulales bacterium. Lineage (GTDB taxonomy): Bacteria > Planctomycetota > Planctomycetia > Pirellulales > Lacipirellulaceae > JBGSWC01. The sequence goes on along the minus strand of JBGSRO010000215.1, from coordinate 122,104 downwards.
AACCGATCTGCATGGCCAGCCACTCCCCAACAAGTCGCGGACCGACGATCGTTATGAGCTGCTCAGTAAGTTTCAGGGCATCCTCCGCTCACTCGGTTATTCGGGCATCGAAGTCTTGGTTGACCGGGTTGACGAGCCACACCAAATCAACGGCAAGGTCGAACTGATGCGCGACTTCGTCTGGTCAATGCTCGACAACAAGTTTCTCAAACAGCCGGGCTTCGGCATTAAATTATTGCTCCCGGCGGAGCTGATCGAGTACCTCAATCGCGAGACCCGCGACTTCCACCAGCGTGCTCGCATCGATAAACAAAACCTGGTGCCTTCGCTCGACTGGACGGGCGAAGCACTCTTCGACCTGGCCAACGCGCGGCTTGAAGCCTGCGCGGTCGATGGCCAAGTGCCCACGTTGCGAACGCTGTTCGCCAGCGAGATCAGCGACCAGCGATTGATCGATGCCTTTCGCTCGCTCCGAGTCCCACGCAACCTGTTTAAGTTCCTCTATCGCCTGATTGTGGGCCACTGCAATGCCTACACCCAATCGGAACCGGTCTGGCAAATCCCCCGCGAGGCATTTGAGGCGAACCTAGCCGTCTTCGGTCGCGAGCAAGCCGCCGTCGATCGTGGTCTCGCGGCAAACTAGGTCACACCCGTGGCATGGCCGCAAGCGTTTTGCTTGTTTTGGCCGCGTTTTCGCAACAAAGTCGGGGTATTCAAAACTCTAAACGTTGTTTCGGCGTGGGATTTCGAGTTCGCGTTGTTTTCAAAGTGCGCCGGATGCGGTGTTATTGTGACAGTGTGACCTCAAGTAAACTGAGCGCTACCAAAACAAAAACCGCCCGCTCGAGCATTGTCGAAGCGGGCGGTTTCGTGGGTTTGCTAGCTGTGCTTTGCAACTTACTGCGTTGCTCTGCGACGCGTTACTGCACCATGTCCTTCAGTTTCTTGAGCGGACGAATCTTGACTACCTTGGACGCCGGCTTGGCTTTGAAGATGGTCTTCTCTTTCGTGAAGGGATTAATCCCTTCACGTTCTTTCGTGGCGGCTTTCTTGTTGAGCACGAACTTGGCAATGCCAGGGAGCGTGAAGACTTCAGCGGCACCACGTCCGACTAAGGCTTTTTCGATTTGGTCGTTCAGTGCGTCGAACACTTCCGACACTTGCTTCTTCGAGAGCCCGGTGCTCTCGGCAATGTTCGTGTAAATCTCAGTCTTCGTGAGTGGCTTGGGTGCGGCTTTCGCCATGTTCTGGATCCTCCAACAGTAAAAGGTCAATGTGGTGGTTGGTCGAAGTTGCGCTCGCCAATCCATAGCGCTGCTTGACGCTGGCATGATTAGACGCAGCAAAACCCGACAATACAACCCGGAAATCTTGAAATACCCCTTAAAATTAGGCTCTTTTTTGGCCTGGTGAGCCAATCTCGCTCGTTTTGTGCCGAGAAATCGGCGTTTTTCGGTCCGTTTGTAGCGGCTCGGACTGGCGACGCGGTTCAAAACCGAACGATTTGCCGCAGCCGTAAGTTGTTGCGGGGCAATTGCTTGCGTTTTTGCGCTCATTGCTCTAGGCTGCTTACAGATGGAATCGGCAGGCATTTTTCCTGGCAGGACGACCCGCCGGGAACTGGCTGCGCGATTTTTTAGTCAAAAATTCGTGTTTTACGCCGTTTGGCGTCGACTCGACCCCTACGGACCGCAAGAATAGGTAAAGCTCCAGGCCATTCGGCTGGCTGCGCGATTCCCACCACAGGCGGTGGGTTGGTAAACATTGATGAAGAAATCGACGTTACGGCTTCGGCTATTTCTTTTTGCTCTCGGCATCGAACTCGCCTCGTTTGTGACAAACCTCAACGTCGCGGTGGCTCAGCCGGGTGCGGTCGCGGATGCCGATGTTGATGAGATTGCAGCCGACGACTATCACACGCTTTATTATTCGGCCCATCTGACGAATGACCGCCGCGTTTCGCAGTTGCTCGATCAAGCGGCAAAGCTGATCGATGAGACGCGGTACAGCGAAGCGCTACCGCTGATTGTGCGGGTGTCGCTGGCCGAAGAAGACGGCTTTTACCTGCCGGCGAAGTGGGAGAGCAACGTCACCGGACTCAAGTCGCGGGCCGATGTGTTGCTGGCGTCGCTGCCGGCCGAGGGGCGTGCCGAGTACGAACTACAACGTGGCGTCGCCGGTCGTCGCGAGTTGCGCGAAGCCGTGGCGACGGGCGACTACGTAGCTGTCAATAAAGTTTTAAGGCAATTCCCGGTCACCGACGCGGCCGCCGAGGCGGCGATGGTGCTCGCCACTCGCGCTGCCGATTGCGGCGACGCGGCGGGCGCAGCTCTCCTTATCGAGCGGGTGAGCAGTTGGCCGAGCAACGATCAAATCGTCGTCGCCAGTCGCAAGCTGCAAGCGGCTCGTTTGTGGAGCTTGGCGGGCGAAGCCGACAAAGTCGCTTCAATGTTAATTGAGCTTGACGAACAAGGTGGCGAAGTCATCGCACAGCTCAAGATCGCGGGAAAGCCGGTCGGGAATCTCGATAAGTTACGCCAACAACTCTTGGCGGTCGCGGACGCGAACCGCCAAGGTGCCCCTGTCGAGTTCGCGTCGACGAGTTGGCTCGATCCACCAAGCTGGCCGATGGAAGGGGGCGAACTTTCGCGTGCGGCGACCGTACCGGGAGGTCCGCCTCACCTGTGGCCCCGCTGGCACGCGCGGACGATTCGCGAGGCCAACGATTTGGTCGAACTTCAAAAGCGCCGCGAAGAACTGATTCGCCAGCGTCGTACTTGGATGTTGGCGACCTCGCCGGTCGCGGTCGGTGATGTGGTGATCGCACGCACACCCACACAATTGATCGCCATCGACTGGACGACTGGCAAGCGAATCTGGGAGACACGGCCCGAGAAAGCGACGGGCGATTCGAGTTCGCTAACGCTCTCGGACGAAGGCGACGACGATTCCGCCGGCATGATCACGCTCGACATGGTCCAGCAGCGAGTGTGGCTCGATGCTGTTTTTGGTGCCATCAGTACCGATGGGTTGCGAGTTTATTCGATTCGCGGCCTCGAAACGGTTGGTGGCAATATCAATCGCACGCAATGGGGAGGCATTCGCGTTTTCGGCGACGATGGCGAAACCGACATGACCGCCACCAACGCGCTCGTTGCCCACGACATTCGGAGCGAGGGGAAGCTGTTGTGGCAAATCGACGGCGCGAAAACTGGCGAAATTTGGTCGGGCATCGCCTTTCTGGGACCACCGGTTGCGACGCCGCATGGGTTGTTCGCACTCGCTGAACTCAATAACGCGATTCATATCGTTCAGATCGACGCAGAGCGAGGCCAACTCGTCTGGAAACAACCGCTGGTGAATCTCGAACGAGGTATCGGTATCGAAGCGGGGCGGCGGCTCGCTGGTGCGACCATTAGTTATGGCGAAGGCCTGCTCGTTTGCCCGACCGGCGCAGGGAGTGTCGTGGCGGTCGACCCGGTCTGCCGGCGACTCAATTGGGCGTTTCGCTTCCCCGTCGATGAAGGTCTCGCCAATCGCAACTCGAATAGTTGGAATCGCAGCTTTGGGGCTTATCAACCAAAACTGTCGAACCAGTGGTGTCGAACTCGAGTGACTGTCGCTGGTGACCGGGTGCTCGTCACGGCACCTGAATCGGAAGAGCTTCACTGTCTCGATCTCGCATCGGGCAAGTCCCTTTGGAAACGCCGTCGGCAGGAATCGCTCTTCATCGGGGCCGTCCATGATGACATAGCGCTCGAGGTAAGCCACAGCTCAATCACGGGAGTCGACCTCGCAAAGGGGAACCGCCGCTGGACGACCGGCGATCTGCCCGATGGGGCCACGGTCGGCGGATTTGGCGTATTGACCGAAGGCCGCTATCTAACTCCCACGCTCGATGGCCGACTTCTGCAAATTGATGTGGCGACCGGTAAAGTGACGGCCGCCAGCACAGCACGCGACACCGATTCACTCGGCAACTTGATTTTCCATCGCGGCGCAATTGTTTCGCAGTCGATCGAATTTGTGCAGCGATTCGACCAAGCGGTCGCCCTGAGGCTCCGCGCAACCGAGCAGTTGGCCCAGGACGCCGGCGATGCCGACGCCTTGCGGACGATGGCCGAGTTCGCGCTGATCGAAGGCGACACGGCCGAGGCGGTTAGCTTATTGCAGCAGGCTTACGCCACAGCGGCCGACGATCCGCTGATCCGCGGGCGATTAACCGCTGCGCTGCTCGCTGGATTGCACGACGACTATGCCGCCTATCGAGAACAAGGCGGGCTGCTTGACGATTTGATTCCCGCCGGATCTCAGCACGTCGATCTCTTGCGACTGCACATTGATGGCTGTTTGTCTGAAGGACGCCTCGACGACGCGCTGGCGTTTGCTTGGCGACTTTTTATCGAAGAGAGCGACCGACTGATTCGCGAAAGCGACGAGCATAATGTGCTGAGTGAACGGTGGTTCAACGCCCGGCTGCGCGAGATTTGGACCGCAGCGTCTGACTCGGCGAAACAGCAATTCTCGGCATCGGCGACCTCTTGGCTTAGCGGCATCGGCGAATCAGGTCGGCTCGAAAGTCTCGGGCGGTTTTACCGCTACTGCCGCCGCACGGACGTTGCGATTGCACCATCGCTCGACTTTGCCGATGCGCTGATCGTCAATGGACGTCGCCGCGAGGCGGAACTAGTTTTATTGGAACTCGACGGCAACGCGCTCGACGCCAAGCAGCATGATCGACTTGCGCAGTCATGGCAAAAGCTCATGCCGGCCGATAGTGGTTCGGCGATCCCGGCGATCGACTTTCCGACCGGTCGCGTGCGCGTCGACCAACAGCGGCTCACCTCGACGACGACTGCAAGCACCAATCGCAACGAACAACCGATCCGGTTGAAGCTAGTGGCGAAAGGGACCAGCTACCAAGTTTTCGGCGCTCCTCAAATGGCGATCGATGGTTCGGGGAGTGAGCTAGTCGGGTGGAATTCGATAGGCGAGGTCGAGTTCCGCCACGCCGTCGAAATCGAAGAGCCACAGCGGAGCGACCAGCCCGAGTGCCATCGTTTCGGTCATTTTTGTGTGCTTAACGAACAGTCAGAGGTGGTGGTACTCGATCTCCTTAAGCGAACCGAGGCCGATGGCGAACCGGTGCTTTGGCGAAGCCGTGCCGACGATGGCAGCAGCCGATCGCGGTACATTCAGCGTTTTCAAAACGGTCGTGTCGTCTACGTCAATCGCAACAATGCGGCGGGAATGCTCGAGTCGCGTTACGGCGAAGTCTGTGCCGCGACGCCCAGTGGTATCGTCGTGCTGAACGAACAACAGCTTTCTTGCTTCGATCCGCTCAATGGCGATTTGCTTTGGCGTCGGCGGCTCGATGTGAGCAACGTCGGCACCGCGCTCGCCGATGCCGACTACGTTTACCTCTCAAGCGATGGAGGCAAGGGCGTTGTTGTCAGACTCACCGATGGCGAAGTCGTCGGCGACTGGAAGCCTCAAGACGCCAAGTTCATTGCCAGCCACGGCGCGAACTATGTCGTCAGCAAACTCCAAACGGGCCGCCGAGTTGTTAGTGTGCTGCGAGCAGGAGACGAATCGCCACTTCTGGAGCGAAACTATTCGAGTGCCGCTTGCTTCGTAACAGGTGAAGCGGGGCGGCTTTACGTTATCGAACCGGCCGGTACTCTCGACGCCGTCGACGTGGCCGCTGGCAAACTCATGTGGACCACAGAAATACTAGCCGAACCGGGCATCGACGAAGCGACCACTTTCACCGCGGGCGACACGCTCTACCTCGTGACGAACACCCGCACCGAAGCCCAGCATCGTGCGGGTGGATTCGAAGCGGTCGACAACGCCCCGGTGGCCGACGGTCACGTCTACGTACTCAACCTTGTCACAGGTGAGTCACGCTGGCCCCGTCCGGCGACTGTGTCGGGGCTCGGTATGCTACAACTCCAACCGCTCGATTCGCCCGTTCTGGTCTTCGCCAGCCAACTCAACGAGCGTGGTTCCGATTCGTCGTCGGGGGTCTCGCTCCTCTGTCTCGACCGCATCACGGGCCGCAGCCTCTTGCGCGACGAAGACCTAAAGCCCCTGCGCAACAAGCCGATGGTCATTCGCGTCGATGGGGGTAGCATCCCAAGTGTGAGTATTGACCTCGAACACACACTCGTGCGGCTCGACTTCACGGGCGAACCTTTCGCCCCCGAACCGGTCGCCACCACCGATGTCGAAGCAGCCGCCAATAAGCGGCCGACCGGATTTCTTGGTACGCTGGGGCGAATACTCGGCGGAGGAGCTGATGCCAACCCACGGGAGCCCGGCAATGATTAGTGATGATCGTAAAAGTGACAAATATGCAACTCACCGCAAAGTCGCGGGGCGCTGGTTCGCATGTTGCTTCGCTTGTCTTGTTGCTATGGCAGGCGCTCAGAGTCGCGCGGTGGCCGAAAAGCTATCGCCCGAAGTGCAAACGACCGTCGACCAAGGACTCCGTTGGCTCGCGAGCCAACAGCATCGGCTCGGGCACTGGACAGCTCAGGGTCGCTACCCGGCCGCCATGACAGCGCTCGCAGGCATTGCGATGCTGAGTGAGGGAAGCACCACGACACAGGGCGAGTATTCTGAGAACTTGCAGCGAGCGGTCGACTATCTAATCAGCCAAAGCCGCCCCAACGGGCTCATCGGTGATCCGCTTCGCGACGACCGTTACACTTATGGTCACGGCTTCTCGATGCTGTTTCTCTCACAAGTGCTCGGCAATGAAGAAGACGCCCAGCGTCGTGAAGAATTGGTGCGCGTGCTCACCAAAGCCGTGAGGTTCAGCGGACAAGCCCAAACCGAAGCGGGTGGGTGGGGTTATGTGAGTGCCAAGGATGGGGGCGATTTCGACGAAGGCTCGACGACGATCACCCAGGTCCAGGGACTGCGAAGTTGCCGCAATGCGGGCATTCCCGTCCCCAAGGAAATTGTCGACAAGGCGATTGGCTACATCCATAAATGCACGCTTGGCGACGGTGGAGTACAATACAGTTCGAAAGGCGGAGGTGGTCGCCCCGCGATTACGGCCGCCGCGATCGCCTGCCTTTACAACGCGGGTGAATACGACGACGATTTTGTGCCGCGGATGATGGCTTATTGCAAGCAGCATCTCGGCTCCAGCACCCAAAGCAACTATGGCCATTGGCACTACGCTCACTTTTACTACTCTCAGGTGCAGTATCGCGAGGCGGGCGAAACCTGGACCGAATACCGCAAGGCGACATTCGACAAAATCGTCCGCGAAGCCGCGATTGTTAACCTGCCCGAAGGCAAAGGAGCAACGTGGAGCCAAGGCTACATCGGCAACGTCTATACTACGTCATTGAATCTGATTATTTTGCAACTCGACCGCGCGACGCTGCCTATCTATCAGCGATAAGTGACCTCGCTGTTGCTTTCCTCCCGACACGAGCTTCCCACCCATGCAAAACATGCCCACCGACATCGACCAGGCAGCCATTGACCGACTCGGATCGGCCGCGACGAAGATTCGCGAACAATTGGCGCAGGTGATTGTTGGCCAAAACGAAGTGATCGACCTGTTGTTAATCACGCTCTTCTGTCGCGGACATTGCCTGCTCGAAGGGGTGCCAGGTTTGGCGAAGACACTGCTCATCAGCACACTCGCGAGGTCACTGAATCTAACGTTTAGTCGCATTCAGTTTACCCCCGACTTGATGCCAGCCGACATCACCGGCACCGACATTATCGAAGAGAACAAAACGACCGGCGCACGGGAGGTTCGCTTTCTGGCCGGACCGATTTTCTCGCACGTCATTCTCGCAGATGAAATTAATCGTACACCGCCAAAAACCCAAGCCGCGCTCTTGGAAGCAATGCAAGAGCGGCAAGTGACTGTCGGCCGCGTGCGGCATCAGATTTCGGACCCTTTCTTTGTGCTAGCGACGCAAAACCCGATCGAACAAGAGGGCACCTACCCGCTTCCCGAAGCGCAGCAAGATCGCTTTATGGTAAAAGCACTGGTCAAGTATCCGTCGATCGAAGAAGAGATCGAAGTCGCTCAGCGAACAACCCAACGGCGGCAGGTTGAAGTGACCGCTGTCCTCTCGCCCAACGAAATTTGTGAACTACAGCAACTGGTGCTTGGAGTTCCGGTCAGTCGTCATCTGATGCACTACGCGGTAAGCCTTGTTCGCGCGACGCGCGTGGGTGAGATGGAGGCCGACCCGTATGCGAAAGAGAATCTATCGTGGGGAGCCGGTCCGCGGGCCGTGCAGTTTTTGCTGCTCGGTGCGAAGGCCAAGGCATTGATGGAAGGCCGTCCACACGCTTCGCTCGACGATATTCAGTATTTGGCGAAACCGGTGTTGCGCCATCGTTTGCTTGTCAACTATACCGCCGAAAGCGAGGGGATCACGTCCGACGACGTCGTCGAGCGGCTTTTGGAAACCACCCCCGAGCGCGAGGACGCCCTGTCGAATGACCCCCGCTTCCGTACCGTCTTTGCTTCCTGAAGTCGTCCGTCGTATCGGTCGACTCGAAGTGAGAGCACGCTACATTGTCGAAGGCCTGATGAGTGGGATGCATCGCAGCCCCTACTTCGGCCAATCGATCGAGTTCCGCGAGCATCGTGAATACGTTGCTGGAGATGACTTGCGCCACGTCGATTGGAAAGTATGGGGCAAGCAAGACCGGTTCGTCGTCAAACGTTACGAAGAAGACACCAATCTCCGCTGCACGCTCGTTGTCGATGCCTCGGCCAGTATGCAAGTTGGTAGTGGTGTGTTCACCAAACGCGACTATGCGGCCACTGCCGCCGCCGCGTTTGCCTATTTGCTGCTCAAGCAACACGACTCGGTCGGCTGCACCGTCTTCGACGACCGTATTCGTCAAGAACTCCCGCAGCGAACGCAGCGGAACCATCTTAACGCAATCGTCCAAGCCCTGACCGAAGCTCCGGCCCAAGACAAGACCGACCTAGGCATGGTTCTCTCGCGCGTCGCAAGGCAGAACCCTCGCAAGGGAGTGGTGATTCTGCTCAGTGATCTGCTGGGGGATGTCGACAATTTTTTAGCGGGTGTCGCGACATTGCGTCGAATTGGCCACGATGTCGTTGTGCTGCACATCATGGACGACCAAGAACTCGACTTCAACTTTCGCGGGCCCGTTCGTTTTGAAGGTGTTGAAGACGAATTGAAACTCGATTGCAACCCCAAGAGCTTGAAACAAGGTTACCTCGAAGCACTCGACAAGTTCCTCACCGCCGTCCGCCGAGGCTGCCGCCGCAATGCCGTCGACTATCAGCTTATCCGTACGAGCGAGCCACTGGACGCGGCACTGACTGAAGTCATCGCGCGACGATTGTTGTCGCAGCGAGCCAAGATCTAACGACAACCAACTTCAATAGCCGACGAGCTACGTCTCGTCGGACTAATCAAGTATAGCTGAATTTCACAACTATCGAGGGTCATCGACGAGGCGTAGCTCGTCGGCTATTGGCTCAACTAAAAACCAAAAACTGACAACTACTTAACAGTGACGTTTGCTTTCCCATTACTGTTCTGGATCGGACTACCGCTGGTGGCTTTGCCGGCGATTATCCATTTCCTTAACCTGCGACGCCAACAAAGGGTGCCGTGGGCGGCGATGTCATTTTTGCTCGAAAGCCAACAGCGGAGTAAAACCTGGATCAATCTCAAAGAGCTACTGCTGCTGTTGTTGCGTACGGTTGCCGTGGCGTTGCTCGTGCTGCTGCTCGCGCGACCTTCGCTCCAAAGTGGTTGGCTGAATCAGTGGCTTGGCGAACCGACTCATCATTTGGTTTTGCTTGACGATAGCTATTCGGCAACCGAAAGATTTGGCGATACGACCGCCTGGCAACAAACGCGCGGCGCGGCCGCCAGCATTATTCGCCGCGCTTCGGACCAGTCGCAAGCCAACCGGCTTACGCTGCTTCGCTATAGCGAAGCGGCCAAGATGGGCGAGAGCATCGAACCGGCGATTTTGCGCAAACAGCTCGACCCCGAAACCCGTGAAGATGTGTTAACGAAGCTTGAAGGCTGGCAGGCAACGGCTGGAGACTCCTCGCTCGCTGAGGCGATGCGCGTGGCCGATCAACTTGTTGGGCAGTGGAGTGACGACAAGTTGGTTGTCCACTTGCTGGGCGACTTTCGCAGTCGCGACTTGCAGCCTGAAGAGGACGTGATGGCCCAACTCGTCCGTGTCCGCGATAAGGTCGACCACTTACATTTGGTTGGGAGCGTTCGTAGCGAACAGCAGAACCTCGCGATCAGCGGCCTCGCCATCGTTAGCGGCACGCTTGCCAGCGGAGTCGAAGTCTGGGCCGAAATCGCGGTCACCAACTTTGGTGCGACGATGGCAAACAAAGTGGTCGCCGAAATCGAGCAAGACGATAAACCCCTCTCGTCCGTCGAGCTTGGCGATGTGCCGCCAGGCGAGACAATTCGCCAGCGCTTTCGTTGCCGGTTTGCCGATCCGGGGCCGCACTCTCTGGCGGCGACAATTGACGAAGATGCTGTGGCGGTCGACGACCGCCGGTGGCTCTCGATCGATGTCCCAGAGCAAATTCGCGTGCTGATGGTCGATGGTTCTCCTGACGAGTGGGAATCGTACTTTTTGTCGACGGCACTGGGTCCAGGCGGGGGAACCACGACCGGTTGGTCGACCGAGACAACCACCACTGAGCGGCTAAGCTCGCTCGACCGCCTCGATCAATTTGCAATGATCGCGCTGCTCGATGTCAAACGGCTCGACGAAGAATCACTCTCTCGTGTCGAGCAGTTCGTCGCGTCCGGCGGCGGCTTGTTCGTTGCGCTGGGAGAGTCGATCGATCGCGATTGGTATCGCGATGCTTTCTACAAGAATGCCGAGGGCTTGTTGCCCGCGCCGCCGACGTTGCCGACGCAATGGGTGCCCGAGAATGACAAAACGGCGGTCGACGTGCAGGTCGTCGATCACCCGGCTTTCCGCGTTTTCGCAAGCCAGCAAAACAGCTTCTTGCCGCTGCTCAAGATCGACTACTACTATGCACTCGCCAAAGACTGGCAGCAGCAAGCGCCGGCCGATGTGAACGTGATTGCCAAACTTGCCAATGGAGCTCCGCTGGTGGTCGAGCGAGCTTGGGGCAAGGGACGCATCATCGCTCTCTACACGCCAGTCGCCAACACGCCCGGTACGCTTGGCAGTTGGTCGAACCTTAGCCTCAACCCGGCTTTTCCCGTACTGGCCAACGAAATGTTCGCGTGGCTCTCGGCCGGCAAGCGGGCCGATCGGTCGCTGGTCGTTGGCGATGTGATCACTCAGACGATCGACCCGGCCAATTTCGTTGGGACAGGGCGACTGGTGGGTGTGAGCGATGGACTGGCATTGGAAACGACGCTCGCTGCTAGCGACTTGGGAGAATCGCTCGCGGTGGTGTCACCGCCGCTCGTTGAACCTGGGCTTTATGAATTGCAGCTCGCCCGCACGGCCGGCGGTGAGGAATCGCTGATTTGGAGTGTACACCCCAACTCGGCTGAAGGTGACCTTCGCTTGCCGCAGGTCGGTACATTGAAACAAAAACTGGCCGGCTCAAATTTCTCTTTCGAGTGGGCCGATTCGCTGATTGGTTCGGGTGCCGCGAGCACCGGGACGTCGCTCGTTGAGTCGCTCTTCGTGCTGCTCGTTTGCGTGCTCGCAATCGAGCAAGTTTTCGCCTACCTTTGCAGCTATCACGATTAGGGACGTATGAGTCTGCTTTCCTGCAACTTGCCAATCGCCCAAGCGACTCGCGTCGACGTGCCAACGAATAATTGGCAACCGACGTACGAATGGTCGCGAATCGAGCTGCTCACCGACCGCCCCGGGCTGATGACGATTGTGGTACTGGCGGCAGTGGCGCTGGTGACACTCGTCGTCGGGCTCTATTGGCGAGAAGCACGCACGGTTTCGGGTCCGAAGGCTTTGCTGTTGACGTTATTGCGACTCGTCGCTCTCGCTGGATTGGCAACTTTTTTCATGGGAATCGAACGCCGCATGAACCGCGAAGTGGTCGAGCCGTCGCGAGTGGTAGTGATGGCCGACACGAGTCTCAGCATGGCCCTACCGGTTGGCCCGGACGCCCGCGATGGAACGCGTGCCGAAGCGATGGTGAAAATGTTGGCCGAATCTCCTTTAGTCACCGCGCTCTCGAAAGTTCATCTGGTCGAGATCGTTGGTTTTGACGAAAGCCCTCGATCGCTGGCACGGATTTCACAGCTTCCACTCGCGAGCGACGCCTCAACGAAATCTGGCGATAACGCGATGTTGGTCAATCCGATCGCTAATCTTCCGGACCAACTGCTCCCCACCGGCAAACAGTCGCAGCTTGGCAACGCGCTCGACGCGACGCTCAAACAGTACCGCACGCTCCCCTTGGCGGGTGTGGTGATGGTGACCGATGGTGGCCAGAACACAGGGCCAGACCCGCTTCCTTTGGCGACGCAAACCCAAGCGGCGGGAGCTGCGCTCCACACCGTCGGCTTCGGCCCACTAACGCTACCGATGAACGTTACGGTTCGCGATGTGCTTGCGCCACAACGGGCGTTTCCCGGCGACAACATGACCATCACGGCACTAGTGCAAGTGCAAAGCCTCGGCGGCGAAACGGTCGACGTCGTGTTGCTTAGACGAGTCGCTGGAGACGAAGAGTCGGTGAGCGAGCTCGTTGATACCCAAACGATTTCGATCGCCGAAGACGAAGAGCTCGCTTCGCTCCGATTCGAGACCCGCGTCGACGAACCGGGCAAATATGTATTCGAGGTTCGCGCTGAACCTTCGGCAAACGAACGCAACGTCGACGACAACTCGCGTTCGGCAATGGTCGAAGTCATTGAACAACAGACCCGAGTGTTGATTTACGCAGGGGCGGCCAGCCGCGACTATCAGTTCTTGCGGAACCAGCTCAAACGTGACAAGAGCTTCACTGTCGACGTACTGCTCGACACGGGGAGCGAAGGTGTTTCGCAAGATGCCAACGAAGTGCTGGCGGAGTTTCCCGCCACCGCCGAGGCGCTTTTTGTCTACGACGCAATTGTCGCGTTCGATCCACGCTGGAGTTCTCTCGACAAATCGCGACTCGAACTACTCGAACGCTGGGTTGCGAAGCAGGCGGGGGGATTAGTCGTTGTTCCCGGACCGGTGAATGCCTCGGCATTCGGGAGTGACTCATTGCCGCAGACGGTCGTTGACCTTTATCCGGTCCGGGTCGGCGACACTTGGCAAGCAACCGCCGAGCGAACGGCGAGCCGCGACAAAGCGCAGCGACTCGAATTCTCGCGTGCCGGGCTCGAAGCCGAGTTCTTATGGCTTGCCGACACGGCCGATGAGAACTTTGGCAACTGGGGAGCCTTCCCCGGTGTTTTTGGCGCTCAAGCGACCGGCGAGCCAAAGCCCGGAGCGACGCTCTACGCCAGCGCGACCGACGATGTGGCTGCCGCGATGAAGGGAACTCCTTATTTTGTTGGCCAATACTTCGGTGCCGGGCAAGTCTTTTACATCGGTAGTGGCGAATCGTGGCGGTTGCGGAGCGTCGATACCGATTACTTTGATTTGTTTTGGACGAAACTCCTCCGCCATGTCAGCCAAGGCCGGCTGCTGCAAAGTTCGCAGCGAGCGAAACTGCTAGTGGGTCAAGATCGCTATCAAGTGGGCGATACGATCGACTTGCGGGCCGTGGTAACGACCGCTTCGCTCGATCCCTATCTTGCCGATTCGATTGAAGTGACCCTGCTTGATCCGTCGGGCACTACTCACACGGTCAACCTCGCCGGTGATGTCGGCGACAACGAGAGCGGCAAGGGAAACTTTGCCGGTGAGTACCGAGTCCAAATGGCAGGCATCTACAAACTGTCGCTTGCGGTGCCCGACAGCGAAGAAGTGGTCGACCGGGACATCACGGTCGTTTTTCCTCAACTCGAAGTGAGACAAGTCGTACAAAACGCGGCCCTGCTCGAACAGCTCGCCACGCTCGGTGGGGGGCATTATTATGTCGATGCCGCAAGCGTGCTTGCCGGTGGAGCCGATTTCCCGCCGCTGGCAGAAGCGATTCCCAGTCGCGAAGAAGCGAGGATCGTGCCGGGGACGATTGACATTGAATTCTCGCGTTGGCTGTCGATGATCTTACTGGGCGTAATTACGCTGGCACTCGCTTGCGAGTGGATTGTTCGCCGACTCAATTACCTCGCCTAGACTCATGCCAAACTTAAACTCGTCACCAATGTCATCACTGCACCCCAGTGTCACCGAACTGCTCGACCGCTTGCGGATGAGAATCCGCGTGCATCTTGTGATTGAGACGATGGCGCTGGTGGTGCTTCTGCTGGTGGCCGTGTTTTGGGCGGTGCTGGCGGCCGATTGGTTTTTCGAAACGTCGCGAACTGTCCGCTCGGTCGGATGGTCGATGCTATTTGTCGCAACGATAGGAGTTGTCGTATGGTGGGGCATCCGCCGACTTTGTGTTCGTCTAAACAATGAAAAACTCGCTCAGCTTTTGGAACACCGATTTCCCGAATTGGGCGATCAGCTTTCCACCGCAATCGACCTAACCGGAATGGGCACTACCGAGGGAATGCACGAAGAATTGGTCGCCCGCACGCAGCGCGAGGCGGCCGAAGCGGCCGAGGACTTTCGCGAATGGCGAGCGCTCAATCATGTAAAGCTGCGGCGACTCGGAGCGGCTGTTTTTGCTGGGGTGCTGAGCATTTTCGCCCTGGCGATCTTCGCACCTAGCGTTTGGAGCATCTACTCTCAACGGCTCGCACTTGCCAACACCCCTTGGCCGCGCAGCGTCGAGCTGTCGATCGACGATTTCATTCGCGACGACGAGGGACGGTGGGTTCGCAAAGTGGCGCGCAACGACGATGTGGCACTGCGTGTCAAAGCGAACCTGAGCAATGGACTCCGCGATCCCAAGCGGGTGCAAATTCGTTACCGCTGGCAAAATGGTGGGCGCGGTTACGACGAGTTCATCCGCATCGGCAATGCCGAGGCGAGCGGCAGCACGACGCAGGAATATGCCTACCAGTTTGAGCACATCGCCGACTCAGTCGATTTCGAGGTCCGTGGCGGCGACGGTCGGCTGCGACCGCTGCGACTCGAAGTCGTTGACCGGCCGAAGGTCGTTGAATTGGCGATCGCAGTCGACTATCCCGACTATCTCGACCGGGGCAATCGCACTCTCGAAGTGGGGCCGAGGCTTGAATTGCCCGAAGGAGCCCGAGGAGTGGTGGTTGGCCGGACCAATAAGCCGCTTAAGTCGGTGAACGTCGCCACCAGCTTCGACGAAACCTCATCGGTCGCCACGGTCGATGGCACCGGCTTTCGCGTCGCGCTGCCGACGCTCGTTGACGATGTTTCGCTGAAGATCGAACTTCTCGATGCCGATGGCATCGGCAGTCGCGAACCGTTCACGATCGCAATCAGCACACGCCGCGACGAACTCCCCCAGGTGTCGGCGCTTCGCGACGGTATTGGGACCGCTGCGACCGTCATCGCGCAGCTCCCGTTGGAAGTTGAGATTACCGACGACAATCGGTTGGCCGATGCGTGGGTGAATTTATCGACCACCGATACTCCGCCGCGAAGGATCTCACTCACCGACGGGCGAACACTGGCGACGGCGTTAGCGACGCGCGAAGTAATTGACCTTCGCAAACTCCGCTCGGCCGACACCGAAAACCCATTCGATTTGGTAGTCGGCGACTTGCTGACGATCGAAGCAGCGGCGAGCGATGCCTATGATCTCGCTGATGAACAACACGTTGGCACTTCGCGTAAAATTCAAATTGAAATCGTCAGCGAAGAAGAACTGCTTGCTCGGCTCGCCCGCAGCGAACTCAATCTGCGTCAAACATTCGAGGCGATCGCCGACAAGCTGATCGTGCTGTACGACGACTTAGACAAGTTGAGTCCTACCGAGCCGAGTTCGGGCGGGTTTGGCAGTTCGTCCGAAGCGACGACGATGCAAGTCGTCGACACCGGTGACCAGCCGACACCCGCTGCCGTTGGCGCAGAATTGTCGCTCGCCAAGTCGCGGCTCGTCGAATCGGCCCGGCAGCTTGCGACCGAAACGCTAGGCGTGGGAGAAGGCTTTCTTGAAGTCTACGATCAGTTACAAAACAATCGCGTCGAGAATGAAGAACTGCTCGATCGCATTGGCAACCGCATCGCTGAACCACTGGCTCGGCTCGGCGACGAACTGACGACGAAAGTTGCCGCAACCATTGATGTGGTGAGCGAAGAACCGTCGACTCGCAGCGCGGCTCGACGCGCGACCCAACAAGCGGTTCGCGATGCCGAGGCGATTCTCCGCGAAATGCAGGGGCTCGAGAACTACAACGAGGTGATTGCGATGCTCCGCGATCTCATCAATCAGCAAAACCAGTTATCGGACAAGACGAAAGAAGAACAAAAGAATCAACTCCGCGATTTGTTGCTCGAATAATTGTTGCCCCAATCGCTGATCGGAGACTTCAGATGAACCGCCGCTATTTACGAACTGGCCTGTCATCGCTGGCTGCGGCCTCGGCGATTGCTCTCGTTGTCGGTGTCGGCAGCCTTTCGTTGGCACAAGAGCCTCCAACGAGCGAACCGTCGCCCGACGAAAGCAGTCTCTCGCTCGAACAGCAGAGCCTTGCCGCTCGTTTCGAGCGGCTTGAAGCCGTCGCGGCCAAACTGGCCGAACTTGCCGCCGCCAGCGAACCTGAACGTGCCGCACAGCTTCGCGAAGCAATTCGCCAGAGCCGCGAGATGGGCACCCGCGAACGGTTTTCGACGATCGTTGACCTGCTCCGCAACGAACAGCTTTCGGCTGCGTCTCGCGATCAGTCGGAGCTTCAATCGCAGTTGCAAAAACTGCTACAGGTGCTGCTCGAAGATGCGTCGGACGATGGCCGTGAGAAGCTCAAGGAACAGCTTCGGGCCCAGATTCGCGAGGTCAATCGCATGATTCGCCAGCAGCGCTCGCTCCGGTCGCAAAACCAAGGGGGACGCGAAGCAGACGAGATCGCTGAACGGCAAGCGGAACTCGAGTCACAAGCCGCTAAGCTTGAAGCCGAACTTATTGGGAAAGATCCTGGTGCGGATGAACCCAAAGAAGGTGAACCCAAAGAAGGTGAACCCAGAGAAGGTGAACCCAGAGACGGTGAGCCCAGAGACGGTGAGCCGGGTGAGGGCGAATTGGGTGAGAACTCGAAGCCCGGCGAGTCGAAACCAAACGACGCGAAGCCAAGTGAGTCTCAGCCAGGCGATTCGCAACCGAGTGAATCGCAGCCAAGTAATTCTTCGCCTAGTCAGCCACAACCTAGTCAATCACAGCCAAGCGAATCACAGCCGCAACAGAGCGACGCCGCACAGCGAGTCGAAGCGGCTCGCGAAGCGATGCAAGAAGCCGAGCAAAAGCTCCGTGAAGCCGAACGCGATAAAGCGGCCGACAAACAGCGCGAGGCCCAGCGCGAGCTAGAGCAAGCGCGGGCCGAACTCGAGCGCATCTTGCGACAACTACGCGAAGAAGAGATGGAAGAATTGCTCACGCAGCTTGCTGCGCGGTTCCGCGAGATGCTGGCGATTCAGCGGTCGATCTATGACGAGACAGTCAGCGTCGATATGGGATTAATGGGTGGCGTGCGGACTGGGGCCGATGACCGTTCGCTCACGCTCAAAGCCGTAAAGCTATCGCGACGCGAGGCCGAACTCTCGAAAATGGCCGACCGGGCGCTCCTGTTATTACGTGAAGATGGCACAAGTGTTGCGTTCACTGAGGCGCTCAGCCAGATTCGCGAAGACATGCAAACGGTGGTCGACAAATTAGCCGAACCGGACACAGGGTTCTTGACTCAAGCGATCGAAGAAGAAATCGTCGCGGCGCTCGAAGAGTCGGTCGCGGCGCTCGATTTGGCGCTCGACGATCTTGCCAAACAGAAATCGCAATCGGGCAAACCACAGCAGCAAGGGGGGACGCCGGGCGAGCCACCGCTGGTGTCGAAACTGGCGGAGCTCAAAATGATTCGCACGCTGCAGGCCCGTATCAATAGCCGCACGTCGATGTTCGACCGGATGATTAGCCAAGGTTCGATCGAGCGGAGCGAAGTCCGCGACCGGCTCCGCGAACTGGCCGATCGACAGCTTCGTGTGTTTGAGGCGACCCGGGATCTCGACACGGGCAGCAACCAATAAAGTCCGATATCGAGACATCGGCTGGCAATTTCCGTTGCCGTCGGCAAACTAATCACAGATAATGCCTTTATACGTCACTGTTATTTTTACTACTTCAGCAAGAACTGCCGGGCGGCATCACAACATACCCAGACTCTGGGTGAGTCTTCAGGAGATCGAGCAAATGCCGAACCGAACAATTCCCACCGCATTGCGACTAATCTTTTGCTGCGTTTTGATCGTCGCGGTGGGATCGATGGAAGCCAGTGCCCAAGTGCCGGTGTTGCCCCGAGGCCCAGCCGAAGAAGCAAAAGCTGAACCCGAACCGCTCCCGCTGGTTGAGTGGACGCCCGTCGGCGATGCCGAGGTAAAGGCGCAACTATCGCGCTGGGCCGAGAATGTTTCCGAACCGACGGCCACATCCCAGGTCATCGCGACTTGGGAACGTTTGTCGCGACCCGCCGGCATGGCAATGCCGCGAGTGCAAGCGTTCTTGACCGCCGCCGCTGAAGCATCGCCCGACCTGCACGAGGCGCTCCGTCGCCTCGATTCCGTACTCGACCTCGACTCGGTCGAGCAGCTCGCCCTTTCCCTTTCGAGCAGTGAGTTCGATCGGCCAGTGAGCGAAAATCTTCGGCTCTTGGCGACTGCGAGGTTTGTACAGCATGGCTTCTACGATGAAGCACTGGCAATGGTTAAGACAGTCGACATTGAGCAGGTGGTCGACCCGGCGGCGCTATTGTTTTATCGCGGCGTGGCCGAGCACCAACTCGTGCAGTTGCCCGAAGCGAAGGCGTCGCTGGAATCACTTGTGAAACCCGACTATCCGCTGCCGGCCCGGTATCAGCAGCTTGCCGAGATGATGCTCAAAGACCTGGAGCAAGTAGAACCTGACTCGCTCGGTGCGATCGCGCGGCAAATGTCGGACGTCCGTCGCCGGCTCTCACTTGGTGCCGCCGACAAACAGGTACAGGGGATCGAAGATCAGATCGTCGACAACATCGACAAGATGATCGAAGAAATCGAAAAGCAAATGCAACAACAGCAGCAACAGCAAATGGGCGGCCCGCCATCGCTGCCGATGGAAGATAGCCAACTCCCCGGCGGTGGCGGTGAAGGCGATGTCGACATCAAAGACATCGGCAAGAGCTCGGGTTGGGGTGATTTGCCGCCGAAAGAACGCGAGCGGATCATGCAGCAAATTGGCCGTGACTTTCCGTCGTATTATCGCGACGTAATCGACGAGTATTTCCGCCGGCTGGCAACCGAACAGCGCGACGAGCGGCCCTAAGCAAGGAAAATGCCAATGGTGCTGAAATGTGCCACCTACCGAATAATTATTGTGCTCGCGTGCATTGTCGCCACCGCGCTAGTTGGCGAATGTGCCGAGGTCGAAACGCTCGACGGACGGCGCGTGCAGGGCGCGATCATGGAGTGGGATGCCGACGGTGTGCGGCTCAGCACCGGCAGTGGTGAGTCGACGATGTTCGCGGCAGCAGAGTTGCTGCGTTTGAAGCTGGCTGAGGTGACGTCGCAGAAGGTGTCGCCCACCGAGCTAATGCTGTCCGATGGATCGGTGATTGGAGCCGAGCAGGTCATCGTCGATCGCGACAACGCAACCGCATCGTTGGAACTGCCGATCTCGGGAAACGTCGAGTGGGTGTTCGCGACCAACGACGTGCGGGCTGTTCGCTTGCAGAACCCAATCGACGTGAATGGAGCGGAAGCGCGCGACTTGCTTCGCAAGTGGAGCGATTTTGTCGCGAGTCCAACCACAGCCGATTTGCTAGCGATTCGCAAACCGGCGAGCACCACACTTCAGCCAATTGAGGGGGCCATCGGCGAAATCACGGCAGATGTGGCAAAGTTCACCCTCTCCGACGAAATGGTTGAGGTCAATCTCGGGCGCATCTTTGGGGCCATCTATTATCGCGCGAAAGTGCCCGACATTGGCGATGCCGTGGTGCTGGCGACGACCAGCGGCCAACAAATCGTCGGCGTGTCGGCGCGTCTTGTCGGCAATCGGCTTGAGCTGAATCGCGACGGACGCGAAACGATTCGCGTTGCCATGGGCGAAGTCGCCAGCGTCGACTATTCGCCCGGGCGGCTCAAGTTCCTTAGCGATATCGAGCCTCACCGCATCGATGTCACGTCGCCGATCGTCGAGCCCGATGGGTCAGTGCTGGCGTGGTGGCATCCGCGTCGCGACAAAAACTTTAACGGCAACAAATTGACGTTGGCCTATCCCTCAAAGCCCGACGATCACGCGGCAGGACTACCACGGTTCGAGAGTTTCGACAAAGGAATCGCCATTCGTGGCCCGTCGTCGATCACCTACCGGTTGCCAGCGGGCTACCGACGACTGGTCGCGACAGTCGGGGTCGACCCAACCATTCGACTCTCTGCGGCGACGGCTTGGGAGTGGTCGAACGGCCAGCAAGCGGTCGCGCAAGGGGTTTGCGATCGGCAAACGCCACCGGCCGAGGTTGAGATCGATGTCGAAGGAGTGCGAGAGATTACACTAACACTGACAGCCGTCGATGCGCGGTCACTAAGGCCGCTCGTCATCCAGTTTTGCAATGCGAGATTATTGAAGTGACATTACGCTTGTTAATGCTATTCATCGGGCTGAGCGTTTGCGCTTTGTCGCCAGCGCAAGTCGACCCGCGCGTGCTCGAAGCCGAGCAGGCCCGCGTTGAAGTCGTCGAGCGGATCGTCCCAGCCACTGTGGCCGTTTTCGACACCGGTGGCCAAGGGGGTGGCTCGGGGGTGCTGATTTCGCCCGACGGTTTCGCGCTTACCAACTTTCACGTTACCGCCTCGTGCGGCGTTGCGATGAAGTGTGGACTCTCGGATGGCAAGCTCTACGATGCCGTGCTTGTCGGCCTCGATCCGCCCGGCGACATCGCGCTCGTTAAATTGCTCGGCCGCGACGATTTTCCCGCCGCCGAACTGGGCGACAGTGATGCGATGCGGATTGGTGATTGGGTGTGGGTAGCCGGCAATCCATTTCTGCTCGCTGAAGATTATGTGCCGACGGTGACATACGGGATCATCTCGGGCACGCACCGCTATCAATATCCAAGTGGAACGCTACTGGAATATGCCGACTGCTTGCAGACCGACGCATCGATTAACCCGGGAAACTCGGGTGGTCCACTCTTCAACAGCCGTGGGCAACTCATTGGCATCAACGGTCGTGGCTCGTTCGAGAAGCGGGGCCGGGTGAACGTCGGCGTTGGCTACGCAATCAGCATAAACCAGATCAAAATGTTCCTTTCGCACCTGAAGACTGGGCGGATCGTCGACCACGCCACGCTTGGTGCGCGCGTGGTCTCGTCGGATGGCGATCGCGCGTTCGTGAGCGACATTCTCGAGCGGAGCGACGCATACCGCCGCGGGCTGCGATACGGCGACGAACTGCTCGTGTTTGGCGATCGAGATATCGCCACGGCCAACGCGTTCAAGAACGCCCTGGGCATCTACCCCGCCGGTTGGCGGTTGCCGATTGAGTTCCGCCGCGAAGCCGAACTGTTCGCGACCGAGGTCCGGCTGCCAGGCTTGCACCGCGAAGGTGAACTCGAAGCTCTCATTAGCGAAACTGAAAACAACCCGGTGCCAATCGAGCCCCCAGGACCAGACCAAGACAAAGAGAAAAAACCGAAAATCCCCATTCAACAGCCGAAGAAACCAGAGTTGGCTAAGTTGGTGAAGGCGTTTGTCGTCGAGCGCGACGGCTATGCCAACTACTTTTTTAATGAGCTCGCGCAACAAGAAATCGCGAAGCGGTGTCCGGAATGGGATGCATTCGCCAAACAGCCGCTATCCGGCATCGTGGCCACCGACGGCGACGGCAAAGCAGTGGAAATCGATTTCGACGGCGCGCTCGCTACCTACACCTCGGCTCAAGGCAAATTCTTCGCCAAGCTCACCGAAGACGTGATTGACCAAATGAGCCCGCCTCGCTCAGGTGGGTTGCTGTTTGCCGTCGACAGTTGGCGGTCGCTGCTGGCGAACGGAACTGATGGCTACGGCGAGGTATTCGCGTATGGGCAATTGCCTTGGGGCGATGGACTCAAGCGACACGACACACTCGTCGGCACGCGCGAGGGAGTCGTGACGCATTTCTTTTTTGAGCCAACGACTGGCAACTTGGTTGGCGTCGAGTTTTTCTCGGCCGACGACAACGACCCTTGTGAGCTCCACTTTGGCGACTTCCGCAAAACGTCGGGTGGAAGCGTCTTGCCCCACACATGGCGCGTCAAATATGGCGATAGCCTGTTCGCCGAACTCAAGATTAGCGACTACCGACTTGGCGGCGAAAGGAAAGCAGGAAGCGACGATGAATGAACCTTGCCAACATCGCCACAAGATATCTGCATTGCTACTGGCCATTCTCGCGCTGGCAAGTGTGGCTCTATCAATCGCGAAATCAAACGCACAATCACTCGATTACGCCGGCACGGCTGCCGAACTCCAGCCACGGATGGTCAAAATCTACGGCGTTGGTGGACTCCTTGGGCTCGAAGCCTATCAGTCGGGATTCTTTGCTTCGCCCGACGGCCACATTCTCACCGTGCTGAGCCTCGTGCTTGACCGCGATGAGGTCACGGTAATTCTCTTCGACGGTCGCAAGTTTACCGGCACTGTTGTCGGTAGCGATCCGGTCGCCGAAATAGCGGTCGTGAAGATCGATCTGCGCGGTGAGCAGTCTCCGTTTTTTGACTTCACGAAGCCGGGCGAAGCCTTCTCCGGCGTTCGCGTTTTGGCACTCTCAAACCTGTTCAATATCGCTACCGGCAATGAACCGGTCAGCCTGCTGCATGGCAGCATCTCGGCTATTGCGCCACTCGACGCTCGCCGTGGGGCGTTCGCAACGCGATATAAAGACAACGTGCTCGTGCTCGACGCCAGCACGAATAATCCCGGCGCGGCAGGCGGTGTACTCGTCAACCAACTAGGCGAACCGCTCGGAATGCTTGGCAAAGAGATTCGCAGCCGCGTTACTGGCACATGGCTCCACTATGCACTACCGGCCGAAGTCGTCGCCGAACGGTATCAGGCAATACTCGACGGCCGAACAGTTACCGTCGACCCCGACGAGTTGTTGCCCGAGAATCCCGCGTCGCTGGCGCTCGTTGGCATGCGATTGGTGCCAAGCGTTGTGCCCCGCACCCCCCCTTATGTCGATGCGATCGCACTCGGTTCGCCCTGCGAACAAGCAGGGATTCAGCCCGATGACCTGTTGCTCGCAATCGACGGTGCGACCACCGGCAGTGTCGACGAAGTGGCCGAATTGCTTGCTCGCATTGAATCGGGTAACACCATCATGATCACTCTACTCCGTGGCGACGCGGTGGTCGAAATCGAACTTACCGTGCCGAAGGCAGGAAAATGAATACAGAGAATCGCAGGCCGGAACCCGCTTGCGCAGCTCCGGCAGCCATTTGTGGAAATGGATTTATCCCCCAGAGATCAGCAGCTTTTTGTCGGAACTTCGCAAGCTTGATCCGGCCTACGGTCGTGGCAATCGCATTGCTGGTGGCTTCGGCAGCATACGCCCAAACGCCCCTTCTGCTCGCCGAGCAGAAGGCGATGCAAGCCGCCGCCGAAGCGGTCGCGCCGGCCGTTTTGCAGCTTCGCACTGTCGGTGGCATCGACCGCGTTGGCAGCATCAACCTGACCGATGGGCCGGTCACCGGGCTCGTGATTTCCACCGAAGGATTCGTGCTCACCAGCCAATTCCAATTCGTCCCACCCCCGGCGAGCGTGGTCGCGACCACGCCCGATGGTCGGCAGGTGCCGCTAAAGATTGTCGCGACCGACTTCAATCGCAAACTCGTTCTGCTCAAGGCGCTCAAACCACTCAGCATCGAACCGCCGACGCTGCTTGCTACCGATGACGTTCGCGTTGGTCAGTGGGCGATCGGTGTGGGACGCACGTTTAGTGCCGAGCATGTGAACATGTCGGTCGGGGTTGTCAGTGCTCGCCACCGCATTGGTCGTCGCGCCGTGCAGACCGACGCGGCCATTTCGCCTGCCAACTATGGCGGGCCTTTGGTTGACATTCTCGGCCAAGTGATTGGCCTCATCGCACCCCTCTCTCCCGGCGAGGGAGCCCTCGCGGGTGTCGATTGGTACGACTCCGGCATCGGTTTCGCGGTGCCCTTGGGTGATATTCCTGCCGCGATCGAACGAATGGAAAAAGGCGAAGACCTCTATCCCGGCAAGTTGGGCATCGCGCTCAAACAGGGCGATCCGAAAGCCGAACCGCCCGTGGTCGACAAACTGGCCGACAATCACGAGGGGGAATTGAAGCCGGGTGACAAAGTGGTTAGCCTCGCGGGCGCGTCGATTGCGACGAGCGACGAACTAAGGCGCTATCTTTCGCCCCTCTACGCGGGCGACAACGTGACGCTGGGCGTGGAGCGCGATGGGAAGCCGGTGGAGGTAGAAGTTGTGCTCGTCAAAGAAGTTGAACTAGCAGCGGTTAGCGAAGAGCCGGCTAACCCGCCAGAAAAGCCAACCGGCGAGCAGTGACCGGCGCGCTAGAAATCAACCTGCGCCCGCATCGCAAAGATGTTGGCGCTGCTATCGACCGCGGCGGGGCGTTCGAGGGCCGCGTGAATGTAGTTGAATTGGAACCTCGTGTACTGGTTCACGTACCAATTCACTCCAAGTGTAAAGTCGTTAAGTGTACCCCCGTCGATTGGTCCGTCATTTAGATCGATCGTGCTCAACCGCCCGGCGACTTCCCAGGCACCGATGCCACATGGACCGTAGTTGCGATGGGGGAGAATTCGTGTGTAAACGCCCTGCGTGTGGTGGTAGGGGTGGGTCTCGCCCGTGAGACAGTATGCAAGCTGCACATAAGCGCCGTGAAATCCGACGTTGCCGGTCGCGAGTGTGTCGGCACTCGCATAGTACAACTCCGACTGAAAGAACCAGGGGCCGCGCGTGCCGGCAAGCTCGCCGTTGAAGGCTCGGTAGCTACTAACCGGCACGCTCCCCGTGTCGACAAAAAACGGAATGGGAAAGTCGGTACTGTCTAAATCGAGTTGACTAAAACCCACCTCGGGAGTCGACCGTATGCGCGAACCTGTTTTGTCGGTACCGATGTAGGTGATACCACCACCCACATGGCAAGTGCGACCGCTTTGATCTTCGTAGAGCAACAAAGTTTCACGAGTAGACATTCCGTAGCCAGAATCGCCAGCGACACTGCCATAGGCGTCGGTCGGGAAGCGATAGACCGACACCGCCCACGTTGCCGACTCGTCGAACGCTGTGTCGTAGAGTCCCACTCCAATTTGCCGAAGTGGCACAAACGCCACGGGGAGTGCGCGTTCCATGAAGATGATTTCTTTGATGCTCGATTTTGCGTCCATGCCGAAGGGTTGCACCCATTGACCAATCCGCAGGCGTCCCAGGCGAGTCAAATCAGCAAAGTCGATGTAGACATCCAGAAAGTTAGGACGCCCAGGCAAAGCGAAATCGTATTCCATGCAGTACTCGACATTGGGCGCAACTTGGCCCTTCACCCCCAGACGCGCTCGACGAAAGTCGCCCACATCCTCTGCGTCACCTACGACTGCCTTGTTCACTTCGTCCTGCGAAAACCAAATCGCGTCGGCCTGAATCAGCCCGGCCACCTTCAATGTGGGGAAGCCACCCCCACTGGGATCGGGAGCCAAATTGCCACAATGGTGACGAAACCAATTGGCGGGCTCGACCGCTTCGTCGATGATCGGAAGGCGGGTTGACGGTTCATCAACCTCCGGCCCTGATTCGGCAAATTCGGTAACCGACCAATTGTCGACCAGTGACCCGGTTGGCTGAGCGATAGCGGTTGCGGTGCGGACGATCGCGATCGCCGTCGCCAACAGTCGTGCGATGTGTTTCAGCGAAGTCGCTAGCATCGAACGATTTCTCACGATCCGCTCTGCAAAGAGAAATTGGCACACGCCTAAGGTCAGTTCGACAAAAACCACATCCTGTGGCAAGCATTTACGGCACAATACGAATACCTTACCTAACCGGTCAGGTCGCTTCGCTCTGCTTTCCTACCCTTAAACGCCAGTCCCGCTCGGCTTATACTCTCCACACTCGACTTTCGCGCGTACTGTTCTGGGGAAGCCAGCGATGAAGATTCATGAGTTTCAGGGCAAAGCCCTCTTCCGCGACGCGGGTATCGCCGTGCCCGAGGGCATTGTCGCCAAGACCCCCGAAGCGGCGGCCGAGGCGTTCGCTAAGCTGGGGGGGCCGATTGCGGTCGTAAAGGCCCAAATCCACGCCGGGGGACGCGGCAAAGGGACCATCAAGACCAACCCTGACCAGCGCGGCGTCGTCCTCTGTAAGTCGGCCGACGATGCCAAAGCCGCCGCTGCTGGCATGTTGGGCCACCCGCTCGTGACGATCCAAACCGGCGAAGAAGGCCAGGTCGTCAACCAAGTGCTCGTCGAAGCGGGCTGCGACATCGTCCGAGAATTGTACTTGGGCATCGTGGTCGACCGCGGCTGTGGTTTGCCGGTGCTGATGGTCAGCACCGAAGGGGGCGTGAACATCGAAGAGGTCGCCGAGAAGACCCCCGAGCTGATTTTCAAAGAGCCGTTCGACCCCGACCGGGGACTGCTCGATTATCAGGTTCGCAAGCTCTGCAAGGCACTTGGGTTGGGCAAAGAGTCGATGAAGTCGGCCGGCGTGCTGATGAAGGGGATCTGCAAACTATTTGTCGATACTGATTGCAGTCTCTGCGAGATTAACCCACTGGTCGTCAAAGGCGACGGCGAACTGATCGCGCTCGACGCCAAAATCAACTTTGACGAGAACGCCCTCTATCGACACCCAGAGCTCGTCGCATTGCGCGACAAAGCCGAAGAAGACCCGAACGAACTGCGAGCCGGTGAAGCGGGGCTCAGTTACGTGCAACTCAGCGGCAACATCGGCTGCCTCGTCAACGGGGCCGGCCTCGCGATGAGCACCATGGACATCATCAAACTGCACGGCGGCCAACCGACCAACTTTCTCGATGTCGGCGGCGGTGCCAATGTCGAACAGGTGACCGAAGCCTTTCGCATTCTGCTTTCCGACAAGGGGGTGAAAGCGGTACTCGTCAACATCTTCGGCGGCATCATGCGTTGCACGACGATCGCGACGGCCGTGCTCGAAGCCTACAAGCAAGTCGGTTTCAACGTTCCTTTGGTGGTACGCCTCGAAGGGACCGAAGTCGAAGAGGGACGCAAGATTCTGGCCGAGAGTGACGTCGACATTATTAATGCCGAGGGATTAACCGACGCCGCGAAGAAAGTCGTCGCCGCCGCGGGTTGATCGCGATCAGCTTTCAGCGGACAGCTTGAAGTTGTCAGTGATCAGTTTTCGGTTATCAGTGATAACTTCGCCATGCAGGATTTTCGCAATTTACAAGTTTGGCAAAAGGCACATCAACTGACATTGAGAATCTACGAAGAGTCGGTAGTCTTTCCGGATGACGAACGATATGGACTGACCAGTCAACTTCGCCGCGCTGTATCTTCGATTGGAGCCAACATTGCCGAGGGCTGCGGTCGAGGCTCCCAAGGAGACCTGCGACGATTTCTCTTGATTGCCATGGGATCCGCTTCGGAAACCGACTACCACTTGCAACTTGCGCGGGATCTACAATATCTGCCGACGACAATTAGCAACGAACTTGAAAGCGAAGTCGTCGAAGTCAAGAAAATGCTGGCAGCGCTAATCAGGAAAATCAATTACTGACAACTAATCACTAACAACTGATAACTAAGAATGAGTATTCTCGTTAACAAAGACACCCGACTTATCTGCCAAGGCATTACCGGCCGGGTCGGCGAATTTCACAGCAAGAACTGCCTCGAATACGGCACCAGCCTGGTCGGCGGTGTCACGCCCGGCAAAGGGGGGCAGACGGCGCTGGGGCTGCCCGTTTGGGACACGGTCGAAGAGGCCGTTGAAGAAGTCGGCGCGAATGCGACCATGATTTTCGTGCCGCCGCCGTTCACGGCCGATGCGATTCTCGAAGCGGCCGATGCCGGGATTGCCGTCATCGTGGCGATTACCGAAGGTGTGCCGGTGATGGACATGGTTCGCGTTTGCGAAACGCTCGACGCCCACTATCCCGAGTCGCGGCTCATTGGTCCCAACTGCCCCGGTGTCATCACGCCGGGCGAATGCAAAATTGGCATCATGCCGGGCTACATTCACACGCCTGGCCCGGTGGGAGTGATCAGCCGCAGTGGGACTCTCACTTACGAAGCCGTTTGGCAGCTCACTAATTTGGGTCTCGGCCAAAGCACCTGCATCGGCATTGGTGGCGACCCGATCAATGGCACCAACTTTGTTGACTTGCTGGCGATGTTCGAAGACGACCCGGCGACCGAAGCGATGATCATGATGGGCGAAATCGGTGGTACTGCCGAAGAAGAAGCCGCCGCTTTCGTCAAGCAGCACGTGACGAAGCCCGTGGCCGCGTTCATCGCCGGCCGCACCGCTCCCCCCGGCAAACGCATGGGCCACGCCGGCGCGATCATCAGCGGGGGCAAAGGGACCGCCGACGACAAAATCGCCGCCCTCCGGGATGCCGGCATCGAAGTCGCCGAAAGCCCCGCCGACATGGGCGAAGCGGTCAAACGAGCGATGAAACGGTAAGCATTCCCTGGCCCCCGATCCCTGACCCCCGGCCCCACCACCGTGCACGCCCTCGTCACTGGTCCCGGCGGATTCCTCGGTCGTTCTATCGTCGAGCAACTGCTCGCACGCGGCGACCGGGTGCGGGGTCTCGCGCGCGGCGACTATCCTGAGATCGCCGCCATGGGTGTCGAGATGGTGCAAGGCAATTTGGCAGATCGCGAGGTCGTCGGCCGCGCGTGTGACGACATCGACTGTGTTTTCCACGTCGCCGGCAAGGTGGGCGTCTGGGGGCATTGGTTCGACTACTTTCGCGACAATGTGCATGGCACGCTCAATATCATTTCGGCATGTCGCGAACAGGGTGTCCCCCGGCTTGTCTTCACCAGCAGCCCCAGCGTCACCTTCGACGGCACCGACCAGCGCGGCGTCGATGAGTCGGCTCCGTACCCATCAAAATGGCTCGCTCATTACCCCCACAGCAAGGCCCTTGCCGAACAGTTTGTCCTGACCATCAATGGCGATGGACTGGCGACCTGTGCCCTCAGGCCTCACCTTGTCTGGGGACCACGCGACCACCACCTGACGGCCCGGCTCATCGAGCGCGCGAAGTCGGGACGACTCCGTCGGGTTGGTTTGGGTGCGAACCTGGTCGACATGATTTATGTCGAGAATGCAGCCGAAGCTCATTTGCAGGCGGCCGACGCCCTTGCCCTCGCCGATTCTCCCGTAGCGGGCAAGGCTTACTTCCTCAGCCAAGGCGAACCAGTGAAATGCTGGCAGTGGATCGACGAAATCCTCGCGCTCGTCGGCTTGCCGCCGGTCGACAAGGCCATCAGCCGTCGCTCGGCTTACGCCATCGGCAAACTGATGGAAACCGCTTGGTGGGCGACGCGCCGATTCGACAGCGAACCGCCGATGACCCGGTTCGTCGCCCAACAACTCGCCACCGACCACTGGTTCGATATCAGTGCCGCCCGGCGGGACTTTGGTTATCAACCGAGGGTTTCGACGGCGGAGGGGATGGAGCGACTGAGAGCGTGGCTCACCTCGCGCGGCTAGGCGCGTTTCGCACCGCACCGGTAAAATCTCTGCTTGCGTCGTTTCCGCGCAGGCGGAAATCCAGACGCGAAGCGGAAACTCTATTGGATCGTCAAATGCGAATATTAGGGTTGTGTGCCACTGGCTCTGCCAGTGCAAACTGTGGCAATGTCGAGCGTTGCACCGCACTGGCAAAGCCAGTGGCACACCAAGATTTGGCGTTGACAGGCCTCTGGAGTCCCGCCTGCGCGGAAATAACGATTTGCGATGCGTGCATCGAACCATAACCCATTCTAAAAGCCGAGAATCCCCGTGCTCCGAACCCACACCTGCGGCGAGCTTCGCAGCGAACATACCGGTCAAACTGTTACCCTCGCCGGGTGGGTCGACAGCTATCGCGACCACGGCGGCGGGCTGTTTGTCGACCTTCGCGACCGCTATGGCATCACTCAGATTTCGTTTCAACCGCCGGTCAGTGCTCCCGATGTCATTGCCGCCAGCAAGTTGCTCCGTTCGGAATACGTCATTCAGGTCACCGGCCAAGTCGCCGCGCGGCCCGATGGGCAGGACAATCCTCGCCATGCGACAGGCAAGATCGAATTGTGTGCGACGGAATTAAAACTACTGAATAAATCGCTCACTCCTCCGGTCGCCCCTTCAGAGAGCATTACCGAACTCGCGGGCGAAGACCTGCGACTCAAATACCGTTACCTCGACTTGCGTCGTGCCAAAATGCAAAAGGCTTTGATGCTGCGCGATCGCATCATCAAGATCATGCGCGACTACTTTGCCGAGAATGATTTTCTCGACATCGAAACGCCGATTCTCGGTCGCAGCACTCCTGAAGGCGCGCGCGACTACTTGGTTCCGAGCCGGGTGCATCATGGGCACTTTTACGCCCTGCCCCAGTCGCCCCAGCTTTACAAACAGATTCTGATGATTGCCGGCTACGACCGTTATGTGCAGGTCGCCCGCTGTTTTCGCGACGAAGACCTGCGTGCCGATCGCCAGCCGGAGTTCACGCAGCTCGACGTCGAGATGAGCTTCATTGACGACGACGACATCATGGGCATCATCGACAAGCTCATGTCTCGGCTCGCCAAAGAGATTGCCGGCATCGATCTTAAGCTGCCACTCCCACGCATGACCTACGACGAAGCGATGCGACGCTTCGGCCACGACGCCCCCGACCTGCGGTTCGGTATGGAGATCGTCGACTGCACCGACCTCGCCGCGAAGTGCGATTTCAATGTGTTCAAAGGCGTTGCCGAATCGGGTGGATCGGTGCGGGCGATTAACGTCAAGAAAGGAACCGACCAGTACAGTCGCCGTGGAATAGACGGACTCACCGAGTTTGTGCGTGGTCATGGGGCAAAGGGCCTCGCTTGGTTCCGCTGTGAAGACGATGGCACACTCGGGTCTGCCATTGCCAAAAACTTTACACCCGAGTTGCTCAAGGAGTTCGCCGAACGGCTTGCCGCCGAGCCGGGTGACCTGATTCTGTTCTCCGCCGACAAATGGGAGGGCACCTGCAAAGTGCTGCACGCACTTCGCACGAAGATCGGCCGCGAGATGCAGCTTTACGATCCGAAGCAAATGAACTTCTCGTGGGTGGTGGAGTTTCCCATGTTTGAGCACGACGCTGATGAAGGGCGTTGGAACGCGATGCACCATCCCTTCACCGCCCCGCTCGATAAAGATTTGCCCCAGCTCGAAAGCGATCCCGCCAGATGCCGGGCCAAGGCTTACGACCTGATCATCAATGGCTACGAAGCGGGCGGCGGCACCATTCGTATTCACGACTCCGAAACCCAGTCGCAAGTCTTCGGACTGCTCGGCATCGATGCCGAGACGGCCCGCGACCGGTTTGGCTTCTTGCTCGACGCGCTCGCCTACGGCGCCCCACCACACGGCGGTATCGCCTTGGGCATCGACCGGGTGGTGATGCTGTTCGGTGGCCTCGACAACATTCGCGATGTCATTGCCTTCCCGAAGACACAAAAGGCGACCGATATGATGACCGAAGCCCCCGGCGCGGTCGACGCGAAGCAACTCAAGGAGCTGGCGATTAAGCTTGATTCCTGAATTTTTTGACGCAGAGGCGCAAAGTCGCAAAGAAGCGCAGAGAAGAAGCTGTACTACCGTTCTACGGCTTTTTTTTCCTATACTCTCGGCGCTTCTCTGCGCCTTCGCGTCTTTGCGTCGAAAAACAAGCCGATTCCGAACTTTTTCGTCCAACTAATTGACAACCGTTTCCGCAAACCCTACCATGAGCGGTAGTATTGGGGCGTTCCAAGCGGACCGCTACGCTAAAGGCTTTTCTACGAACCGACTGCGGGTGCCTGTCATTGGTGGTCGCAATAGCTGGTGGGGCGGACGGCGAACTCGTTCTAGTACCGACTTTGGGTGTAACCCGGTGCCGATCGGCACTGGCCATCATTTTTTTCATTCTTTTTATGTAGGGAGAAGTCATTATGAGAGCGCAATTGAGGGCGCCGGGTCAGGCGCAGCGAGGGTTTACCCTCGTCGAACTGTTGGTCGTGATTGCGATCATCGGCATTTTGGTAGCCTTGTTGCTACCGGCTGTGCAGGCGGCCCGCGAGGCTGCCAACCGCAACAGTTGCTTGAACAACGTCAAGCAGTTGGTGCTGGCCATGCACAACCACGCCGATGTGAAGAAAGCGTTTCCGTTGGCCTCGACCGCGCCGCTTCGCAACGGCACGTCGGCGGTCGTCGCCGGTGCCGTTGGTGTCGTTCAAGGGGAGATCGATGCTGGTCAGCAAGGGGATGGCTATAGCTGGATTGTCCAATTGTTGCCGTTCTTCGAGCAAACGGTCATCTACGACAAGCTGACCGCCACGAATGCCTCGAACAAGCTACAGGGTGCCGCGTTTGCCACCCGTAACGTTCAAAGCCCGGGTGTAGCCGCCGGTGCTGCGAACCCCTACATCTGGGACGCGCAAATTGACACGGTGTTGTGCCCGAGTTTCCCCGGCGATGAAACGGTCGCTGTCTTTGGCAGTATTCCCAACACCCCCACCCAAACCGCGAAGCTGGCCACCTCGAACTACGTCGCTGTTGCTGCGACCCATTATCTCGATAAGGCCAGTGCCAACCTCGCCAGCGGTCAAACACCACCGGCGACTGGTGCTGATCCCGGTTGCAATAACAAGGCCTATTGTGGCAACGGCATTCTCGCCTTCCCGGGAGTCGCTGGCGGCCGAGTCACCAAGCGTGGCTATGGTTTCCAAAGCATGACCGATGGCTCGAACTCGACTATTGTTATGAGCGAATCGCGCGAGCAGGAGAAAACGAGCTGGTTTTCGGGCGTGGCTTCCTATGTCGTCGGTGCTTGGCCGGATGGTGGACCTCCAGTTGGTGGGAACGAACTTGGTAACACAAACGTGTGGCGAATTATCTCGACCACAGCACCAACTTCGCCCGCGATGGCCCTGAACGTCGGTTCCGACCAAACCGGCACCGGTGCCGAGCTTCCCTATTTGATGTCGTGGCCACACGGTGGTGGTTCACGGAGATGGGGTCCGAGCGCGGCCCACAGTGGTGGTGTCGCCATTCACGGCTTCGGCGATGGTCACGCCGACCCGATTTCTGAAGACATCGAAGGCTCGGTCTACCTCTGGCGGATCACCCGTTCGGGTCGCGAAGTCATCAGCGACACACAATAGTCTCGTTGTTTGTGGCATCGAAAACCTCCGACCGTCGCGATTGATTTCAGTCGCGACGGTTTTTTGTTGGAGCGGTCAGCCGTCAGCAATCTTTGTTTTTTGACGCAGAGGCGCAAAGATGCAGAGAAGCGCAGAGATGGTAGGAGAAAGGTTGTGGTCGAGTTCAATGATTGCAAAGCGAATCGCCTTGTGTTCGATCACTTCTTTCTCCGCGCTTCTCTGCGCCTCTGCGTCGCGACTCTTTGTTTTTTTGACGCAGAGGCGCAAAGATGCAGAGAAGCGCAGAGATGGTAGGAGAAACGTTGTGGTCGAGTTCAACGATTGCAAAGCGAATCGCCTTGTGTTCGATCACTTCTTTCTCCGCGCTTCTCTGCGCCTCCGCGCCTCTGCGTCGACGTTTTTGTTTTTTGACACAACGGCGCGGCCCCCATCGGTCGCGACGGTTTTCTTTTTAGTTATCAGTTTCTAGTTATCAGTTTTTTTAGTTGTCAGTCGTCAGTGGGGAACATCGCAACTGACAACTGACAACTGACAACTGACAACTGACACCTCCAAACTTACAACTGAAAACCGACAACTCCCCCATGCGAACTTACACAAAAAGTCACGAAGCCTTCTCTCTCGCACAGACCCTCATGCCTGGCGGGGTCAACAGTCCCGCGCGGGCTTTTGGGGCGGTCGGTGGCGAGCCGATATTTATCGAACGGGCCGACGGGGCCTATTTGTGGGATGTCGATGGCAATCGCTACATCGACTACATCGGTTCGTGGGGACCAATGCTGTTTGGTCATGCTTATCCGCCCGTTGTCGATGCAGTCGCGGAAGCGTTGCCCAAGAGCACCAGCTTCGGCGCGCCGACGCTCGGCGAGAGCAGCCTCGCGGCTCTCATTGCCGAGTTGGTGCCAAGCATCGAAAAGGTCCGCCTCGTCAGCAGCGGGACCGAAGCGGCGATGAGCGCCATTCGCCTCGCGCGGGGCATCACCGGTCGCGAGGTGATTGTCAAGTTCGCCGGCAACTATCACGGGCATGTCGATAGCCTGCTCGTCGCAGCCGGTAGCGCGGCGGCAACGCTTGGCGTGCCCAACTCGCCCGGCGTGACGGCAGGCACAGCGAAAGACACGCTGATTCTTGAATACAACGACGTCGACGGATTGGCTGCCGCGTTCGCCGAACATGGCGACCGGATTGCGTGCGTCGCTTTTGAGCCAATTTGTGGCAACATGGGCGTCGTCGTGCCAACCCCGGCGTTTCTCACGGCGCTGCGTGAACTGACAACGCAGCATGGGGCGATTCTGCTGTGCGACGAAGTGATGACTGGTTTTCGCGTCGCCCCGGGTGGCGCGCAACAGCGGCTCGGCATTGCGCCCGACGTGACCACCCTGGGTAAGATCGTCGGCGGTGGTCTGCCGGTCGGTGCTTACGGTGGTTCCGCCGCGGTGATGGACCACGTGCTCCCCGCCGGCAAGGTCTTTCAAGCGGGCACGCTCAGTGGTAATCCCCTGGCGACGGCGGCCGGCTGTGCGATGCTCTCGGCCATTCGCGACACGCCTCCCTACGAGCGACTCGAACAACTTTCGGCCAAGCTCGAACGGGGGCTCCGCGAAGCGGCGACCCGGCACGGTGTCGCTCATCAAATCGCCCGGGTGGGGAGCATGATGACGCTCTTCTTTACGAGCGAACCAGTCACCGGCTGGCAAACGGCCAGCAAATGCGACACGGGCAAGTTCGCCAAGTTCTTCTGGGGGCTGATGAACCGGGGGGTCTATTGGCCCTGTAGCCAGTTCGAAGCCCTGTTTGTCAGTGCCGCCCACAGCGATGCCGACATCGAAACGACCATCGCCGCCGCCGATGAGTCGTTGGCGGAGTTGTCGCGAGAATAAATCGACCAGGGCGACAGTCGTGTGCAGTCGCCCGTTGCTCGACTGCATTACGAAGCTTCGGCATTGGGGGCTTCGCCTTCGACGTTCACGAACTTCCCAAACACCATCCGGCCGGCGCTGTTTTGCAGGACGTTGGTCACCGTCGCTCGGACTTGGCTCCCAATGTGGTCGCGACCCCCTTCGATGACGACCATCGTGCCATCTTCGAGGTAGCCGACTCCTTGGCGGATGTCGTCCCCCGGCTTCATGAGGCCGACAGTTATTGTCTCGCCCGGTAGGAAGACTGACTTGAGCGAGTTGGCGATGTCGTTGAGATTGATGACCCCGACGTTATGTAGCTTGGCGACTTTGTTGAGATTGTAATCATTCGTGACGACTTTCCCTTCGAGATGCTTCGCCAGCAACACCAATTTCAAGTCGACCGGATGGCCGGCGAATTCGGGCAACTCGCGATCGAAGATTTGCAAGTCGACCCTGGCGTCGCTCCTCAGGCGGTTAAGAATATCGAGCCCCCGGCGACCTTTGCCCCGCTTGAGTTTGTCGCTCGAATCGGCAATTGTTTGCAATTCTTGAATCACGAAGCTCGGCATGATGAGTTGGTTGTCGATGACTCGCGTTTCTACCACGTCGGCAATGCGGCCGTCGATGATGACGCTCGTGTCGAGCACCAAGGGTTTGAGCCCTTTCATCTCTTTCGCGAATTCGACATAGGGAATAATGAAGCGAAAATCGTCTTTGGTTTGCAGCAGTACACTGATACAAACGTAACAAAGAATTGTTGCGAGCCCCAGCTTGAGCCAGTCGGCGAGCCAGTTGTCGAGCGACGAGAGCAGCGGCGTGAGCGCAAGTTGAAGCACATAGGCGAGGAACAACCCTATGGTGAGCCCAAAGTAGATGGCCGTGATGATGTCGAGGCGCTTGCGCCGGGCCGACCAGTCGGCCAGCAAAACGCCCCCGGCAACGAGCATCACGCCCGTGAACCCCAGCCAAGGGAGTGCGGAGCTGGGGCCTTGGGCCAATTTCGAGTTCGCGAATTGAAACGCCAGCGCGATCGCGACCGCCAAGAAGACGCAGCGGAGAATAACCAGGGCCATGGCGGAGCAAGGGGCCGGGGTGATGGAAGTTCGAGTCGCCCTGTATTCTATCGTGCCGAGCCGTTTCGTTCACCTGTGAACCGCGAGGCGAGCGATTCGACAGTTGAAACGGCGACGGTAATGGGTCGAATTGAAACGAATATCGGGAACAGCACGTTGGCAAGCGACTGGCCAGACTACGAACTTATCGACTTCGGCGACGGGCGGAAGCTCGAACGGTGGGGCGAGACGCTGGTCGACCGACCGGCCCCGGCAGCCGCTGGCGAGGTGCGCACGCGCTTGGCCGAGTGGAAATCGGTCGATTGGCGGTACACGGGTGAGAGGGTTGGTGATGGTCGTTGGCGTCGCACACGGAGCGCTGCGACGTGGCCCGAATCGGTTGCGTGTCGAGTTACCGATGAGCAGCGCTTCGTGGTCGAAATCGAACGATTGCCGACGGGTCAAGTGGGGCTGTTCCCTGAGCAATTAGACAACTGGCGGTGGCTCACCAAGCGGATCACACGGAGCGTGAGAACGATGCGACTGCTCAACCTATTTGGCTACACCGGCGGCAGCACCCTGGCAGCGGCGTTTGGTGGGGCCGAGGTGACGCACGTTGACGCCTCGAAGCCGGCTGTGAATCGGGCGCGGCGAAATGCCGAGTTGTCGGGGCTTGCCGAGCGACCAATTCGCTGGATTGTCGAAGACGTATTCAAGTATGTCGAGCGCGAGGTGAAGCGAGGCAGCCAATACGACGCCATCGTGCTCGACCCTCCCAGTTATGGCCACGGACCGAAAGGCGAGGCATGGCAGTTTGCCCGCGACTTGCCGAAGCTGCTAAGGTTGTGCCGCGCGCTGACAATTGGCACTCCGCAGTTGGTGTTGCTCACGTGTCACACGCCGGGCGTCGGGCCGGCCGACCTATCAGCTTATTTGTCTGACGGCCTGTTCGGTCACTGTGGGCAGCCCCCGTCGAGTTACCCGTTACGGCTTCGAGCGACCGATGGACGCTACCTCGATAGTGGTGTCGCGGCACGCTGGCCGGCGTCGTGAATTTGGTAGGCCCGCGGGCGCGGGAGTGTCACTCGACGCGAAATAAGCAATGCGCCTAAGCCCCCAAGGCCAATTGCCACAGCACCCGGCTCGGGAACGGTGCCGGTCGATATGCTGCCCTGCGAGGGAAGCGTTTGAGTCCGTCCGAAATTCACTCGCCAGATGCTGTAGTCGGCCGTGTCGACAGTTCCATTTGCGTCACCGTCGGCGAGCGGATTCGCGGTGCCGAGCGAGTCGCGCCAAACCGTGTAGTCGGCCGCATCGACGCGACCATCGCGGTTGTAGTCGCCGCTGAGCGTTTCCGTTGCGTTCAAGAAATCTTGAACGGCTTGGAACTTAGGACTGTCGTCGTCGAGGTAGTTTTCTTTGAGGCCCCAGAAGCCAAATTCGCTCCAGGAACCGACATCGGCGAAGAACGTGATCGTCTCGCCACCAATAGCATGCCATTGCTCGGTCATATAGGTGTAGAGATTGCCCATGCGCTCGTCGCGGTTGATGTTGGCGAGCAGTTCGACAAAGCCGGCGTCGGCTCGTTGGGTTGGCCCGATAGGTGTGAGATGCTGGCCCGCCTCGTAGGCGATCAGTGGAAGATGCCGGGCGTCGGCGACATCGGCGTTGGCTTGCCACTGGAGCGCGCGTTCGTCGATGCGAGTACGAAGCGTCGCAAACACCTCCGCGAGATCGACTTGGCCATTCTGGTAGTCGACGTAAAGGTCGGTCATTTGCGCATCGGTCAGCGAAAAGTAGGGGGCCACCGCCGCGACATCGGCTTGAACTTCGCCACCGAAACTCGCACCGATGAGCGCTTGGTCGAGTTGGTACGAGTTGGCGGCCTGTCCGGCAACGACGCGGATCATCCGCTCGCGGGGATTCGCGAGGTTCGCGTCGAAGATGCCAAACACCTCGGCCGACCGGCGTCCATAGGCTTGATGGATGGGCATCGGCGGTTGGCCTTCCACTTGGTACTGCGGCACAAGCACGTCTTTGGTGTAAAAGAATTGATCGAAGATTGTGTTCCAAGTTTCGTTGCTATACTCGACCCAGACCCGCAGGTTAGGGTCGAGTTCATCGTCGATGAGCTGCGCCAGTTCAGCGACGTAATTATCGTTGGCGCGATGGGGGACCGTGACCCACAGGTCTTGCTGCGTCTCGTTGGCCAATGCGATTTGCGTTTCGTAGGGCACACCCAAGTCGCTACCGACGTGATAGGTCGTGGGGGTCGACCGCTGCGACCACTCCGAATAGGGATTGTTGTTGGTGCGATTCCAATCCATCGTGCGGATGACGCCGTAGCCC
Source organism: Pirellulales bacterium (assembly GCA_041737535.1). Classification (GTDB taxonomy): domain Bacteria; phylum Planctomycetota; class Planctomycetia; order Pirellulales; family Lacipirellulaceae; genus JBGSWC01. The sequence continues at coordinate 83,242 of JBGSRO010000215.1, read as the reverse complement.
TCGAGGTCGGCGACGTAATCGGGGTTGAACAGACTGCCCGATTGTTCGGTGCCCGGGAGTCGGACCTGGACGTTGCGAATCGGGTCGGCGGGCGACGTGTCGCGGATGTAGAGCAGCAAGCCGAGGTTGGCAGCATTGCTCACTTCGTACACGGAACGGCGGGCCACCGGGTCAGTCGAGACGAGGCTCGCTCCATTCTCGATTTCAATCGTGCCGGTTCCGTCCCAAGTAAGCACGTACTGACCGGTCGGGTAGATGCTTCCATTGTGGGTAAAGATCAAACTGCGGGCATCCTGATCGGGCGCAAGCTGGGCAGGATAGCGATCGGCGGTGAGCGGGATCACACGGCCATCATCCCACGCCCCGGGGGTCCCACCGCTGGAAATCCAACGATCGTCGTAGCCCGCCACATTCAAAAAGGGAAACGCAACGTGATAGTAGGTGACACCTGTCAGGTTTATGCCACCTCTTGGCAAATTGAGCTCGTTGGGTTGCTCGACCGCAAACGATGGGTCGACGAGCGCGGCAACCAACAAAAGTGGGGCACCAAGGCGGAGAGAAACGCGCATCGAGAAACCTGTAGAAGAGTTGCGGATCTGGTGAGTCTCCGCCGTGCCCTTCAAAGTTTATACCCGGCGGGGGGCGAGCAATCCAGACGTTAACCGGGAATTAATAATTCGGTGGCCCCCTTTCGCCAAAAAATCGCACTTGCGAGCCGCGGAACTATCTCGACTTAGGGGGGTTTATTGTTTTGCAATGGCCGGGCGAGAAGCGATAGAACGATAGAATTAGGGGCGATGTGCCCCAGCGGTTCGGTTGCTTGGTCGAGTTGATTGCGGAGATTGGCGTTTCTGTGTTTTCGGTTTTCCCAACAGGGACATTTCTATCATGCGAATACGCGACACTTTGGTTTGGGCCGCGATTATTGCGGCTTTTGGCACAGTGCTGGCCCCGGCGGCACCGATCTCTGCGGAACCTGCCCATGCCGAACGAACCGTCGGCAAGACCGCCCGTGAAGTTGATCGGAGGCTCGCGTCTGAGCTTCACAAGAACACGGCCGACCTCGCGCCGGCCGCTGCTGACGCGACTTGGTTGCGCCGGGTTTGGCTCGATACGGTGGGCGACATTCCCTCCCCCGAACACGCGACCGCTTTTGTGCTCGACCCCGACCCGAAAAAACGGGAGCGTGTTCTCGCCGAGTTAGTGGCGAATCCGCAATTCGGCCACAATTGGGCCCGCTACTTTCGCGATGTGGTGCTCTACCGCCGGGTCGAAGAACGCGCGGTGCTGGCCGCCGATTCGGTGACGGCTTGGTTGACCGAAGAAATCAACGAAGGCTCTGGCTGGGACAAGGTTGCCCGCGATTTTATTACCTGCACGGGTGACGTTCGCGAGAACGGGGCAACAGCGATTGTCTTCGCTCAGGATGGCCGTACTGAGGAAACAACCGCTGAAATCGCCCGCATCTTTTTGGGCATTCAGATTCAATGTGCCCAGTGCCACGATCACCCCTACGACCGCTGGTCTCGCGAAGATTTTCACGAGCTAGCGGCCTTCTTCCCCCGCACGACCCTCCGGCAAGTTGTTTCAGCAACCAAACGAAGTTTTGAAGTTGGGTTCAACGACAACCCCCGCATTCGCGGCAAAGGCGATAACGCCAATCGCACTGGCGCCCCCGAACACTACATGCCCGACCTCGACGATCCCCAGGCGCCCGGAACGCGGATGCAGCCGAAGTTTTTTCTGACCGGCACCGAACTCGATTTCGGCACCAGCGATGCCGCGCGACGCGGCACGGCGGCCGAGCTGATTACCAAGTCTCCTTGGTTCGCTAAAGCGATGGTCAATCGGATGTGGGCCGAACTCGTGGGCGAAGGCTTTTATGAACCAGTCGACGACATCGGACCCGATCGCGAAGCGAGCGCACCCGAGACGATCGACTACTTAGCCGAGCAGTTCGCCGCGAATGACTACGACCTGAAGTGGCTGGTACAGGTAATCGCGTCGACCGATGCCTACGGCCGCGAATCACGACCGCGACGCCTGCCCGATGATGTTCCCTTTACGGCCAACGTGGTTCAGCCGTTGCGGGCCGATCAGCTATTTAATTCGCTACTGTCGGCACTGAGCATTTCGGAAACCGACCGCGTCCCCTTCGACTTCAAGAACGAAGCAGCGAAGGCCTATGGAGCCCGCATCACACCACGGTTGATCTTCAATGCGGCATTCGGTTACGACCCTTCGGAACCACGCGAAAGTGTGAGCGGCAGCATTCCACAGGCGCTCGCACTGATGAACACGCCACAACTGAACGTCGCCATGTCGGCGGGCTCGCGATTAAGAACCACGGCCCTTGGCAAGATGATCGCGAGCATCGACGACGATGAACAGCTCGTGACCGAGTTGTATCTGAAGACACTCAGCCGCGAACCGTCCGACAGTGAGTTGGCCGACGCACTGGCGTATGGCGAATCGGTCGGCGACCGGAGCGAAGCGGCCGAAGACTTGCTCTGGGCCTTGATCAATAGTTCGGAGTTTTCGCACCGGCGATAAGCGATTGAGATTGATCAAGAGTACTGGCGACTTCCTCCATGCCACGAACCACTTCCTCCCCTTTTACGGGAACTCTCATGTTCAGCCTTCAACATCACATTCGAGTCAAAACCAATCGCGAACGTGTCACGGCGCGGCGTGACTTCTTGAAGGCGGTCAGCGTGGCTGCCGTCGCTGGTGGGGCAGTGAGTTGGACCGACCGCATTAGCGCGGCTGCCTCCGAGATGCGGAGCAACGGCAAAGCGTGCATCCTGCTTTGGATGGCGGGTGGCCCCAGTCAGTTTGAGACCTTCAGCCCCCTCGCCGGTCACGCCAACGGCGGTGCGACCAAAGCGATCACAACAAGCGTCCCGGGGATCGAAATTGCCGACAACTTTCCGTCGATGGCCAAGATGATGGACGACGTCGCCATCGTACGGTCGATAACGAGCAAAGAGGGAAGCCACCCGCGGGCCAGCTTCTACATGCACCACGGCTACTTGCCGATGGGGGGCGTAAAGTTCCCGACGCTGGGGGCGAACGTCGCTCATCAAATTGGCGATGCTGCTTGTGAGCTGCCGAGCTATGTCCGCATCGGTGGAAGAGGACAAAACTCAGGCGACGGCGGTTTTCTGGGGGTCGACTACGACCCACTCATCCTAGCCAATGCCGATCGCCCGCCGCAAAACACTCGCCCCATGAGCACCGATGATCGTTACGCTCGGCGGCTCAACTTGCTGCGTGGGCTGGAGACCGATTTCGGTCGCAGCGAGGGGAGCGACGTCGTTTCCGACCATCGCAAGCTGGTCGACTCGGCGGCCGAGATGATTCTCAGTCCGAAGATGGAAGCGTTCGATCTCGACCGCGAAAAAACGAATGTCCGCGACGCTTATGGAAGGTCGCAGTTTGGCTCGAGTTGCTTGCTTGCTCGCCGGTTGATCGAAAATGGTGTCACCTTCGTCGAAATCAACGTTGGCGGCTGGGACACGCACCAAGACAACTTCACGAAAGTGAAAGAGCTAGCGGGTCAGATCGATTCGCCGATGGCCCAGCTCATCACCGACCTCAAGAGTCGCGGGATGCTCGACGATACGCTGGTCGTTTGGATGGGTGAGTTTGGTCGCACGCCAAAGATCAACCCGCGTGGTGGCCGCGATCACTTCCCGAAAGTGTTCAACGTCGCGCTCGCCGGTGGCGGTGTGAAAGGGGGCCAAGTGATTGGCCGCACCAGTCCCGATGGTAGCGAAGTGGCCGATCGTCCGGTGCAGCCCAAGGACTTGTTCCAGACCGTTTACACGACGCTGGGCATTAACCCTAATCACGAAAACATGAGCCTCGTGGGCCGACCAATTCGGTTGGTCGACGAAGGTTCGGTGGTGACCGAGTTACTCGGATAGACAGCGTTGAGCCGTCGGCGCGCCGCGGGCGGAGCGACGAAACCCGCGGCTAGCGCCGTCGGCTCAGGCATCTGGGCGTCGTACAAACTCGCCGCGAAACGACTCGATATCAAGCTGGCGAATCCGCTCGGTCGCTGACTCGGGTAGGCTGTAGTTGTCGACCGTTTGCTTGACGATTCCTTTGGCGAGCCCGGGCCACAGCAGCAACTGACCGCCGATGTACCACAGCGGCAGCCGGCTCATCGGGTCGTCGGCGGGTCGGGTTAGTTCGTCCTCGGCGTTTTCGTAGATTCCAGTCCCCCGTTTCCACGCCCGCCATTCACGCCACAATTCGCCGCGCGAGGCACCGTTGTAAGCGGCCGTGATGAGGATCATCAAAAAGCTCTGTGTCCGTAAACCAACGTTGCCAATCACCGGCTCACCAAGTGAATCGCCCGCTGTTAGAGCAACCAATTGCTCAGCAATGTTCACACCGCTCCGCCAAGCGTTGACCGTTTCGCCGACGCGAGGGTTACATTCTAGGTATTCGGGTCGCGCGGTTTGATAGTCGTAGAAGTAATCGATGAACATCGCCCCATGCCAGTCGAGATGCCGACCCAATTGGGCAACGTGATCGCGAACGATTGGGTGGTCGGCGCTCGTGCGGGCACTCGACATGCCACCGACGCCAAGTTGGCGAGCGTCGAAGCAGTGAACCGCCACCAAGCGACCGCGGTCAAACACGGCTTGCACGGTTGCTTGGTTTCCTTTGGCCGGTTGCTGTACGAGGGCTTCGCTTCCGCCGCCAAGCCGACCATCGGCCACAAGCTCGCTGACCAAGGTGTCGAGCCGGTCTCGATTCTTTACAGAGAAGACCCCCGCCCCGGCGGTGCTGTGGGCGAGCTTCAGAAAGAAGGGATACTGCCAGTCGCGAGCAAGGTCGCTGGCGCTCGCAATGAACTCGGTGTGCGGTTGTGGGAGCGAAAGCTCGTTAAGCTTGCGAGCGAAATGAGCTTTGTTTTGCATCAGCTCCATGACACCGAAGTCGGGTAGCGCGATGCCAGATAGCTGGCCAATCAGCTCGCGAAAGCGGCAAAGCAGATAAACCTGTTCGTGTGGTGGCAGCACAACATCGTAGTCGTATTCGCGAAGCGTTTTGGCCAAGAAGCGAACGAATTCAACCGGCTGCTTGGCGAAATGGGGCGAGCGTTTCCACTTATTCGCTAGCGACGAAAACCGACACTGGCAGAGCGGATTGGGGTCGATGATGTCGACTTGATGCTGCTTGCCGAGCGCGTAGAGTGAATGCCGAGCCGAGAGGCTGGCTCCTTCGGTCATTAGGATTTTAAGTCGCCGCACTCGAACACCACCCGTTAGAGGGGAAAGTCAGCGACTCTGTTGCAGAGGACGCCGCCGCAATGGCAGTCCGCAGCGTATCGCAAAAAGCGGCATGGGCGCAAGTCGACTGTTGGGTTTATCTTGCACTGGGTCAACAACGGGTTCAAGCTTTGAGATCGAGCGACTGTCGCGTATTGCGATTTGCCGCAGCTCTTGATGTCGACTCAACTTGCCTATGCGATCTATTCGACTTATTCTATCAGTTATGTCAACTACGCAAGTCATTTATCAGACCAACGCGTTGCCAGCGACGACCGACGAGCTGTCACGCCGAGAGATGTACGCGAAAATCCGCGCGCTTTGCACGCCCGACAACACCACCAATTTGTGGGTGCTGCTCCGCGAATGGAGCGTCTATGCGCTACTGGTTGCGGCATGTCTGTGGGGCTACCACTCGATCGTCGCGGCAGGTTGGTCGCATTGGTGGGGTCTGTTGTTCTATATCCCGACGGTTATCGCCATCGCGCTCTGGCCACAAACGCGGCTCGCTTGTCTGGTTCACGAGTCGAGCCATTACCTGCTATTCAAGAACCGGGTACTGAATGATGTGCTAGCAAACGTTTTCGTTGTGTTTCCCTTCTTTGGCAGCGTCAGCAATTATCGCAAAGGTCACTGGGGCCACCATCGGCATGTGAATGACCCCGAGAACGACCCCGACCTCAAGCGACTCAAGAAACACCATCGCCGCAACTTTCCGATCTCGAAACGGCAGGTTTTTTGGGAGTATGTCGTGCTGCAATTCGCTCCCCACAAAGTGTTCACCTACCTCAAAGGGCGTGCTGAGTATGTGATGTTCTTAATGGAAGGTGAGAAAGTTGCCAACCAGCAACCGCTTCCTCGCTGGGCACTAGCGACGCTTAGAATCAGCTTCTACCTCACTTTTTTTGGCACGATCACCTACTTCGGCTGGTGGGTCGAGTTCTTGATGTTCTGGGCGGTACCGTTGCTGACGTTTTACCCGGCGTCGCTTTTCTTGCGCGAGATGGCCCACCATGGCAACTACCCCGACAACGGCGACTTCACCAATAGTCGCGTCTACGAAGGCTGGTGGCTCGAACGCGAAATCTTGTTTCCGTTCGGCGAGTGGAATCATGTGCTGCACCACATGTTTCCCACGATCCCTTGGCACAAAACGCGCGCCGCTCACGATGTGATGATGCATTACCCACCTTATCGCGATCATGTGGTGATTTGTGACGGTTTCTTCTTCAAAGGACCAATGAGCGACGAATATCCGACAGTCGTCGACGTGCTCACAAAACCTTCACACTATTACCTTCGTGGTCGTGGCCAAAGCAACGAAGCAACGGGCGAGATTCGCAGTAGCACCGCCGATGAAGTTGGTGCGGTGCAAGTCAAAACGGGAGTCCTGCTGGGAGGTGAGTCGTAGCGAACCGCGATCGTCGGTTGCCTTCGCCAGCCACCACCCTAAGGAATGAATCGAGAATAACTTGGTAGGTTTGCCAAATTGGCAGCGATAAAATAGCGAACGTCATTCCCGCCTGCGCGGGAATGACGGATACATGCAAGCTATTTTTGATCCATTCTTAAGCATGACTTCGTCAGCCCCGAACACCATGAAAATTAGCGTTATTGGTGCTGGGGCGATTGGGTCGATGTTGGGTGGCTTGCTCGAACGCGATGCCAAAGGAAACGAAGTGCTGCTGGTTGTACGCGGCCCGCACGGCACTGCCATCGCGCAGTCGGGTGCGATCGAACTCGTAGGGCCTTGGGGCACTCGGAATCAGAAGATCGATAGCACGACGAAAATTGCCGACGTCGCCGGTAGCGACATCGTGCTCGTCACAACCAAGAGCCAAGCGACGGAAGCAGCCCTCGAAGCGGCATCGCCTCACTTGGGCAATGCCATCGTTGGCTCGATTCAAAATGGTTTCAACGACCACACCTTCGCACGCTATGTACCGTTCGACCAGTTGGTGATGGGCATGACGGCAACGAATATGGCAATCGCGACACCGGGGCGGGTGAGTCTACAGCTTGATGGCATTACCGTATTTGGCCCACCGTCCGGTGGCACGATGCACCCCGGAGTCGAGAAAGTCACTCAGCTATTTCGCCAGATCAAGTGCCCCGGCCTTGAGTTTTTAAGTCACGCGAATGCGCTCGGGATGCGATACAACAAGCTCACGATCAACGCGATTGGTTATGCATCGTGTCTGTCGGCATCAAACTTCATTACCGAGGCTCTCGCCGACAAAGCGTGGCGACGGGGCGTCGGATTGCCTTTGCTGCAGGAGTGCCGTCGCGTCTTCGCTGAGGTCGGGGTCAAGCTCGAACCGATGCCGGGGCGTTCGGACGTGGCGAAGATCGAACGACTCATGCGACTCTTCGCGCTGCCGGTCGTTGGCCCGCTAACCCGCGACTTGCTGAAACGCAGGTTTCACAAGAAGCCGATTATGTTTTCGCTCTACCAAGACCTGCTGCGAGGCAAGGCGACCGAAGTGAGCTACATCAACGGCGAAATCGTGCGACTCGCCGAGTCTGTCGACTCGACGGCCCCGGTGAATGCCGAGGTTGTGCGGATGGTGCGGGAACTCGAGCAGCAAAATCGGCAACCACCAAGTTTCTTTAATCGTCAAGAAGTGATCGACCGAATCAGAGAAGTGACACGCTAGCAATTTTAAAGGGCCATAAGAACGATGCCGTTACCGCTTCGCGCCGCTATGCTGGCCTACAAATGCTGTAAGCTCAATGCTTATGTGGCAGGGGCGAAACATGCTCGGAAAGCACAGCACGAAACGCTGCTCGCGAAGATCCGCCGCAACGAGGCGAGCGCATTCGGACACGACTTTGGCTTCAACGAAATTCGCTCGGTCGACGACTTCCGCCGCCGCGTGCCGGTCGCCGATTACGAACCACATCGCCCTTACATCGAGCGAGTGATGCGGGGCGAAACGACCGCCATGTTCACCGCTGACACTAAGATTCTGATGTTCGCCACGACCAGTGGTACGACCAACAAACCCAAACTGCTTCCCGTCACGAAAGAGTTCTACAGAGCCTACCGCAACGGCTGGCAACTTTGGGGAACCGGAGTTTTTCGTGACTACCGATCACTACTCTCGCAAACGACGCTCCAGCTTTCGAGCGATTGGAAAACGAGTTTCGCACCGAGCGGAATCCCCATCGGCAACATCAGCGGCCTGGCGGCCGAAACGCGACCGTTCTACATGAAGCCCAGCTTCGTGTTGCCGCTCGATGTGATTAGAATTCGCGACCACGAGGCGAAGCATTACACGGCCCTGCGGATCGCGATGGCGAGCGACCGAGTCGGTATGTTGGTGACGGCGAACCCCAGCACACTCGTTGAGTTCGCTCGCCGGGCCGACCGCGAGCGCGAGTCACTCGTCCGAGACATTCACGACGGTACGCTCTCGTCTGATGTCGAAGTCAATGCTAAGATTCGCGGCCAATTGCAAAGTCGTTTCAAGTCAAACAAAAGGCGTGCCCGACAACTCGAATCGATCATCGACCAAACCGGTACGCTCTATCCCAAAGACGTCTGGCCCAATTTGCGTGTTCTTGCCGTCTGGACAGGTGGGTCTGTTGGCGTCTATCTATCGCAACTTCCCGAGTTCTACGGCGACCTGCCCATCCGCGACCACGGCATCTCGGCCAGCGAAGGGCGCTCGTCGATTCCGCTGCGATGCGGCACCCAAGCCGGAATGCTCGACTATCGCAGTCACTTTTACGAATTTATTCCGGAAGACGAGTACGGCCACGACAAGCCGACCGTGCTTGAAGCTCACGAATTGACGCCTGGCAAAAACTATTTCTTACTGCTTACTAACGACGCTGGGCTCTATCGATACGATATTTGCGATATGGTTCGCTGCGATGGCTACCAGGGCGAGTCGCCGCTGATGAGCTTCATGAACAAAGGGCGACACTTTTCGAGCATCACGGGCGAAAAGCTCAGTGAATATCAAGTCGTGCAGGCCATGAAGGAAAGTTTCGCGGCGCTTGACCTGCCGTCTTGTACGTTCACGCTTGCACCGACGATGGGCGCGCGGCCTCGCTATAACCTGGTCGTGGAACCGGGTGCCCACAGCAGTCGCAGTGCGCAACTGGCCACCGAAGTGCAGACGCGACTCGAAAAGATTAACGTCGAATACGGCGACAAATGCCAATCGGGCCGCATCGAGCCAATTCAAGTTAGCGAGATACCGGCCGGTACTTGGTCAGCATTTCGCTGCGAACGAAGCCGAGAACGGGGCAACTTCGAGGAGTTTAAACATCCCTGCCTCACCAGCGACTTAGAATTCATTAAAAATCTGCCTCGCGTCAAAGAAGAAATCACCCACCGAGTCGCATCGTAAATTGGGCGGGCCTTATCTTGACTTCTGAACTCGTTCTCGTCACCGGCAGCACCGGACTCGTCGGTGTTCGCGTCGCCAAGACACTTCGCGAACAGGGTTACCGCGTACGCGCGATGGTCCGCAAAGACTCTAACCGCACGCCACTCAACGGGATCGAAGTCGAGTTTCTTACGGCTGACCTTGCCGACCCTGAGTCGTTGCCCGCAGCGATCGAAGGCGTCGATCACGTTGTTCACTGTGCGGCACACATCGGCGACTGGGGTCCAGCCGAGAGGTATCGGGCCATCAACGTTGTCGCGCTCGAGCACATGCTGTTGGCTGTCGAAAACAGTCCGACGATTCAGCGTTGGATTCAAATCAGCTCGCTCGGCGTCTACGCGGCTCGTCATCACTTCGGCACTGACGAAACGACACCGCCTGATCTTTCGGGCCTCGATGGCTACACCAAAACAAAAGCCGAAGCCGAGATGCTGATTCAACAACACATCGAGCAGCGTGGCCTGAAGGCAGTGATCCTTCGCCCGGGGTTTATTTACGGACCGGGCGAACGACACTCGGTTCCGCGCGTGATCGAGAAGCTCTCCGATGGCTCGATGAAGTACATCGGCAAAGGAGACAAGCTGCTCAACAACGTCTACGTCGGCAATTTGGCTGACGCGGTGGTGCTTGCGCTGCGTAGCGACGACGCATTAGGCGAGACGTTCAACATCCGCGACGCGCGGCTCGTCACCCGCGAAGAATATATCAACACGATTGCCGACTACTTGGGCAAACCCCACCCGAAACACGTCCCCGAGTGGTTTGCTCGTTTGGCCGTCAGGCCAATCGAGCGGCTCGCGAAGCTGCGCGGCGCAACCGAAGCTCCGCTGCTCACCGGTGCGCGCATCAAGTTTATGACCCTTAACCTCGATTTTTCGATCGCCAAAGCGAAACGTGTGCTGGGTTACAGTCCCAAGGTCGATTTTCGACAAGGTATTCTTGAAGCACTCGATGAGGCAACCGGCAAGGTCGCGACTGGCAGCAGCTCGGCATAATACATCGCGATGCATGTTAAACAAATCACTGCCTACATCGCCGAACTGCCGCTGAAAAAGCCGTTTCGACACGCCTCGCACACGCGGCACTCGAGCGAGAATCTGTTTATCGAGTGTGAACTTGAAGATGGCACCACCGGCTGGGGCGAGGGTGTGCCGCGCAACTATGTGACCGGTGAAACACCGCAAGGGTGCCTCGATAGACTCGCCGCGACCGATCTCAAAATACAGCTAAGGGACCGGTGCGACGGTTGGCGCGACGTCATTTCAATTATCGACCGATTTGCTCCGCCAATTCCTGACGGCGATTCGCGTGGCTGCGGCAGTAATTCACTTCGAGCGGCTCTTGAACTAAGTTTGCTCGATGCTTTCGGGAAGTCGTTTGGTGAATCGGCCGGAAGTGTTGCGCATCACGTCGACGAGGTGAACAATGTCTTACGGTCGTCGACGAGTGTACGGTACAGCACGACCATCGATGGCGAGCATGCCAGCAAGGTTTGGAAGTCGGCACTCAAGATGCGGGCGTGGGGGTTCCGCCAGTGTAAGGTCAAGGTCGGCAGCGACCGATACGCCGATGCCAAGCGGCTACAGACGATTCGCCGCTGGATTGGCCCCAGCGTCGACCTCCGCATCGACGCCAACGAGGCGTGGCGGGCCGACGAAGTTGTCGCACGGCTCGAAGGCCTCGCCAACTTTGGCATTACGTGTGTCGAACAACCGGTCGCGCACGAACAAATCGAAGCGCTGGCTGCCATCAAGCAACAGCTAACCATACCGGTGATGCTCGACGAGTCGCTCACTTCGCGAACGGATGCCGAATGGGCGATCAAACTCGAAGCGTGCGACTTGTTTAATCTGCGTATCAGCAAGTGTGGCGGATTCATCAATTGCCTTAGACTCGCAGCACTCGCCAAGCAGCATGGCCTCGGCTACCAACTCGGTTGCCACCCGGGGGAATCGGGCATCCTTTCGGCAGCGGGCCGCCACTGGGCCACCGCCGTCGGCGACATTCGTTACCTCGAAGGCTCTTACGACCATCACGTACTCAAGGTGCTTCCCACCGATCAGGACATCACGTTTGGTTACGGCGGCCTCGCCCCCACACTCAATACGCCCGGCCTTGGCGTCACCATGTGCCGCACGCGCTTCGATCCGCTGGTGAAATCGAAACGCCGCTTTGATCTTTGTTGAGCCACGGCGACGCAGCGACACGGCGAATCGACCAAACTTTAGCGGAGCTGGAAATTTCTCGCGAACTTGATTTCGACGTGGTTCAGTTTTTCGCTTTGGCTTGCCCATTTTCCCGCTGCGTCGCCGCGTCGCCTTGGTTCTTCCTGTTCGCCTGTGAGCTAAACTCTGGCAATGGGACCACTGCGCGCAACAGTCGAATACTACGAACCGACGCCCGGCACCCGCCTGGCCGTCCGGCGATGGCACGCGCTCGAGCCACCACTGGCGCGAGTCGTCATGCTACACGGCATCATCAGCCATGCCGGGTGGTACGACGCGAGTTGCGACTACTTAGCTCGCCACGGTTTCGACGTTCACTTTCTCGACCGTCGCGGGTCGGGCCTGAATCCGGCTGGGCGAGGAGACATCGACGGTTGGCAGACATGGGTTGCCGACATTGTTGCTTACCTTGAATCGCTCGCCGGAATGGGTCCGCTGGTACTGCTTGGCATTAGCTGGGGAGGCAAAATCGCACCGGTGGTCGCCCGCGCGCGGCCCGATCTCCTTGCGGGCATCGGGCTCATCTGCCCCGGTATTTATGCCAAACAACAACCGGGGGTAGGCAAGCGACTCGGATTACGCGCGACGCAGACGCTTCGAGTCAACGAGAAACTAGTCGAGATTCCGCTACAAGATCCAGCACTTTTTACCGATTCGACCCGCTGGCAGGACTACATCCGCCACGACCCGCTAACGCTGCGGAACATTACCATGCGATTCGCTCGCGAGGACTTAGCCATGACCCGCTGGGCCCGACAATCGCCCCCCTGGGTTCACACGCCCTCGATGATGATGCTCGCGGGGCGCGATCGCATTGTCGACAACTCAAAGACGATCGGTTACTTCCGCAGGCTTGCATCGGCCGACAAGATGCTGCTCGAGTATCCCACGTCGGCCCACACGTTCGAGTTCGAGTCGGATCCGGAACCGATTTTCGCCGACCTAGCCGGTTGGCTACGACGGTTCGCCGCTCGTTCGTAAGGGCCATCAACAGCCACAGCCAGCTCGTTCGCCGCTTTGTATACCGAGCGTAATTCTCTTTGCAGTAACGACTTGCGTCGTGCGCAGAAACGAGTCACCGAATTTTTTGGGGGATTCGCAAAGAATCTCCCTTAGATTGTTCGTTGAGCAGAAATGATATTGTGGCACGAACAAGTTTTCCTTGTTGGCGGACAGGAATGGGACCATCGCATATCGATCCACAGACACCGAGCGACGGTTCTGGTGGCGACTCGCGGGATCGCGAGCTCTTCCTCGAATTGCTGGCGCTTCACGAGGCCCAACTGTTGGGGTTTCTGTCCGCGATTATCCGTAATTTTCAGGATGCCGAAGACATTTTTCAGCAATCGGTAATGACAATGTGGCAAAAATTCGCCGAATTTGAGCCTGGCTCGAATTTCGTCGCCTGGGGTTGTCGCATCGGTCGGAACCACGCGATGAACATGATGAAGCTTCGGCGCGAAGTGGCGCTCAGCGAAGACATCGTCGAGCTGCTCGCCGTCGCTCAGGCCGACGAAGAGCCCGAGCTTCGCCATGCGCGTCGTCGTGCCTTATCGAAGTGCATGGGCAAGCTGCCGGCGAAAGACCGCGAACTCGTGCAGGCTGCCTACAGCAATCGGGCGACCATCAAGACAATCGCGTCGCAGTTTGGTCGCAGTGCCGCTGGCGTTTACAACTCGCTCGCGCGGATTCGTGGTGGTCTCTATCGTTGCATTCAGGCGACCCTCTCCCGAGAGGGTACAAATTAAATGGCGCCCGATTCAAAACAGCCTGTTCCACAACTCGCCGATCCCGAACTGCGGCTGTTCAGTAACGTCTGCAGCGGCAATGCGACGACGGAAGAATTAGCTCAGTTCGAGAAACTGCTCCGCGACAACCCAGCGGCGCGTGTTGTGTACTTGCAATACGCGGCCATGCACGCCGACCTGTTCGGCGCGGTGCGGCTCGAACGGACTCGCCAATTGGTCGAAACCGAGCTAACGGTCCCGACGCCAACCTATTCACCGCCGGTCGCCAACTGGTCGGCGGTGCTCCGTGGAGTGGTCGCGCTCGCAACGGCAGCTGCCTTGTTCGTGGCCATCTACTTCGCCCAATCACTCGGCACCGGCGATCGCGAAGTCGCGACGCTTGGGTCGGGCAAGCCACTTGAAGTCATCCGGTTTCCCGGGGCCGTGGCCACCATCGAACGGCTCGAAAACGTCGTATGGAAGTCGCAGGACAACGCGTTTGCCATCGACCAATATATGGTCGCCGAAGACGTGCTCGCAATTGAGTCGGGGCGGGTCAAAATTGCCTTTCGGCAGGGTGTGATCGCCGTGCTTGAAGGGCCGGGCGAGTTGGTCGTTCACAACGAAAACCACGCCACGCTCCGCCGTGGCGATTTGGCGGCGGTCGCGCCAGCCTGGGCCGTGGGGTTCCGCGTCGATACGCCAAAGCTACACGTTATCGACCACGGGACCAAGTTTCTCGTCAGCGTTGGCAATGGCGCCGATGACAGCGAAGTCAAAGTCGTTGTCGCCGAGGGGGAAGTCGAAGTCTTCAAACCCCAGCAGCAAGCCACGTCGCAGCGTTTGCTCACCGGCGATGGCGTGCGAACCGAGGGAGACTTGCTGACGACCGACAAGCCAAGTGACGACGATCACAGGTTGACCGCAACATTGCCCAGTCCGCTCAAGCGAGGCCAGGCGGTTGTGGTGGGGGACCGTTGGCACGATTGGCGACCCGGTGTGCCCGACCAACCGCGACGCGAAGGGGCTTGGCGATATTTTGCCAACTCGGGTGGACCGTTCGGCGACATCGACAGTTACCTCGAACTGACTTGGAACGAACGGGGGTTCTATTGCCCGCTCGGAAATGTCCCCGGGCGCGCACCGGGTGCGCTCGAGTTCGTCAGAGTTCATCGCGACGGCGGTCACCCCGGGCGCGGTTCGCAGCAGAACGGCAACGGTCTCGATATCTATTCGATCGCCGCTTTTACTGTGCCGACCGATGGGCGTTACTCTATCGAAGCAGGTTGGCTCGAACGGCCGGAAACGAAAGTGTGGGACGAGCGGCAAATGCTTGATGTGTCGATTCATGTCAACAGTGAGCCGGTCACATCGCAATTCATTCTCGGTCGAAACTGCTACATGACGTTTGCCACCGATCTAGGTGAATTAGTAGCCGGTGATACGATTTATGCAGGAGTTGGCCCCAGCGGATACGCCTATAACGACAGATTTCGTTGGGGATTTTACATCGTCAGAGAGTTGACCTCTGGCGAACGCGGCAAACATTAGACGCAATGATGAGATCTCGACACAGCAATTAGGCTCAGCGGCCTTTTCCCCTCACTCTTCATAATTCTAGGTACAGCAAACATGATACGCCTCCGGCGGCGCGAATGCGTGCGCGCTTTTACGCTTGTAGAATTGCTCGTTGTGATTGCCATCATCGGCATTCTCGTCGCCCTGCTCTTGCCGGCCGTGCAGGCCGCGCGTGAAGCGGCCCGGCGTTCGCAGTGCCAAAACAATCTCAAGCAGATGGGTCTGGCGATTCTCAACCATGAATCGACGAAAAAAACCTTCCCTGCCGGGCACACTGCCATCGCCGACGATGACGTGCCACGCACGGCATTTGATGGCTGGTCGATCGAGATTCTTCCCTATATGGAGCTCGGGAACATCTACGATCAGTACGATAGCGAAAAGAATTATCGCGCGACCGGTGCCAATGCGTCGGGCGTTTCCAACGTCCAGGTCGCTCAGCAGTTCATCGACACCTATATCTGTCCTTCCGATGAATTTGCCAGAACGCTGATTATTCCGCCGGGCGAAACTGATGCGGCCCCATCGAGCTATCGGGGGCTCGCGGGCGTGATGGACGTTCAGCAGCAGGGCACAAACATTTGGTGGGATCGCGTTAACCCCGGCCAAAATGCCGCACGCAAAACATGGAAGCAATTTCGTGGCCCCCTGTCGGCCGCTGGAGATCCGATCGGCACCAAACCTGTGCGAATCGCTCAGGTTACCGATGGAACAACGAACACCGCGCTCATTGGCGAATATCACACGATCACGCTCCCCGAGCGCAAAGCCGTGTGGGGCAAGCCGTGGCGATACTTCAACAAAGGGCATTTCGTCCGCGATGCCAACGGGCTGAGCAGCATTTATCGTCAGCCCGATTTGCAGAAGTGCATCGATCCCGTTTCGTCGGGTGGCGATGGAGGCGACAACTTCCTCTGCATTCGCGCGTTCTCGACGGTTCATGCCGGTAACGTCATTCAATTTGCGATGTGCGACGGGTCGGTCCAAGGCATTCCCGACTCGATTGACGACAACGTTTATCTTTCACTGGGCACGATCGCCGGACAGGAGGTACTCAGCGATGCGTTCTAATTACTTGCTACTCACACTTGTGACGCTGGGCACTGTTGGTTGCGGTGGCGGACCTTTCGACTTTGCCCCTGTCGAAGGGGTTGTCACACTCGATGGCCAACCGGTCGAAGGGGCCATCGTGCGATTCATTTCCCAGGCGCGTACGGAAGACAATCTGCAAGGTCCATCGTCGTACGGTATGACCGACGCCGACGGGCATTTCACCTTGAAAACCGAACATGGTGACCGCGGCGCAGTCGTCGGTACGCACAACGTGGCGATTTCGACAAAACAGGCCAAGTTGGTCGATCCGACGAAGTCAGACGAAATCGAGGTGATTGCCGAAGAGCGCATTCCGACTCGCTATCGTTCGGGACAACAACTCCCGTTTGAGGTGCCATCGAGCGGCACGAAGGAGGCGACGTTTTCACTCACGACGAAGTGATATTAGCGACTAAAAGACACGTTGCGTAAATGAGCTTTGAGTGTTGAGCCGCTCGACTTGGCGGACTCGTTTGTTTTCTTTGTTTTACTACTTTGGGAGGTGTGACTAATGAATCGCTCTTTGAATTTTCGGCAAATGTTGCTGGCGAGTGGGGTGGCAATGGTGCTGTCGAGCGCGTCGGCGATGGGTGCGATGATTGTTGCTGGCAATGTGACCACGGAATTAGGCCCCGATTTCTTCTTTGACGTTGCTTCCGGTGGTGGGGGTGACTTTAACCAAACAAATGCAGCTTTCCGACGCGATTTCGGCCCTTTGAACGTGGGTCCAGCAGGAAGTATTGTTTCCATCACCGGTCTCGGCTGGGCACTATCGGGCGCAGGTACTGCGGCAACATCCGCAACGGCCACAATTACCTACCTCGGGCTCGATGGAGCTGGGGGTGGTGGCGATGATGTATTGTTTGGCAGCACGAGTGGTTCGCTGAGCTTTACGGCTGCGGGCGAGTATGTCTTTGAGTTTGATGTGCCATTAGTGCAAACAATCGATGGTCTGAACTCATTCTTTAGAATCAGTCTTTCAGGCACGAATGGTGCCAGCCCCGCGAACTTGCGCTACAAAACGACTTCGACAACGGCCCTAACGGCTAACGATGTCAAGCTAAGCGTCGCAGGCACATCGGTGGCGGCGCAGTTGCAGGTTCCCGAACCGAGCACCGTGCTCATGCTCGGCATGATCATCTGCGGAGGAGCCGCCGTGGTGATGCGGGGGCGGCTCGGCTAATTGCGACAAACAAGAAAACCGGTGGCGAGCTCGCTCGTCGCCAAAACTCCTGGCCCGCCGGCATCAGGGCAGCTCGGCGGGCCAGGATTCTGAGAGACACGTGAATCGACCGGCAACTCGATAGTTGGAGACTGCCGACTTGCGACTCGATTTCGAACTCGCTCCAACAGACTTGGCAAACACTTTCCATAAGGGGTTCAGCAGCATGTTACGAAAAATATTATTGACGACGATCGCGGCTATCGTAGTGAATGTCGCCATCATCAACCTTGCAAGCGCAGTCACGATTACCGGCGGTCCTGGCACCGAAGTCACCAACATTTTGGGGCCTAACTTCTTCTTCGACACGGCGTCCCCGGGTGGCGGTGACTTTACGGTCAACCAGCCCAACGTGGCCACCTTCGATCGCGATTTCGGAACGCTCTTCTCCGGCAGCCTAGGGAGTCAGGTTTCAATCACCGGCATCGGCTGGGCCAGCTTAAACGGCCGAGCTTCCCTCGATCTCACGTCGGCGATGGTGAGTTTCACCTACCTCGGGGCCGACGGTGTCTTTGGCGGTGGCGACGACTTGCTGATCGGCAGCGCGACCGACAGCTTCGTGTTGCCTGCCGAGGGGGCCGTTAACGGTGAATATGTATGGGCCTTTGATAGCCCGATCGTGGGTGACATCGATGGGCTCAACAGCTTCTTTCGGATCGCGATCACCCCCTCGAACGACGCGAGCAATGGGTCGCTGAGCTTTAAGACTACCAGCGGGACTCTCGCCAGCGCCGTCAAGCTGAGCGTCGCTGGCTCGTCGATCGCACTGGGTGCGGCTACCGCTGAGTGGGCGAACGCCGCGAGCGGGTCATGGAACACTCCTGGCAACTGGAGCACGGGCGAGGTGCCAGGCGTGGCACCCAACGCTGGTGCCGCAGTGGTGTTTGGCGGCTCGATAGCGGCAGCATCGACCGTGACGCTCGATGTCAATGTTGAAGTCGGAAACGTAACGCTCAATTCCGCAAATGCTTACACCATCGCAGGCACCAGCACGCTGACCCTTTCGGGTGCCGGTGAGATTTCGGCCGACGGTGCCTTTCACACAATCAACGCTCCCATTGGGGGCTCTGTCGGACTCACGAAAGAGGGAACGGGGACGCTTAGTTTAGGGGGCAACAACACCTATACCGGCACTACGACAATTAACGATGGCGACCTCCGCGTCAGCACCACGGCCGCAATTCCGGCGAGCAGCGCTGTCGACATCGCGGCCGCAGGTGACCTCATCTTTCTCGGCGATGGGGTCGGTGGTGGCTACAGCGGCACCTTCACCAATACTGTCACCGGGGCGGGGCGGGTCGTCACCGGAAATCTTTTGACCACCGAAGTCGTCACGCTCGGTGCCTCGCTCGCTGGACACACTGGTCAATTGGTCGTCAACGGCGGCACCGCGCGAGTCACTAACCTGGCCGCTTTCGGCGCGTCGACCGGCACAGTCGACCAAACGGTTGTCGGCGGGGGCACCACCAACTTTGGCACGCTGTTGCTCGAAGGGGACCTCAACGTCGCGGGCGAGACCCTCTTCGTTGGCGGTCGAGCTGCCGCCGTCGGACCCAGCGTTTCGAGCATCGGCAACAACACTTGGAGCGGCCCAATCACTGGCGGCACCGGCGGCACC
The DNA here is from genome assembly GCA_041737535.1 of Pirellulales bacterium. GTDB lineage: Bacteria > Planctomycetota > Planctomycetia > Pirellulales > Lacipirellulaceae > JBGSWC01. The sequence goes on along the minus strand of JBGSRO010000215.1, from coordinate 64,095 downwards.
GACTTTGAGTTCGAGTCGCGGTCGGGGCTGTTCACACTCGCCGGCACGATCACGATGAACGACAATGGCGACCGTAACATCGTGTTGTCGGGGGCCAGCAACGGTCGCGTCACCAGCTCGTTTGCCAACAATCTCATCGGCAACGGACAGAACGACAATATCCGCGTCACCAAAACGGGCACCGGTACTTGGACCATTCGTCCCACGGCCGATCCCTTCGTCAGCACGGCGACACTTTACGCGGGAGGCACGACTGTTGCGCAAGGAACGCTGGTAGTCGAGAACGACGGTACCGGGTTTAACTCGCTGGCTGGCAACACGCACATTGCGGCTGGAGCGTTCCTCAACACAACGAGCTTTACCGGTTTAGGGTATTTCATCGCACCGGGCACGACTCTCTCGGGTGCTGGCACGATTTCGACGAGCACCTTTAACGTGCTCTCCGACAATGTTGTTTCGCCCGGCGATTCGGTCGGTACGCTCAATGTTACGGGCAATCTCGCCCTCGGCGCTGTCATCAGCGGACCGGAGACTGGCTCGCTTAACTTCGAGCTAGGCAGCGTAACGACAGTGGGGGGTGGCGTGAACGATCTCGTCACCGTGAGCGGAAATCTGACGCTCTCGGGTGGCACGTTTGGCGTGAACATTACACCGGTCGCCGGAAGCTTGGCCACTGGTCCCTACCGTTTGATCGACGCCAATGGCGGTTCGGGCGGCACCACAACCTTCGCCCCCGCTAACTTTACGAGCCTCAATGGCGACGCCCTCAACACCCGGCTCACCGGGGCGGTCACGCGCTCGGGTGCCGACGTGGTGGCGAACTTCACCGGTGCGGTGCAAAACGCGACGTGGACCGGAAGCGAGTCGAACGCTTGGGATGTCGCGACCAGCAACAACTGGAACACCAGCGACAACCAATTTCGCGATCTCGACAACGTCATTTTCAACGACACGGCCGCGACGACCGTTGTGAGTGTCGCCGCGAATGTGTCGCCCGGATCGGTGACCTTCAGCAACACGGCCGCCAAAAGCTACACAGTCGCCGGTGCCGGTGCGATCGTCACCGGTGGTGCTGTGAATGTCACCGGAGGCGGCAAGGCGATCATCGCCAACACGGGTGGAAATCAACTCGGTAATGTCAATCTTACTAGCGGCACACTTTCGATTGCCAGTACAACCGCTAGCAGCGGTTCGCTCTCGGGCACCGGCACGCTCGAGCTCAACGGTGGTAACTTCGACGTCAGCGGCAACTCGACCGGTACGCTGGCCGTGACTTCACAAACCGTTTCGGGGGGTGGTACTGTGACGGGCAACGTCACCACCACTAGTGCTTCGACGATTCGTGTCGGTGGTATCGGTGCGGGAACACCGTTCCGGACTGCCGGATTGCAGCTCAACTACGACGCGGCCCGCGACATCGCTGGCGATAACCAGTGGAACGATGCCGAGGCAAACGCCGGTTTTGTCGACCTCGTGTTTACCGAAACCACAGCAGCGACTCCCGTACCGGCATCGCCGGTCGCGGCCAGTGACGCCACCTTTCAGAATCTCACCCTCGCCTATGACACCAGTGGTATCGGTGTCGTCTCGCCCGGTTCGCAAAATGGCTATTTCGATGCTCGCGGACAGCAAAACGGTTCGTTCGAGGTGGTCTTTCATGTCAGCGACCTGAACGCTGGAGCAGGCCAAGTGCTGCTCGATATCGGTGGCACACGTGGCGTGTCGCTGACACTCAACGACAACCAATTGTTCGCCGCTGTGAATGGCGATGGCTCGACCGCCGCGATTGGCACTGCGGTCACCACCGGATGGCACCAAGCGGTGATTGTCGTCAACCAAAACGGACCGAACGATGCGATGAACGACGCCTTCAGGCTTTATCTCAACGGTGCATTGGTCGACACCGCGCTCACGGGTCTCAACATCGACGACTGGGCAGGTTCCAACCCTTGGGGCCTTAGTCGCACGGACGGACAAACGGTCGTCGACCCACTTGGGATGGCGGACGAAGCGATCACGACGCCACTGAATTTTCACGGACAGATTGCCGTTAAGCGTTACTACCAAGCGGCCCTCGTCCAAGGCGACGTCGATCAAAACTACAACGCCTTGCTCGATCCCACACCGCTGGTTCTGAGAGACACACTCAACATCGCCGGCGACTTCAGCTTGTCCAACAGTGCTTCGCTCGAGATTGACATTTTTGGCGCAGCCAACAACGACTTGCTGTCGGTGACTGGCCTCGCGACGCTGGCGGGCGAGATCGACATTTCGCTCGTTAACGCGTTCGCCCCCTTGGCCGGACAGACGTTCACGATTCTCTCGGCCGCCGGGGGCATCGTCGACGCTGGGCTGTCGCTCGTGGGGGATGGCAACTTTAGCTTCAGCATCGTCAACGGGACCGACCTGGTACTGAGCCTCGGCAACCTCGGCGACTACAACGGCGACGGACTTGTCGATGCGGCCGACTACACCGTCTGGCGTGACACGCTCGGCGCGACGGGCGTCGGCCTCGCAGCCGACGGCGACGGCGATGGCACCGTCAACGCGGCCGACTACACCTTGTGGCGATCGAACTTCGGCAACAACTACAACGCCGCGTCGCTGGGTGGAGTGGGCAGTGGCGCAGTGCCCGAGCCGACTTCGCTGGCACTTGTTGTTTTAGGCGCGCTGGCCGCCGGCATGATTGTTCGTCGCAATTAGTCGTCCGCCGCAAGTCACTTAACTCCCACTCCAGCGCCTGGGTAAATCGGGCGCTGGAGCCGTTACACCCACCGGCAACTGTGGGCGACACCTGCTGGGGTATCGCCCGACGGTTGCTCCCACGAAGGACACGATGATTTTGCTGCTGAAGTATCTGCCATTCGTTTCGCTGCTAGTCTTCATCGTGTCATCGGGCACGTCATCGGAGCTACGCGCTCAACAACCGAACATCATCGTCATCATCAGCGACGATGCAGGGTGGGCCGACTTTGGGTTTCAAGACCCTATCACCGGGCGCACGACCAACGTGCCGACCCCCCACCTCGACGCGCTCGCGAGCAGTGGCGTGCGATTCTCCAACGCCTACACGGGGAGCGTCTGTAGCCCGAGTCGAGCGATGCTCACTACTGGCCAATACGGCGGTCGGTTCGGCTATGAAAACAACATCGGTGCCGGTAGTGGGCAAATTGGTACCGAGCCTCTGCAAGGCCTGCCGACGTCGGCGACCACCATCTGGGAACAGATGCAAAGCATCGGTTACGCGACTGCCGCGGTCGGCAAATGGCACCTGGGCGCTCACACCAATAACACGTTGACCGGTGAACTTGGCAACCGGCCCCAAAATCAGGGTGTCGAAAATTTCCAAGGCATCATCGGCGGTTCGCGAAGCTACTGGATGGGTGCCTCGACGGGCGACAGCGCACTGCGCCGCACCCTCTCAGACGGAGCGGGTGGGTCGCTCAGCGATCAAGTCATCGAGAATCAGTACAACGCCAGCGACTATGTGACCGACGTGTTCGGCGACCTTACAGTCGACTACATCGCCGACAATCACGACTCGGGCCAACCCTTTTTTATGTACTCATCGTTCACGGCACCCCACACACCGTTGCAAGCGACGGTGGCCGATCTGGCGGCTGTCGATGCACTCAACCTGGGTGTGTCGAATAATCGCCGATTGCAAATCGCCATGCAGATCGCCCTCGATCGCAATGTTGGCCGAATTATCGCAGCGGTCGACGACCCCAACGGCGACGGCAACTCCAGCGACAGCATTGCCGACAACACGATGATCATCTTTCTCAACGACAACGGGGGCGATTGCTGCGACAGTTCTCCCAATGGCAGCAGCAACGGACCGCTCCGCAACGGCAAAGGTTCGCAGTACGACGGCGGGCTTCGGATTCCGATGATTATCTCGGGCGCCGGCATCGATGCCTCGGTCGCTGGCACGACCTTCGACGGGCTGGTTCATGCGATCGATGTGTTGCCCACGGCATTCGCCGCAGGCGGTGGCGTTTTTCAACCGGGCGAAATCATTGACGGGGTGAATCTGGTTCCTTTCGCCAATGGCACCGCTGCCGGAACGTCACATGAATCGCTCTACCTGAGACGCGCCAGCGGCAACCAATCGGCCGTTCGCGTCGGCAACTGGAAGCTCATGTTTCGCGGTTCCGCGAATGAGTTCGAGCTTTATGATTTGGCGACCGACATCGGCGAAAGCAACAACGTGGCGGCGGCTAATCCAGCCGTCGTGGCCCAGTTGCAGCAAGTGATGACCGATTACGACGTGCAAATGGACAAAGCTCGCAGCGACCTCCGCGCTCCAGACGTCAACCAGTTCGATGAGTTCCGCTACCGCGAAGATGCATTTGTCGCGGCGACTTGGTCGACCGGCAATGCCTGGACGAACAACCTCACCGGCACCAACGCCACCATGAACGAGGACGATGGCTATGCCAATGCGGTACTTGTGTTTGGCAACAAGAGTGCTGGCGACTACACGGCAACCAACGACTTGACCCGCGTCGGAGGGCTTGAGTTTCTCGCGAATCGCATTGAGCTCGTCGACCAAGGCCAACCTCTCGCCGGCAGCGGTACGGCAACCATCGACGGCCGTGGTGTGTTGCTTGCTAAGAGCCTGTCGGGCGCGATGCCCGAGATTCGCCTCGACGCCACCATTGCCGGACCGGAAGTGTACACCTACGACATCGGACTCGACGTCAATCTGTACGACGATCTCACAATCGCTGGCGATGGCAACCAGAAGTTCACACTTTCGGGTGCGCTTCGCGAATACCGCGCGGGGCTGAAGGTCACCAAGACCGGCACCGCGAATCTATCGATCGGTGGTCCGGTCGAGCTAAGCGATAGTCTCGACCTACAAGCGGGGACGACCGAGTTCACCGATGGCAACGTCGCGGCTAGTTTGATTGTTCGCACCGGAGCGACCATCCGAGTCGGTGGCGTCGGCATCGTACCCGGCAGCGGCAACAACGACCCCGCGCCGCCGCTATTCACCACCGGACTCGACCTGCATTTTGATGCCGCTAGCGATCCACCGGGCGATAATCTTTGGCAAGACATCGCCGGTGCGGCCAACAATCTCGATTTTGGCGGACCGGCCACTCCGACCGCTGTCGCGAGCAGCAATTTCCCGGCTCTCACTTCGGCCTACTCCATTTCCACTAGCGGCGGAGCGACGGGGCTCAATGGCTATTTTGATACACCAGTGACTCATAGCTCGCGTGACGCCACCTTCGAGGTCGTGCTCAACGTAACGAACATTGGTGCGGGAACGAACCAGGTGATCCTAGAAACGGGTGGCTCAACGCGCGGCATCGCACTGGTGCTGAATGATGACACGCTCACGTTTAGCGTCGATGGCGACGCCGATGACATTGCCATCTCGACAACGCTCGCAACCGGCTGGCACCACGTGGTGGGCGTCATCGACCTCGCCGCTGGTGACGACTCGATTTCGCTTTACCTGAACAACGCGTTCGTCGGCAGTGTGGCGGGCAACGTCAACGACTGGGCAGGGGGTAATATTTTCGGCCTCGGACGGATCGCCGATGCAGCCACTGGCTTGACTGGCCCTGCGAACGACTTTCACGGCGACATCGCTGCCGCGCGGTTTTATGCGAACGTTCCCTTCGGCGATACTGAAGTCGATCAAAACTACCAAACGCTGCTGTTCGAGGGTGGCGCTCCTGGCGTCCCCCCAGTGACGCTCGCTATCGAAGGCAATTGGACGCAAGAGACGGGAGCGTCGCTTGAACTCGACGTGCTCAACTCCACCAAGTTCGACCGCGTCGTCGTGACCGGCACGGCCACCATCGCGGGCGAACTGACGGTCGCCCCCGCCGACGATTTTGCTACGAACCTTGGCGACCAGTTTATTATTGTTGAGGCCGACACACTCACCGGCCAATTCGATACAGTGAGCCTGCCCACACTTACTGCCGGTAAGATGTGGCAAATCGGCTACTCTGACACCGGCGTTTCGCTGTTTGTTACCGTCTCGGGAGACTACAACGGCGACGGTCGAGTCGATGCCGCCGACTACACCGTTTGGCGTGATCGTCTCGGTCAAAGCGTCGCAGATCTCACATCGGCCGACGGCAATGGCGACGGGCAAGTCAACGCGGCCGACTACGTGGTTTGGCGATCAAATTTCGGTTCGCAAGTACCGGCGTCGCTTGAACTTTCTAACGTTCCAGAACCAGCGGCCATCTGGGCTGCCGTCGTGCCGGTCGCCCTCATAGCGTTCCGCCAAATTGTTCAAGTGAAGTAAAGGACTGTTTCCGCATGCTCACAGTGCCAAGTCGATTGTTGCCGAAAATGGCCCTCGCGATCGCTGCTTTTTCCGCCGCCGATTCGTTCGTCGAATCATGCATTGCTGCTTCGCCGAAAATTGGCTGGGCCGGTTCCGACATCAACCACGTGAACGCCAGCAACGCGAGTTGGTCGTACAACTGGTGGCACACTCCGCCCCAAGGCATCGCCAACTCCAATGCCGAGTGGATTCCGCTCATTAAGTATGGCAACAATTTTCAGAACAAACTCGACATTGTTGCCGGTTACAACGACGTCGACACCGTGTTGCTATTCAACGAGCCGGAACGCGAAGACCAGTCCAACATTTCGGTGAATGATGTGATCGCGCTGTGGCCACAGGCACAGGCGACACTCCCCAATCACACGCTGGTGAGTCCTGCCGTTTCCGACAATGCCGAGGGGCAAGCTTGGCTGGCCGACTTCATGGGACAAGTCGAAGCTCGAAACAGCAACGGTAATCTCAACGACGACCTGCGCGTCGATGCCGTCGCGTTTCACTGGTACGGCGGCAGCAATCCGAACAATCCCCTGGGAGCGGCCAGCACCTTTTTGAATCGTGTTAGCTATTACCACAACACTTACAATCGCCCAGTCTGGATTACTGAATTTGCGTTGCACGACTGGGCGGATAATTATTCCGACGAAGCCTACCTAGAAGCGAACCGCATTTTTCTTGAGGCGGTCATTCCCGAACTCGAAAGTCGCAATTACGTCCAGAGATACGCATTTTACCAACATTTTACCGATGCCACCCTGCTATCAGGGAATAGTCCGGTCACGCCGACGAACACTGGCGACGCCTATGTCGACACAACCATGAATGGCGAAACGTTCGACCTTGCGGGAAGCGACTTTGGCACTGATGTTCGCTACCTTCGTGGTGGTACCCTCGTCAACAACGGCGCTTCACTGGGCACTTCCATGCGTGCGATTGATTCAATCGAAGGCAACAGCCTGATTGGTGGTTCGTCCGACTGGGGTGTCGGTGGCAACAACGCGTTTGTGCGAATTCGCACCAATGGGTCGCTCACCAAGAGTGGCACCAACACCGTCTCGTGGGATAACGTTGAAGTACTCAACTTTGGCGACCTTAACGTTAACGCCGGCACGCTGAAAATCACCAATGGTACCCTCGCTGGGACAGCCGAAATTGTCGTCAACCCTGGCGGTACGCTCCACATGGTGTCGACCCAAGGACGCGGCATCTACACCCTCGTGGGCCAAAACATTCAACTCGGCGGGACCCTACAGGGAAGCACCAGCTTCACCGCCGGCTCAACGCTCACGACCAGCGGTAGCGCCGCACAAGCGACATCGCCCATCGTGTTGATCGACTCCACGATCAATGTCGGTGGCAATGGCTTCACCGAGTTCACGCCACAGGTCCAGCACGTCACCGGCGGCCTCAATCTCGATTTCAATGCCGCCCTCGATACGCCAGGCGACAACCTTTGGAGCAGCGCCGTCGGCACAAGCAGCCTCAATTTTGTCGGGGCGGCCTCGCCAGATGATGTTAGTTCCCCCGCGTTTCCCGGGCTCACCAAAGCCTATTCGATTCCCACTTCCGGCGGAGCGACGGGACTGAGCAATTACTTTGAGTCGGGCGGACCTCGTAGCCGGCAAGATGCCACATTCGAAGTCGTTTTTCGCGTCGCGAACGCCGCCGCTAACCAAAATCAAGTGTTGCTCGAACTGGGGGGGCTCAACTCAGGGGTCTCGTTCACGCTCAACAACAACCAATTGCAATTTAATGTCGACGGCGTCGGAAGCGACCTCTACCTCACCACGACGCTCGCAACCGGTTGGCACCAAGCCATCGGCGTGATCGATCTTACCGCCGACACCGACACCATTTCGCTTTACGTCAATGGAGTGCTCGCCGGATCGCTCGCCGGACAGGTGATCGACGACTGGGCCGGTGGCGATGCAATGGGCCTGGGCGCCGCCACCACGTCGATCACAGGACTCATTGATGGTGGGTCGGCGAACAACTACCATTCGCTGATCGCGCAGGCCCGCTATTATGCCAACACGGCCTTCACCCCTCAGCAGGTGACTCAGAACTACCAGTCAATCGCGCTCGCGTCGACACCAACTGGTAGCGTCTTCACCATCGCTGGCGACTTGAATGCCGCCACTGGCTCGAAGCTCGAGTTCGACATCGGAGACAACGAGGCTGCCGACCGCATCGACATCGCCGGCGCGCTGAGCCTTACTGCCGCAACGATCGAAGTGAGTTATGTTGGCATCGCCGGGCTGACGGTGGGCGACACCTTCAACTTGCTCGACTTCGTGTCGGCCAGTGGCTCGCTCGCGGGGCTCAGCTTACCCGCTCTCGCGCCCCAACTCATGTGGGATACTTCGGCGTTACTCACAACCGGCGAAATCTCGATCACGATCGCCGGCGATTACAATGCCGATGGCCGCGTCGACGCGGCCGACTATACCGTCTGGCGCGACGGGCTCGGCGCTCAGTTCATTACTTCGGCCGACGGCAACGGCGACGGCGCTGTCAATCAGGCCGACTACGCCGTCTGGCGAGCCAACTTCGGTCAAACGGCTGCGTCGCTGGCAGCATTTTCATTGTCGCCTTCGAGCGTTCCCGAGCCTTCGGCCATGGGATTGGCCGCCCTGTTGTTAACGAGTTTAATCGGAGTCGCCAACAATTGCAACTTACGAAAGTCACTATGAGACGTCGTGAATTTCTTGCCGCTTCGGCGGCCGCCTTGGCCGCCAGCTCTGTCGGCTTAGCTGCTGATACTTCGGCGGCAACCAGCGGAAAAAAAGGCTGCGCGTTCGTCACCAAAGAGGGGAGCCCCTGGCTCAATAATATTCGCCAACTCAAAGCCAATTGGCTCTACTCCTGGGGTTCCGAACGCCCCGAGACATTGCCGGCGAGTGTTGAGTTCGCTCCGATGATATGGAATGCCTGGTCGGTTAAGAATCTCGAAGAAAGGGTCGATACGCTGCGACCGCTCGTCAAGAGTGGTCAGATCAAATCGCTGATGGGTTTCAACGAACCCGACCAACACAAGCAAAGCAACATGTCGGTCGAAAAGGTCGTCAAGTTCTGGCCAATCCTCATGGAACTGGGCGTGCCATTGGTGAGCCCTGGTTGCGTTCATCCCGACCGCGAATGGATGCGCCAGTTCATGGAGCAAGTTGAACAGAAGAATCTTCGCGTCGACTTCGTTGCCGTCCATTCCTACGGCGGACCAAGTGCCGAGGCACTTGTGAAACGGCTCGAACAAGTTCACAGCGAATTCGGCCGTCGCCTCTGGATGACCGAGTTCGCAGTTGGCGACTGGGAAGCCAAGACTGCGGCCGACAACAGGCACTCGCCACAGCGAGTCGCCGCGTTCATGCGCGAAGCTCTGCCGGCTCTCGACAAGCTCAAATGTCTCGATCGCTATGCCTGGTTCGCCGCTGAGCCGTCGAGCGCCCCACTCGGCACCTCAGCTCTGGTCAAAGTCGATGGTTCGCTCACACCACTGGGCAGAATCTACGCGGCACACGACGCAAATCCAAAGCCGATTTAGTGCTCGGTTCCGAACGAAAGTCAAGTTTGGGTGCCCTTGGCAATGTTGCCCGGTAGCTACTCCACCAACCTTAGTGTCACATCGAGCAGCGTCACCAAGTCGAGCGCGTTGTGATAGAGGACTGGCTCGATTTGTTCGGGGTCGCCCGTGCGGACGAATCGATCGTAAGCGGCGGGTATCTCGCGCCCCTCGATGTCGCCCAAGCGCGTGCGGCGGCAAATTTGACGCTCGATCGTCAACAGCCGGCAATTGGGAAGCACGCGTTTCCAGCGCCGCCGTGCCGGGTGCAATAGATCGAAGTGTGTTGGCTGAGGAAGGTCCATCCGCCGGTCAATCAACCACCGGCGACTACGGTCGCAGACCGTTGGCCAGTCGAACGACTTGCCGTTGAAGGTGAGCAGGATGTGTTCGCCAGTGAGCCGATTCCAAAGCGAACAGAGCACGGCCGCTTCCTCGGCGTATGTACGGGCAAGCAGTAATTCAACGACGAGTCCATCGCTCGTGTGTCGCAACAAGCCGACCAGGAACAAGGCCGCGCCGCCAAGGCCGCACGTTTCGAGATCGAGCGCGACGAGACCATTGGGCAACGACTTCGCCACCGGCGACCAGGTGCTTTCCAGCGCGACTGAATCGCGCAAGACAGCGCTGCGACTGTCGATGAGCTTCGTTGCGTGGGGCCAGAGTTCTTCGATAGGAATAGTGACGAGCCAATGTAGGCCGAGTTCGTTCTCGATTTCGTGGCCACGGTCGAAATAATTCTGGGGCAATCGGCGGCTGAGTGCCCCACTACCGGAACGTAGCCCGCTAGGCTCCAAACTCGGCGCTGGGCGTGAAGTTAACCCGATCGCGGTCTTAGCGAGCTCGAGTTTGGTTGCTTGTTCCGGCTTACGACCGACAGTTGGCAAGCAGTCGCGGTTCAAGGCTTCGAGTCGATGGCGGAGAGCGTCGCTGAGCATGTTTGCTTACGCTCCATCGCCGAAGGAACTAAGCTCTCGGCTTTGGCGGAGTCTGTCGACGACCCATCGTTCCAGTCGGCTACGCGTTGGTATTAGCAGAATGATTCCCACACACAACATGCCGGCGACGGCGATCGAGTAAATCTGTCCGCCAGTGAAGTAGACAACCAAGTTGAAGAACGCGGCACCTTCGAGAATCGCGGCTCCGACGATGAAACTGGTTTGGTAAACCCCTGCGAGAAAAGCAACCGGTCCAACGTCTCCCTCTTGTCGCTCGCTCGACATGGCGTCGCCGTCGACCCGTGCGCGGGCCGCGATCGCCTGATCGGCGACGACTCGCGAAGCGACAAAACTGGTCGCGATAGCGAGCAATCCCGCCACGGCGGCCGCCAGCGAGATGGTTTCCGCGGCGTTCTCGTCAGGCGTTGCCGAGCCAAAAGCAACGAACCCAAAGCCGAGCACTCCCGTAACGAGAGCACCGCCGATGATTTGCATGATGAGCAGCGACTGCGAGAGAAACTTTTTTTGTTCGAGCGATAGCATTGCCTTAGCAGACCGTGCGGGCGGAATGGCGTCAATACGACTCAACGCAAAAGTACCACAAATACAAGCACGCAGCGCAAGCAAGTGAGGCATCAAGTAATTGAGTGGGTAAATCGTTGAGTCAACGACTCGCCGCCACACTCGCTTGAGTTGCGTGACTTTTTGGCGATTGTCCTTATCGCGGCCGATGCCAGCACGACAACCACCAACCGCAAATCAAGCTGCACAACACCCGGCCAAAGTGCCGAACTAATCGTTAAGACCGTCAAAATCGGCTGCGTTCACGCTCTCTTAACGGGCGGGTTGGCAACCGAGTGGATTCCGGGGGGGGACGATGGGCCTAGTTTTGCGCGCCGTACGCGGTGCTGGCATATTGCTATTTAGTGGATTGGTTGCGCTGGCGAGCGTCGCTCGCGCAGAATTGCCACCCGCGTCGAGCACGCGCGCAACGCGCGACGATGCCGCTCGTCACATCCCTTGGGACAATCTCGATTCCCAAAATCAGCAGCTTGTGCGGCAAATTATTACCGACGCATCAATCTATCGTCGCCTGCCGACGCGTGTCGTCGATTGCGATCCGCTAATGTTCAACTTTCTCGTGCGTCATCCCGAGGTCGTTACCGACGTGTGGCGGCTGATGGGAGTGGGCGTATTGGAAGTCAAGCCGCTGGGGAACAGTACGTTCGCGGCCCGCGACGCGGCTGGCACGACCGGCAAGCTTCGGTATTTGGTCGAAAAATACAACGACAACGCCCGCAACACGCTGCTGTTGTACGGCGATGGTTCCTACACCGGCGCGCCGCTACCGCGCGATGTCGACGCCCGCTGTTTGATGCTTGTCCGCTCGGGTTCGAGCGTCGAGACAAATGGCCGTACTTATGTCACGGCCGTCGTCGACACGTGGGTGGTCGTCGATCGGGTCGGTGCCGAGTTGATTGCTAAATCCTTACAGCCGCTGATGGCCAAGGCGGCCGATCACAATTTCACCGAGACGATGAACTTCGTCAGCACGTTCTCGCGTACCGCTGAAACCAATCCAGCCGGTATGCAACGGCTTAGCGAAAAACTCACCTCACCCGATGCGACCGTTCGTGGCGAGCTGGTCATGCTCAGCCAACAGGTTCACGATCGCTATGCGACGCTCTTGCGCGAACGCGAGCAAACGCGACTTGCCCAGCTCGACGAGTAGCCGGCTCGAACTAAGAAATAGCTCAAGAACAACTTGCACGTATCGGTCATTCCCGCGCAGGCGGGAATCCAGACGCGACGCTTTCCAGCAAGATTCCCGCCTGCGAGGTTGTGAAAAAATGGGACGGGCTCCGCACCTAACTGAGTACGCGCGACGCAGCGGTTCAAAGTGCGGTGCCTGTCCCACTTTTTCACAACATGATCCGCGAGTGCAAAGTGAATAAAACAAATTGGGACAGGCACTACGGATGATGCCACTTGGCGGGCCAAAGCCAATGCGCCGTAGAGCCAGTCCCATTTATTCACCGCCTCTGCGTGGGAATGACGTTCGCTATTTCATCGTTGCCAATTTGGCAAACCTACCAAGTTACTCTCGATTCGTTCCTAAGTTTATGGACGCTGAAGACCTTTCCGATTTCCAAGTGAAATCAAAGGTGGCAACGAATCGCCTCAATATAACCGCGACGACGCGGCGAGCGCCAAGTTCACAGCGGCAAGACTCGAAATTAAAGTCCGCGAAGTCTTAGCATTGCTTCAACTGAGCCGACGGATCTCAATAAAACGAGAATCGCTCAAATGATTGGCGATCGAATGAGGAAGCAACGCTTTTGATCGATTCCAGAGCAGTGGCGACCAGTCCGCCGTGTTCTTTGCGCTCGCCGCGTCGTGGTGGTTATTTTTTCGGCGAGGCAATCGAGCCATCTGCCGATTTCCAAATGGCAAGCGAGAGCGTCACACGACGATCGTAATCGAAGTCGGGAGATTAGTTGCCAACCAGCCCTCACTGGACAGCGTTAAGTCATTGTTCGCGCGTCGTTCGTTAATGGACAGGACGACAGGATCGGCGGGATCAACGGGAAAAAGCGAAGCCGCCAACGAACGGGGTTATCCAGTCAATCCGGCCGACCTTGTTATCCTGTCCATTTTCGCTAAGCGAGTTCCGGCGCTCCTCTGGTTCGCTGTGCTGCGATAAGTCGTTGTTCGCCTACGACTCAAACGCAACGTCGGTGCGGCTTTCGCTCGACCTGGTATTTTTTCAACACAATTCATCGGCGTTTATCCGGGTCGATCGGCGGTCCCTGGAATCGGCCGTATCGCAAACTGGCGCTGTCTAGTTAGTGCGACTGCTCGTTCACGCCGCACGGCGGATGGTGCCGTCTTCGGACACATCGTCGAATCGCACCGAGACCTGCTTCGACACGCCCGATTCCTGCATCGTGATGCCATAGAGCGTGTCGGCGCCCGTCATCGTTTTCTTTGAGTGCGTAATGACGATGAACTGAGTCGCCGAGAGAAACTCGCCAATCACCTTGTTGAAGCGGCCGATGTTGGCCTCGTCGAGTGCGGCATCGACTTCGTCGAGTACGCAAAACGGGCTCGGCTTGCTGCGGAACATGGCCAGTAGCAACGCCACGCAGGTGAGCGTTCGCTCGCCCCCCGAGAGCAGCGAAATGCTACGCGTATCTTTTCCCGGAGGACAGGCTTGGATTTCGATGCCGCATTCGAGCGGATCATCGCCCGACGATTCTTCGACCACCAGGTCGGCATTACCCCCACCGAATAGTCGTCGGAATAACTCTTGGAAGTGGCCGCGTACCGTTTCGATGGTATCGAAAAAGAGTTGACGGCTGTCGTTGTTGAGCCGAGCGATGAGCCGTTCGAGTGACTCTTTTGCCTGCGAAAGGTCTTTGTACTGCGACGAGATCTTGGCAAAGCGTTCTTCGATGGCATTGAGTTCTTCGAGCGCGTCGGTGTTCACCGCTCCGATACGGTTGATCGACTTGCGAAGCGTTTCGACCTCGCGCTCGACGTCGTCTCGCGCACCGGGCAATTCACTTTCAGGACGGCAACTCGCCGCCGACGCGAGGTCGATGCCATAGTCTTCGCGAAGCCGATCGGAGAGGGCCTCACGTTCGTATTCAACGCGCGTCGCGGCGACTTGCAGCGCTTGCTTCTGCGATTGCTGCTGCTCGAGTTCCTTGCGAGTCTCTTGCATCGCGGCAACAATTTGCTGACGGCGGCGGCGAATCGCAACCCGTTGCGCGGCAATTAAGTTACGCTCGTTGGCTAGTTGCTCGTGGTCCCATGTTGCCTCCGCAACAGCCGACTCGGCACGAAGGTAGGCAAGCTGCGCGGCTTCGCTTTCGCGGGCTAGGCGGCGCAGATTGTCGGGAGCATCGCTCGTTGCCAATTCCGCTTCGACCGTGGGGCGCTGGCTTTCGCGCCGAGCGGTTTCGAGCTGCTGTTCGACGCGAACTAGCTCGACATCGATTTCATGCCGCTGTTGGACGAGCAACTGAAGATTGAGCTCGCTCGCTTTCAGCGACTCATCGAGCTGGAAGTGCGTCGTCGCGACTTGCTCGATCTGCTCGGCGAGGTCAGCCTGCTGTTTCGCGAGCGTTTGCCGCCGCGCGTCGGCACTCTCTAACTGAGTGGCTACCAACTGGACGGCTGCCTTCGCGGCGTCGTAGTGCTGTTGCCACGAGCTGAACTGTCGCTCGGCTTCTCGCAACTGCTGTTCGGCCTGGCTCACCTGCGTAGCCAGCGAGTTGTGCTTGTCGGTTGCCTCGTTAGCGGCGGCGCGGCAGTTGGCAAATTGCTGGCGGGCTTCGGCGATCTCGTCAGCCGCATGCATCGCGGCCTCACGCGAGCTGGCCAATTCGTTTTGCAGTTCACGTAATTGATCGCCATCGCCAAGCAGTTGCCAATGGCTGTCGAGCGGACCAATTGTGAGCGAGCCGTCGTCGCCGACGACTTCGCCAGCGATTGTCGCGAACCGCAGACCTTGGCCCGTCCCTTCGGCAAGCCTGAGCGCCGTCGACAGCGTGTCGACCAGCCACGTACGCCCGAGTAACCTCCGCACGAGTGTTTCGTGCTGAGGCTGAACGTCGACGAATTGATCGGCCCGCCCGATCACGCCCGGCTCACCGGAAAGGTCGACCAGGTCAAGTCGATTTGGCAGAACGGTCGCATCGAGCCTTGCGAAAGTTGTCCGCGTGGGGAGGTCGTTGTTGGCGAGTTCAGCCAGCGAATCGATGCCCTCGAGCGATGCGAGCACGACGTGATTGGCCGCGGCGCCGAGGGCTGCTTCAATCATCGACGCCATGTCGATCTCAACGTGCATTAGTTCGGCAACCGTGATGCTTTGTCCGCCGTCGCGGCTCAGAACTTGTTGCAAGAATTGTGACATTTGTTCGCTACGTGCAGCACGTTGGCGATGCAGTTCGCCGACAATTTCCCAGCGTTGCTCGATGCGAGCGAGTTGGGTGTCACTCGCTTGTGCCCGGCGCTGGGCTTCGGCCCCACGCTGCTCAAGTGTGGTGAGCTCGACCGCAAGTTGCAACTTGTGTTCGGCCGCTCTGCTGAGTTGCTCGCGAAGTGACGTTAGCAATGACCGGCAAGTCGTATCGCTTTGGCTCAACGGCAAACGATCGGCCTCGATTGTGGCGAGTTGCTCTCGCGCGGTTCGTAGTTCGACCAAAAGGCGATCGTACTTGTCGTTCGCCTTACTTGAATCAATACGCTGTAGATCGTGGCGTTGGCGGGCGCCAGCCAGTCGCCCGGCAATCGCTTCGCGTTGATCGCGGAGCCCTCGAACACGGCGCTGTTCGATTTCTATTGATGTTGTAACATCGCGTTGGGTCTCGGACAGCGATTCGATGAGACCTTCGAGCGACGCTAGGTCGGGGGATTCGTTCACGTACTCGTTCGTTGCCGGGCGCGCGAGAAAAGCTCGCCAATCGTTCAGCACCGCGCTTCGCTGTTCTGCAATCGATTCGATCGCGGCACGACGTTGCTCGGTAATGAGCGCATTCTTGAGCTGCGTTTCGCGATGACCAGCTAGTCGACTTGCAATCGCGGCCAGCGAACTATCGAACTGTTCGAGTTGTTGTTCGAGTTCGGGCAGGTGGTTCTCGGCTTGAGCGATCAGCCTGCGTTGCCGCGTTTCGTTTTGTTCGATTGTGGTGAGCTGAGTGGTCGTGTCGTCGAGTTTGCGAGTGAGTCGCGACCAGTCGACGAGCCCGAGCGCTGTGCGTAGTTCTTCGAGCCGACGGGTTTGTTGGCGGTAAGTTTCGGCTTTGCCCGCTTGCGAGCGAACGCTCCGCAGGCGCGTTTCCACTTCGTCGACTATGTCGGAAAGTCGTAGCAAGTTTTGGTCGACGCGTTGCAATCGGCGAAGTGCCTCTTGTCGCTTGCCGCGAAAGCGACTGATGCCGGCGGCTTCTTCAAAAATGGCTCGTCGCTGGTGAGTCGAGGCTTGCAGCAGCGCGTCGACTTTGCCCTGTTCGATAATGCTATAGGCTTCGGTGCCGACGCCGGTGCCGGCCAGCAATTCGCGAATGTCTTTGAGTCGGCACGGCTGGCGATTGATGAGGTATTCGCTCTCACCGCTTCGATAGACGCGTCGCGTGAGTGCGACTTCGGGGGCCTCGAGCGAGAATAGCCGACTCGCATTGTCGAGCGTCAGCGTCACTTCGGCCGCGTTGACGGCGCGGCGCGTTGCCGAGCCATTAAAAATGACATCGACCATCTCACCACCGCGCAGTGCTTTGGCACTTTGCGTGCCGAGCACCCACTTGATGGCGTCGACAACGTTGCTTTTGCCCGAGCCATTGGGGCCAACAACAGCCGTTACACCCGCCGAGAAGTCGAGACGTGTGCGGTCGGCGAAACTCTTGAAACCGGCGAGTTCGAGGGACTTAAGCATGGGCCACAGGGGCGAATCGTGAGAGCCGTCGATATCGCGACTTTGTGCGGAGAAAAAATGATCACCTGCGTTACGTCTTCTTAAACAAGTCGGGGAGCGGCGTTAGCAACGGTCTTGGTTCGTCTTCAGCCGGTGGTTCGTCATCGCTGCCGGGGCGCTGAAATTTGCGTCCCGTCTGTGGCAGTGCGTCGATACGGAAGCGACTCTCGAGCGCTCCCTGCTGCTTGGCTTGTTGCAAGAACTGCACCACGTCGGGATATTTTCCGCCCACTTCGACGATGGCGCGAACGACTTCGTCGATCGAAGGCGAGACCTCACGCTGTAGCGTCTCGCCACTGGTCATAAAGCGGCTCACAGTGATGCGATCGCCGTTCATGCCATTCAGCAAGATTCGCGGACCCGCTTCGATTAGCAGCGGTAGCTTGAGCGATTGCCCCGTCCCAAACTGCACCACTTCGGGGCGATGGCTGTTGGTGATATGAATCATCGGCGGCCCCTCGACGTCGAGCACGTGGTAGCTGAAGGCCGAGGCGAGTTGTTCGCCGGCGACCATTGGGTTGCGTTTGTCCATCGCCCACAACGCGCGGAACGCACCATAGCGAGTCTCAGCGCTTTCGACCGAGAGCATCGTGCGGAGCGCGTCGAAAGCCATCACATCGTTCATTGCACTCAATGCCGAGAGTGCGTTGACGCGGAACGCCGGTTCGTCAGTCGCGAGTTGCTTCAATGGTTCGACGGCGATCGTCTTGTCGAGATAGGCGAGTGCCTCGGCCGAGTAGAGCCTAACTTCGGCCAAAGGCGACTTGAGGCCTTGTTCCAAGAGCTTTACCGCCGACGCGTCGCCAATCGCTTCGAGCTGAATAGCGGCCGACGATGTTGTTAGCGGATCGAGTAGCTGAGGGCCCAACACCGCGAGGCGCTCCTGAAGCGCAGCGGTCGTTTCACCAACGGCTATGCTGCGCACCACTCGCATGTAGCGAGTGATATTATCCTTGTAGCGGGGGTGAACTTTGATCTCGATGTAGTCGTCGGTCTTGGGATTGGCGACTCCTTGGCGACGGCCATCGATGTTGCCGTAGAAGCGGTGATTGATGTCCTGAGCGAGTTGAGTCGACAACCGAAACGAACGATGTTCTTGGCCGATGGCGAGCCCCAGCGGCCGCGACTTGGTGACGACTCCGCCGCTGAGAATCCGCCCACGAGTGGCGATCGCCACATCGTCTTCGCCGGTCGCGGACGGATCGACGAGAATCGCTCCCTCAACAACCGCCATCACGTGTCCTTCGCGAATCTGTCCCCCCAATGCGGCGAGTTCGGTCATGCGAGCGGGCAACACCCAGCCGCCGCGCAGACTCGTCGTCTCCGAGCGTGTCGGTGTGCGAACTTCGACGTCGATCCGGTCGCCTTCTTGAACGCCGGGGGGAATATACGCCTTCATCAGCACGATGGCCGTGTTGAGCGAGGCAAGAATTTCTTGTGGGTTCTCGATCTGGTGCCGCTGCATCTCGGCAACGACTGTCGCCCGTTGCGGTGTCGGGGGTGGGTCTTCGCCGGTGCCATCGAGCTGCATGACCAACGACACAGCTTCGACCTTGCGGTAATTCATCCCGTCGGGGTGGGTGTATTTCGAGACGAGCCGCGTGGTGGGATTGGCCGTGAGGTCTTCGAGCGTTTTTTCGGGCTTGTCGTGTCCGAACATCAACATGCTGGTGCAGCCACCGGAAGCGAGCAACAGCGCAGCGACAAGTACAGATAAATGAATCGAGGACCGGCGCATCATGCTGCGGTGCTCCCAGGCTTGATTGATTCGCGAAGCGTGTGGACCGAACAGCGTCAGGCAGGCATAATCATGCGAGCACACTGGTCCGGCGAGCGACGGTAGCGAGCCCCAGCAAAGGGGTCAAGGCAAGCCAATCGTCATTTGCTAGCAAATAGGTTGCGGCGACCGTCGAATTGGGGTAACGTTCGATTTCCTGCCGCACAGCAGAGTCCATAGGCGCGAAGTGAGAATCTGCTCACAAAGCAAGCAGCGCGGTCGCTCTGTGTTGAGCGCTAACCGATGATTTAGGGCACAAGAAAAAATGACGAACTCGAGCGAATCGCAATATTCTCCTCGCTATCGCATGTTGGCCTACGTGCTGCCCATTCTCGTGTTTGGGCTGATCGGAGCAATTGAGCCCTCGCCAAACTCCACGATCGCCCAAACGGAGTCGACTGAAGCCGACGATAGCGACGCTGGCGCGACCGAGCCGATCACAGACGCGGGCGCGACCGGTTCGCTTTGGCCCTTGCCGGGGTCAGCTTACCCTTGGGTATTCTTTGCCAAGATCGTCATCACTTCGCTTTGTGTGGCCTATTTTTGGCCCTTCTACGTCGAACGATTTCCGCTGAAGGTCAGCCCGCTGGCGCTGGTGGTCGGTGTCGTTGGGTTCGTGTTGTGGGTGGGACTCTGGATGTTGCATGTCGAGTCTCACTTGGTCGCGCTACTGGGTGGCCCTGAGTCGTCGGCCGCGAGTTGGCTCGGCTTGAGCGAACGCCCGGGCTACAACCCGCTCGTCGATCTCGCCGGCCGCCCGGCCGCTGCGTGGTCGTTCATGGCGGTGCGGTTCTTTGGGTTGGTACTGCTCGTGCCAATCATCGAAGAGCTTTTCTTGCGGGCGTTCTTTATGCGGTACATCATGCACGACACGTGGTGGGAAATTCCCTTTGGCGACGTCAATCGTCTGGCCGTCGTCGCGGGCATCGCGCTTCCGGTACTCTACCACCCTGAGAAACTATCGGCCCTCGTCTGGTTTAGCCTCATCACTTGGCTCATGGTCCGGACGCGCAACTTTTGGGACTGTGTGGTGGCCCATGCGGTCACGAATCTGCTGTTGGGAATCTACGTTGTCGCGAGCGGTGAGTGGGAGCTTTGGTAGCTCGCTCGGTTGTCGAACTCGAACGGGGGATAGACTCCGCAATCATCGATTTTTCACAACTCGACGCTGTTTCCTTTGCTCGCGACTCACCATCGCTACCGCAATCTTTCTATGACAACAGTTCCACTAGCTGACGAGCAACACTCGAAACGCGAAGCTGGGGCGGCAGCGGCAAGCTTCGGCGATGTGGCCTCATTTGTTGTCTCAATCGCAGAGCGAGGTGTTGTCGCAATCGCAGAGCGAGGTATTGCTGCATATGAGTTCGCGACGATTGAGTGCGAGCTTCGCGGAAACGCTCAACGTTGCGATGAGGCGAATGCTCGCATTGAGAATGGACAGGGTCGCGATGCAATTGCTGCCATGCAGGAACTTGGACGCAAGTTTGGCTTCGGCCGTCGGTCATGACAACCCGAGTCATCATCGACGATCTTGCTTCCGAGCGCGTTGGTGACTTTATTGCCTACTTGTTGGTCAATTGGTAGGCCCAGGAAAGCGCGGAACGATGGTGGAATAAGGCGGTTGCCGAAATTGAATCGTTGGCAACCATGCCGAATCGATATCCAATCGCCCCCGAGAACAAACATCGCGAGCTAACGCGTTGCGCCTGACGCGTCGACAATTGTCCTTTCCTGTACCACGTTGACGAAACGACAAAGCCGGTAAGAGTCGTTGATTTCCGCCACGGCAGCCAGCTCCCGCGACCGTTAACCAATTAAAAACCACAAACAACACAGAAAGCCCGGACGCCATGCGGCCGGGCTTTCGCGTCCCCCCCAAGCTGAACTTGTCGCTACGACTCAGCGCCGGTCCGTCGACTCAACGTAAGTCGCTTGCTGCACATCGCTCGCTGGCTCGATGCGATAGGGCTGCTGTTGTTCGTAGAGGCTGAGCCGCGATTGATAGTTGGCGCGGTCGTCGTCGCTGGCAATCGCCACCGCTTTACGCTGCAGTTCAATCGCGGCAGCAAAGTCTCCGGCGTTCGCCTTGGCGGCCGCCAACGTGTCGAGCGTCAAATCGTCGTCGCCGTCGGTCAACGACTGCGCCCGCTCGGCACTAGCGAGCGCCAATTGGGCATTGCGACAATCGCTCGATGGGCAGGTTGCGAGCAACCATGCAAGGCTACGATGGGCGGCCGCGTTGTTGGCGTCGAGTGAGATTGCCACCTTGTAACCAGCCACAGCTTGGTGATAACGACCCATGTCGACGAGCAAATCGGCACGATTGGTGGCAATGTTGACATCGGTCGGGGCGAGCAGAGTGGCGGCGTCGTAGTGTTGGATTGCGGTATCAAACTGCCCCAACAAGTGGCACACGCCACCGCGTCCCTTATGGGCAATCGCCAGATCGGGATCGAGCGAAATCGCCTGTTTGTAGTCATCGAGAGCGAACGCCAAGTCACCCGCTCGCACGTACAACGCGGCCCGATTACTGTAAGCCTTGGCGAATTTTGGATTGAGGTGAATCGTGTTGTTGAAGTCATCGAACGCACCAGCAAAATCGCCTTGTTGAGCCTTCAGCACACCGCGATTGTGAATGGCTCGCCAACACTTGGTATCGAAGCGAATCGCGTCGTCGAAGTCGATGAGCGCTTCGCAGTCGCGACGTTCGTCGGCTTTCAACTCGCCGCGCCGGTTGAGCGACCAGGCGGCCAGTGTCTTGCCGTAGTCGATCGCGACAGGTGTCGCGTCGATCGCCAATACGTGCCGGCACATCTGCACGATTTGCGAGAACTCTTCTTCGGTCGCAGCCGACTGTGCCATGCTGTTGGCATCAACCAACAGCGAGGCGGCCCGCGGCGTCGGCCGTTCTTGCACGTCGGCGACGGGAGCCACCGGATTTGTGACGATTCTCACTTCGCTTGCGTTGACGGAACTCGCTTTGGCAAGACTCGATGGGCCGTGGGCGACTGGCGAAGTCGGCTTCGAGACCTGTGGTTTTTGCATGGGCGACGGCTTGCTGACGCTCGAAAGCATCGGCTTTGCCGCAGGTTGATTGATCGCGTAAGGATTCACGAGTGGCTGTGACGACGCCCGCACTGGCGAATTCATCGAGCGATTGACGTGAGCCGAGGCGGTTTGCACAGGCTCAGTCAGCTTGGCACTGTTTCCCGGTGCGACATCATCGGCCCACACCACATCGCCCGGCTCGGCGGGCTGTTGGATTGCCACCGTCGGGTTCGGTTGCGTGAGTGGGCGATTGGTGTCGCTGGTTGGTTTCGGCAAGTTGCTCGCCATCGATGTCGCTGGCATTGGCTGTGGCATTTTTGCCGACTGCGGCTGCGCAGTGCGTGCCATCGTCGTTGTGGCCGTCGGTTTGCCACGCTGATGGCCGCTCGCCGATAACGTTTGGCTTGCGGCAGGTGGAGTGTTGGTCGCATCGCTTCGACTGCTGAAAAGCCCGAACAAACCGACCCGCGAGTCTTGTGCCGTCGGGCGCATCGCCAGCGAGCCATTCTTTTGATTCGACTTCTGACTCAGTTGTCGACCGGGCGGCTGGTTACGCTGCGGTTCGTGGGCTGTGGCTGGCACGATGGCCGGGTCGCGGTACCGCTGATTTTGTGGTTGGGGTGGGGCCGACTTTTCGTCGTTACCGCCGCGCAGCCATCCCAGCGGACCCGAGAAACCACGCGAATCGCTCGCTTGTTGATGCCGCGATGGCTGTTGCTCGAGCACCTCGCGTGGCACGCTTTGCAAATTGTTTGTGAAACTTGGCCGGCCCAACGAAGGAAGCTGCGGCCCTCGGGCCTGTTGCCTTGCGGCCGTTTCGATGTCGTCGACAAAGACAACACCTTCGAGGTCTTGGGCGGTCGCGAAACTGGCGCAACCGGCCAGTGCAATGAGCGTAAACAATCGAATCGAGCTTCGCATATCGAACACCAACGTGCGATGAGGGAGCGGACAAGCGAGGCAACCCGCGCAACGACGCGCGAAAGTTGCCGCTACAGGATTGATCGGCCAATCGCCATAACCGGCACAAACCTTTTTATTCAAAAAGGCGACGCGACCGTTAAGGTTGCCCTAAACAGCCATCACCTTCGCGAGCACTGCTAGCAACGCTAGGGTAGCCCGGCTGAATGACTTCCGGGCTTCCAAAGTGCGCGAGGCAGTCTTGAGCCGACTATCGCGATCGAAGTCGGCCAGATGTTTGCCAACTACCCCGCATCGCGCCCAGCGAGGCGATGGCCAACATCAGAGCCACGCCTGATGGAAACTCCGGCACGGGACTCCCGGAGAGATTGGCCAAGAACTGACCGCCAAAATTGGCTCGCCAGATGGCATAGTCTTCCGCATCGATGATTCCCGAACGATCGCCATCGGCGTCGAGTGCGATCGTGCTGCCGAGCGTGTCGCGCCACAGGGTGTAGTCGGCAGCATCGACGCGACCGTCGAAGTTATAGTCGCCCGCTACGGCCGGCGACCGATCAAACCGCACGTTGTCGAAGTCGACTTCGATATCCGAATCGGGGAAAAGCGGGTCGAGCTGGTTGAGATTCACGAGCCGAATTTGCAGCAGTTGGTTTAAGTGATCGTGATTGGCACCGGTCGTCAGCGTCACGGTGCTGGTCGCAAACTCACCATCAGGAATCGTTCCCGCCAAAGAGTTGTCGTCCTGAGCCACGATAAAGTCGCCCGCCAACAAATCGACACGATAACCGGGAAACCCGGCCAACGGAAAAAAATCGCCATTCATGGCGGTGGCAGAGTCGATGTTGCCGATTTCGACTTCGAGCGTGTAGGTCGAGTATGGTTGCAAAGTAATCGCCAGCAATTGCATAAGACCATACTCACCCTGGCCATCGCTTCCTTGAAAATTAAACGCGATGGCAACTCGCTGTCCATCGGCCGCTCCGCCGGGAAAGTTAGCGAAGACGCCAGGGTTGCCAACAGGATCGGGTTCAAATGGAGTGAGTGTGCCAACAAAATAAGTGGGGCCATCGCCATCGCTCGTCACAACATTCGGGTCGTAAACGCCCCAGCCGTTGAGCGCCCCGAACGTGAACTCGTTGAAAGGCGATTCGCCACTGATGTCTTCGAAGCTGTGGTTAATGACTTCGATCGGCGTGGCGCCGAGTTTCGCGCCGCCGAAACCAACAGCGGCCAGCGTCAACAAGATCGCAATGGAAACGGCGTTTTGCATGAGCCCGCTTTCCTGCATGAAACCGTTACCTTGCATGAGCCCGTCGCCCTGTGCGTGACAAGTAAGCCGACGCGAGGGAATGAATCAACAATAACTTGGCGGTGTCCGTCATTTCCGCGTAGGCGGGAATGACGTTCACATTTCCATTGCTTCCAATTCTGCCGAGCCTACCAGGTTATTGTTGATTCATTCCTAGTGGTCTGTCAAAGCCGATCATTAGGGTGGTGTGCCACTGGCTATGCCAGGGGAAGTGATTGCTGACGTGACACTTGTGTCACACTGGCGGAGCCAGTGGCACCCGAAGTTTCTCACTTGACGTTCCGCTAGGAGCCTACCACGCCGCCGCGGGTGCGACAATCATCGCTAGCGTTCGAGGCCCACGCCCAGCGCAAAGCCACCGAACCCGACGTCGCTCGGACCCGCTAATGTTGGAGTCAGAGCGACGTTCGACGCGGCCGGGGTGAACGATGTCGAGAAGTTCGACCAGTGTTGCCACTCGTACCCAGCGCGGGCGAACAGTATGCTTCCACGACGAGTTTGCGTACGAAACTCGTATCCCAACCCTAGTTCGAGCATCGTGTGCGTCGAGTCGATGAGATTCGCTTGTCGCTGCTGAAAGGGGGGCACAGTGCCGCTTGGCACTCCGTAGCTGACGGAGTGGTCGTCTTGCAGGATTGCCAGTCGTGTGCGGGCATAGAGATTGCCCCGCGAGCTGAGCGAACGCGTCAGTTCCGCACCAACGAGTCCGCCCCAACCATCGACTTGGTTGGAAATCGTATTCGTGCCAATCGGCAAACTGTTGTCGAGCATCACTTCCGAGAAGTCGGTATAGCGCAAGCCGCCCGAAAACTCCACCGTCCATTGCGGCGCGAGTCTGCGCCGCTCGAAGAGCTCAAAGTCGAGCGAATAGGTATCGACGTCGAGTTGCGACGTCGAACCGCCATTCACTGGCCCGGCCGTCTGATCGAACTGCCAGTACCGAACGCGGGCACCCAGTTCGCCACTGCCGCCGTATGCGAGCGTGAATCGCGGCGCTAAATCATGGTCGAAGTCGATGTCTTCGGGCGCGCCGGTCCCGGCGTTCACGTACCCAGTGCGCACACCGTCGGCCCGATAATATCTCATGAACAGAAACTCGGCATCGGCGTGCAGCTTGGGGGTCGTCACGGCCGACGGTTGCGTGCAACCGGTACAGCGACGGCGACCGCAACTCTCGCAAGGTGCTGGCATCGTACCGATAGGTCGATCGTCGAACCGATACTCAGTAGTCGGCATCGCTCTCGAAGTCGGAAAGGGGAGTTCATCGAGCATGATCGGCTCGACCGATTCTGGACTTAACGTGTCGGACGCAATCGGTTCGAGCGAATCACCCTGTGCCGGCAACTCTTCGAGTTCGGCGTCAGCCTGCATCACCAGCGGGGCCTCGAAATCGAGCTCGAGTTGCGAAGCGAGCAGCGTCTCTCCCGTGTCGTGCAGCACACGAACTCGGCGGCCCAAGTAGTTGGCTAAGTCAATGCCTGGCGATGGTTCGACATAGCGTTGCACTTGGCCAAATTGGTCGAGCAGCGCATAGGGCGGAGCCGACACATCGTCGGTTGCCGTGCGCACCAGCAATGCTATCGAGCCAGGTTGCGATTCGATCGCCTGGACAGATCGACAGCAAACGATTGCGACGCAAATGGCAGCGATGAGTCGAATCATGGCAGCAGCAGGCCGTCGGTCGAACGGCCCGGTCAACTTGAGAAGAGTGTGCAAGAAAAGTCGGTTCGGGGTCTTCTATCAGCACGCCGCAGCCACAACAAGTGCGAAGCTGTTTTGCTAGCGTGTGATTTTCCCCTAAACCCGAGTCGATGGCGTCGACCGCCGGGTGAACCCGGCGTCACACTGGCCAAAAATCGTTGTCGAACTGGCCAAGCGAATGTGGTAGAACAAGGTCAGCCCGCGAGACCTTTCCATCACAATGATTCCACACTCCACACTCCACACTCAGCGTTTTTCCATTTTGTCGCTTTTCGAAAAAAAGGGGCGACAAAATGACCGTCGTTTTGTCGCTTGAGAGATCTACTTTAACCTTCAAAACAGGCGGTTTGTAGGTTTCGCATGCGACAAAATAAACGTCATTAAGTCACACGAAATCGTGTTTGCGTTTTAGCGAACAAAATGCGACAAAAAACCCAACAAAACCACCCATTTGGCGAGTTGTTTTGTCGCTTTGCGTTTCAACAAGCGACAAAACGCCTATGAGGGCTAATCGACCAGTCGATCGACGATCTCACTGCCGACGGGCATCCTTTCGCTGGCGACTTCCTTTTGCTCTTTACCGAAACCAGCGCACGTCGCGACCACCACAACCCCTTCGCCACAGCGCGGGCAATGTTCGAGATTGACACGGTAACGGACGTGTTGCTTATTGATCTGCTTCTGCTGGGCGCGGAACTCTTCGAGAGCAGAATGGAGAAATGCTGAGTCTTGCTGACTTAATGATTCGCGCAATTCGACGATACGTGCTTGTCCGCTGGCAACGGCGGCGTGGGTCTCTTGTTCGTAGGCCAGTTGGGCTTCGGTCTCTTTCTTCTTGATCTTGCGTGGCTCGATACCGCCTGGGAGCCAGCCGAGGGTGCGCTTTTTCATGTAGACGCCACACGATTCACAGAATGGAGCAGACATCAGCACCGACGGCACGATGAGCCCCCCCAACGTGAAACCAATGACTTCGAGCAAACGAATACCATAGCCCCAAACGCCGAGTGCCGGCCCCGCTTTGCCTCCCTTGTCGGTGAAAGCGATGTTGCGAGTTGCGATATCGAAATACTCGACGAATGTCATATCGACGCCAGGTTGCAGGTTATTCTCTTGACATACCAACACGAACTCTTGGTGCCTGGCCCAAAGATAGCTGGCAATTTGCAACACGACGACGATTGCCAGCAACTTCGCACCAATGCGCGAATTACTCAGCCACGAGGTGATGCCATATCCACTCCCGGCGGCCGCGCCGACGGCGATCGCCCCAACAGGAACGATGAACCAGACGTAGAAGCCCATGATGTCGAAACCGTTGTGGGCCAAGAGTCCATGCAGCCACAACGTCGCAACGCTTGTCGCCAGCCCACCAACCAGCACCCACAAACCGGGCCAGCCCGGCTTGTGCGATTCGGGAAGTTCGGAAGCCAATTCTGCATGATCAATTGGCGATTGACTTCGCTCGTCGTTCGTGCTCATTATCTAGCATCCGGCGGGTGGAAATGGACCGATGCCCTACGATAGTCGATGTAGCGAGCGGCGCGAAGAAACAATGTCCGGTAGCTCCTTAAACAGAACCAAAAACCATGATCGTTGGCGTGCCCCGCGAAATTAAGAGCGACGAGTATCGCGTGGCGATGCTACCGGTCGGCGTCGAAGAGCTCACCCGCCGGGGGCATCGCGTGCTGATCGAACGAGGGGCCGGTTTGGGGTCGGGCCTCCCCGACGAAGACTACGCGGCCGCCGGTGCCGAACTCGTCGATTCAGGCAGCGCAATCTTTGGCCAAGCCGATCTCATCGTCAAAGTCAAAGAACCGCAGCGCGACGAGTGGACACTGATTCGCCCCGGGCAGGTGCTGTTCACTTATTTTCACTTCGCCGCCGATCGTGAGCTAACTGATGCGATGCTCGCCAGCCGGGCGACGTCGGTCGCCTACGAGACGCTGGCCGACGACGCGGGGCGGTTGCCACTCTTAACGCCGATGAGCGAAGTCGCCGGGCGGATGAGCATTCAAGAGGGGGCCAAGTACCTCGAACGGCCGCAGATGGGGCGTGGAATTTTACTCGGGGGTGTGCCGGGCGTCGCGCCGGCAAATATCGTTGTGCTAGGGGGCGGAGTGGTCGGAGCCAACGCGGCCAAGATCGCCGCTGGGTTCGGTGCCAATGTGTCGATCCTCGACATCAACATGGATCGGCTTCGTTATCTCGACGACATTATGCCGGCGAACGTCGACTGTTTATTCAGCGACCGCCACACGATTCGCCGTTGTCTGCAGCGCGCCGATTTGGTGGTGGGGGCTGTACTAATTCCAGGGGCGAAAGCGCCGCGACTGGTCGAGCGCGATGACCTCAAGATCATGCAACCCGGCAGCGTGATTATCGACGTCGCGATCGACCAAGGGGGCTGCATCGCGACGAGCCGTCCGACATCGCACGCCGAACCGACTTACATCGTCGACGAGGTTGTGCATTACTGCGTGACCAATATGCCGGGTGCGGTGGGGCGGACCAGCACGTTCGCGCTCTGTAACGTGACGCTGCGGTGGGTGCTCGCTATCGCGCAAAACGGCATCGAAGCGGCCGCGAAGACGATGAAGCCAATCGCA
This sequence comes from Pirellulales bacterium, assembly GCA_041737535.1. Taxonomy (GTDB): domain Bacteria; phylum Planctomycetota; class Planctomycetia; order Pirellulales; family Lacipirellulaceae; genus JBGSWC01. The sequence goes on along the minus strand of JBGSRO010000215.1, from coordinate 35,433 downwards.
CGGGCCGTGAACACGATCGACGGTGCCGTTACTAACCTCGCGGTGGCCGAGACGTTTGGCTTAGACTTTGACGCACGCTTCGATTGTTAGGAGCGACGACAACACTCGCTCGGAACCGGCTCGATTACTCAAGCCGGGATCGAGCCCTATAGTTCGGGCAGCCACCAGTCGGTTTCGGTGTCTTCGCCGGCAGCGACCAGATCGAACAAGTCGAATGCGTCGTCCGGCGAACTACTTTCAGTTTCGAGCGCGAGTGCCGCGTCGAGCAACAATAGCGACTGCTGGTTTTGCGTTAGGGCCGCATCGACGGCACCGGTCGCTTGAGTAACAGTACCACGGTTTGAGCTCGCGGTGCTAGCGTTCTCGATCAGCATCGGCCCAATCGTCGAACGAGTCGAAGAAGTCGACGATGAATCGCTGCCAGACTCCGACGGCTCCGAGCTTAGGAGCGAAGCCGGCGAGTTGACGGAAGTGGCCGACGCCATTGCCGACGCCATTGCCGACGATTGGCCGAGGTTGTCACGCCAGACAGAGTAGTCGGCCGCGTCGACACGACCGTCACCGTTACCATCGGCCGCGAGTCCATAACCTGAGGATCCAAACTGTTGACGCCAGATCGTGTAATCATTCGCATCGACCTCGCCGCTCTGATCGTAGTCGCCTTGTTGGGTGACAAGCAGTGCGAGCGGCGTTTCTCCAGCGCCGAGATTGTCTCGCCAGACAGTGTAGTCAGCGGCGTCGACACGTCCGTCGCCATTGCCATCACCAGAAAGTGCCGAACCGACTTGACCAAACTGACTGCGCCAAGTCTGGTAATCGCCTGCGTCGACGTAGCCATTGCCGTCGTAGTCGCCGGCGAGGGGGAGAGCAGTCGTCGGATCCACAACGGGAACGTCGACAGTGGTTTCGGACTGCAACGTCGGCGGATCGAAGTTGCCGACAATCGGCAGCGCCAGTTCGTCGCCGAAGAAAGCATGGATGTCGTTGCCGTTCGGGAAGGGAGGTTGCGAGAACGCTTCGAGGAATTGCGACAGGGGACCGGCACCAACATTCGGAGCACCAGGATCGGAAACCAGGAAGAACCATTCGGCACGAATCTGGGGATCTTGAGTCGAATTGCGCGGTACCCACAGCCCAATGTCGTCGATGCCGTCGGCGTTCATGTCGGCTGCAACGGGTCGGTCGAGCACACCCGGGAAGCCCCAATTGAGAACCGGTCGAGCAGGTCCAAACGCACCAAACGCCCCGAAGCTAAAAGCAAACGTGAACGTGTCATTCCGATAGACGGCCACATCGTCGAAACCGTTGCCATCGAAGTCGCCGACGATGGGCATGCCGAGAAGTCCGGTACCAAGCACCACTTCGCCCGGATCAATGACAAAGTTGCGGTTAAAATCGAAACCCCAATTGCCAGCATTGTAGAGGCCGATTTCATCGCCATTGGCAAGGATGCCATCGAAGTTACCGGCAATCGGTACCGCGCCGGCCACGTTGAATCCAGCGATGTTGGGCTGGACGGTGAAGATTTCACCAACCGATGGATCGACAACACCATCGCTGTTGAAGTCGACGAGCCATCGACGGGTGCCCGTCTCATAACTGAATCCATAAACGGCAAGTTGATCGAAGATGTTCGTCGGATTCACGGCGCCGTTAGCGGCGAACTTGCCCGCGAACACCAAGTCGTGCGACTGGAAACCGCCGGGAGCATCGTTAGCGAGGTCCATCGCGAACGTAAGGTCGACGTTCGTGGCATCGCCGCCGAGCGCCGAGTTGTTCGGATCCCAAGCGAAGTTGCCGTTGATGTCGATGGAAATGGTAGTGGGAATCACGGTTCCCAGTTCGGGTCGGCTGTCGATGGTGAAGCGACTATTGAACGAACCGCCAGGGATGCCATCGCCGGTAGTGCCGAAAAACGGAATCGGCTGCGACGAGTTGGTTTCGCCATCGAGTTTATTGCCGACCGGGTCGATGAGGTTGTCGCTGACGGTGAGCGTGAAGCGGTCGTCGGGGAGTGGCTGGGCAAACGTGAGGTTGACTCTCGCCGTCGCAAGGTTTGCGGTCGTGAGACCCGTGCTCGCGATGACCGTGAAGCCATTGCCAGCGACCGGAGCGGCACTAAAGCCACCGGCAACGGTGAAGGTACCGGTGACAACGTTGTAGTTGGTGATACGACGAATCTGCCCAGCGGCCGGACCACTGTTGAAGCGAAGGTAATTCCCCGGGGCTGGCTGAACGCCACCGGCGGGAGTGCTGGTGAATGTCGTGGTGTTTCCGGCTGTGACGACCGTTCCCGAGCCGAGTGGACCGGCGATCGGAACGGCGGCAAAGTTCATGCTAGCGAAGGGAATCACAGCAAATCCATCACCGACGGTTTGCGCTCCGGGGAGTGCGACATCGAGCGTGAGCGTCGTTCCGGCCACGCCGAGCACTTGTCGCAGCAGCCCAGTATTGGCACCGCTGGTGAACTGTACAAAATCGCCGATACCGACAACGGCCGGCAGCCCGCTATCGGTCACCAACGTCGCGCCCGCTGCACGTGCGGTCGTCGTGACACCGACCGCGACGATCGCTTGGCTAATGGTGGCACCAGTGATCGTAATCTGGCCGACACGGTCTCCGACGACCGAATAATTGGCCGTGTTACCAGCAATTACCGGGTCGAGAGCGGGATAAATAAAATCGTTGACGACTCCTGGCTGATCGACCCGCAGAGGCAAGTCGATGAAGTCGATCGTCACACTGTTGACGACTGGCGTGAAACCATTTTGCAGCGGCTTGGGATCGAACAGGTTAAACGTACCGGCACCGAAGGACGCTTGGTTGTTGACCCCCACGTTGGTGATCTGTGGGCCTTGGGTGTCGATGAAAATGCCGAGTGCGTCGAGCTGGGTGCCAGCAATCGCACCCGGGCCGATGGTGCCGGTGACCGGCACAGGATTGCCCGCGACATCCTGCGCGGTAACGAGCAGCGGACGAAAACCGTCGCGAGAACCAGCAGATAAGCCTAGTGCAGCAATAATCGTTTGGCTGTTGAGGTCGGTATTCGCGGTAATCTGCCACGAACCACCGGCGAAGGCGTTGTTGCCATCGAGCGGCACAGCGACCGTTTGTCCCAGGAAGAAGTCGAGATTTGGTTCGATGGTCCCGTTGCCATTACGATCGAGATAAAGCGTGACCACCGAATTTGCTTCGGCCCGACCCCACAGCGTGGGGGTCGTGTCGCTGGTGATGCGGTCTTCGAAGGTGCCAGCAAGGTTCGGCGAGCCGGTGTCGCTGCCGTTGAATATGCCATCGGTGGTGCTGGTGGTGCTGACTAGACCAAAGCTGACGGGGGGAGGTGTGGTGTCGACTGCGAGCGACAGATTGAACGACTGACTGATATTGCCGGCCCGGTCGAGGACTTCGAGGCGGAGCTCGTGTAATCCATCGGCCAAAAGTCCTCCGGCTAGCACGGCCGCGTTAGCTGGATTAGCGGCAATGAACTGGGCCGCAAGCGTTTCGGTCACAAGGTTCAGCGAGGTCAAACCATCGAGAACGAGTGCGTTGCTAACCGCGTCGACGGCCGCGTCGTTTGCCGTGTCGTAAAGCAAGAACTCAGCCAGCGCGCCGAAGCGATCGAAAATGCGGAATTGCAAGTTGTCGGTGTTTAGCAGATTGGCGCCTGAGATGGGCGAGTCCAACGATGTCATTGTTACCGTCGGCGTGTTGTCGCCGGTGATGTTGTCGACGTCGCTGCGCCCCGTGTCGGAAGTGGTCACCAAGTCGAGCAGTGGCGAGTTTGGTGCGATGGTGTCGATAGCGACTTGCAGCGCGGTGGTGATGTTCAGCGTGAAACTGTTGAGTGTTCCAGCGACGAGATCATTGACCGTGTCGACCGCCATGAGTGTCCAGTTGCCAAGCGCATTGAGCCCGTTGAACCCGGAGAGCGGCGTTTGCGGACGGAAAGTGCCCACGAACGGGGCGGTGGCCCCCACGATAGGTACTGATGCCGAGTCGTCGAAGGTGATGTCAGTGCCGCCGAAAGGGTTCGCGCCACCGTTGCCGGTCGTGAGCGGAATCGATGTGCCGTCGGGGCTCATAAGCACAAGGTTGACGGTGTTCGCGAGCGGGTGGGTCAGATTGACAGTGACATTCACGTCGAGCACGGGAACGACCGTTTGCGTGGCGTCGCCAACGATGCCCAGGTTAACTTGATTGACCGCGACGACCGAATTAGCCGGCGCTCCGTTAGAAAACGCCATCGGCGTGCTGTTGGTGATGCTTGGCGACATGGCGACCGGTGCACTGAGCATTCCGGCCGGGTCTTCGAATTGGGCGCTAAAATGCCACAAACCATCGTCGATGGGAATCGTCGTAAGCTGCCAACGGCCCAAGCCATCGGTCGGCGAGCCAAATGTATTCTCGCTACCGACTGTCCCCGTACCAACGAGCAGGGGCAAGCCGACGATCGCGCCGGTCGTTGGATTGGTCTCTTGAGCAAACACGCGGACAGTGCCATTGGCCGGACCCGACCCGGTGAAGGCCGGCGTACGAGTCGACGTGACGTTGTCGAAGCTGAACGCGCCGGTGTCGCTCGACGCGAGCAGGTCAATCGAACCGGTGACCGGTTCGGCCACGGCGTCGATGGTGACGAAGATCGGCACCGAGAGTTGGGAGAAGCCGGTGTTCGACCCGCCGGCACCTGCGGAGTAGTTGTCTTGCACCACAGTCTGAGCCGCGATCAAATACTCGCCATCGGCGAGCATCGGTGTTGTGGCTGTCCACACCGCACTCGTGCCCAGTCGATTAGCGTTGACGACTGTTTGTGCCCCGTTGGACAAATTAGTCGCGACCAGGCGTACGTCGTAACCGTTGGGACCGTTGCTATCGATCGTGCCGAGGTTGATGCCGTTGGGCAAAGGCGCGAGGAAACTCGCGATGTCAGCTTGAATTATGAATGTGGGTATGTTGTTGGCCGTGACCCCGTCGCTATTCGAGGGCCCGGTGTCGGACGCTGGCGAAAGGCTCACGCTGGCCGGTGTCGGTGCGGCTATGTTGAGCAGCTCCAAGCCATACGTGGAACCTCCTTCATCCATTGTGGTGTCGGTTACGACAATGCTGTACACCTCTCCCTGCACGACCGGGATTGAGCGATCAACACCAAACCCAATCGCGCCACCGAGCAGGGAATTGGCAGCAGAATCTTGTACGTCGAGCGTAATTCCGGCAGCGGAGTCATTGATACTTCCGATCACGAGTCGGCCCGTCGCAGCAGCGCGATAGATGAAATTATCTTGGGGGTCACCAGCATCGGCGTTCACAGTGAAGTTATCGATTGTAACGGCCGCGTCGAAACCTAGGTCTTGACCGAACGGCACATTCATGTCGTTCAACGCTTCGATGTCGTCACTTGGCCCAAGCAATATCGCCAGCATCCGCCGATCTTCCAACTTCTCAACCCTAGGCCGGCGGCTCCGCTTAAACTCCATCGCCCGGTCAACACTCGGTGTGGCGAACGGGTTGAGACGCGAAAACAACGAACGGCGGTGACGCGAGGGGCGGGGGCGGGACACGGCGATTTCCTCAATTGGATGCTGATTTCAAAGTTCGCATTGCGCGGGTTCGCACAACAACCGACAACTCGACAGCGATCCATCGCCCCGCAGTCTCGCTCAACTGCTCACTGCGTTCCTCCCCAAGAGCCGGGCGAAAGAACCGGGCTGCAAAATCATGCGGCCCGCCGAATATCCCCCAGACTGCCTAGAATACTAACAGGCAGGGGAGCCGACCGCAACGGTTTTTCCGATTTTGTCGAAAAAAAAGCTTCGCGATATCCAACGAAAAAAGGCCGACCCCACGCGGGAATCGGCCTCTCGATTGAGCCCCCGGTCAACGACCGGGGGGCACTTTTTTAATTTCACCCGGGTCATTGCCCCGGGGCTAGATGTTAGAAGCGATACTCGAAGCGGCTCACGACACCGCCGAGCGACAGGGTGTCGCCGAAGTCGGTGTAGTTGTTGGCCTGGACCGCGTCGACAAAGGTGGGCGTTGTGGGCACGTTAAAGAAGTTCATGCCGGTGTAGCCGAGCGAGGCCTTCATGCGGCCGCAGCAACTGGTCCAGTTGAGACCGATTTCGTACTCGAGCGTCGATACCATGCGGTCGTCCGACCAACGGGCGATCGCCAAATCGTTCACGGTCGAGACGTTGGTCATGAGGTAGTCGCCATTCGCTTCGCCGTACAACGCGCTAACGTTGCCTTTGCAATAGCACGAGAGTCGTCCGTGGCCGAGCATGCGCTCGCCGTCGAGACCGAAGCGAATGCCGGCACCGTCGAAGTCGATTTCAGTGGCCGTGTTGATGACGCCGTTCTGCGATCCCGAGAAGTTGCCCGATTGTCGGAACTCTTGATCGATGCGAGCGTAACCGAGACCGGCGCTGTAGTTGAGCCAACCGCAGTTCGATGCGACGACCAGTCGGCGGTACATGACGTCGGCCAACTGGAAGTCGATGTCGTAGGTCGCGTCGATCGGGCCGGCCGAACTGGTAATGCCCGCAGCAGGATGATGGACGAGCGAACCGGTTTGCAATGGCGTCGTGCCAGCAAACGGTACGTCGACGTAACTCCGCGAATCGGTTTCGAGGTGCAAGTAACTGCCGGTCACGCTGCTGCAGGGGCCACAAGCGACCGAGGCACCGAGGCGAAGGCCGGGCGAGAACTGTGGGTCGGCTGAGGCAATTTCGCCGAACGGTGTTGTGCCCGTGCCGCCGGTGCCGTTTTGCTGTTGGGCGTGGTGCATGTCGGCACCGACCGGGTGCAGATAGAGCCACTCACCGAACACGCCGGTGCGGTGTTCCCAAGGAGCCGGGCAATAGGTGTCGCAGCAATCGCCACAAATGGGGTCGCCACAACCGCACGAACCAATGTCGCAGCTTCCACACGATGGAGCACAGTCGCAACCGGGTTCACAGCCACAGCTGGGTTCACAGCTACAGTTCGGCTCGCACATGGCAGGAATGCCGCAGGCTGGTTCGCAGTCGCTGCAGAACGCGGCGACATCGAATTGTGGCTCGGTAATCGGTGCGGCTGTCGTAAGCGATGTGCAACAGGCAAGCACCGCCCAACTTAATACGAAACGCTTTCCCCAAACTTTCATCGAATCGATCCCCCTTGGTGAAGCGACACGGTCTCCGACTCTCTGGGTCGCGGAGCCTCGTTCGCAGCTTGTAGGCCAGCGATTGAATCGCCGACCTGTGTCCCCTTTAACGATTGTTGTCTTCATGCCGGTTGTTCCCGGCGTTCCGGTAACTCCGGTTATGCGGAATCATCGGCCAAGCATCGGGCCAAATGTGCGGTTTGTTCGCTTAGTTCGGGTCAGCGAGTTTGGGCAAGCTTTGCGGCTGCCTACACCGCTAGCAGTCGCTCGAAACTTCTCGCAATCAGACAAGTTGTACCGGTTGTAACGACGATAAGGACAGCAGTAGTGCCATTGTTTTACGGCCGGAACCTAGCCATGAAATTCGCAATTTATTTCGTCGCGCTCTTCGCGATAACGAACTTCGTTGGCTGTGCTGGCAGACCTGGCAAGGTTGCCACAAACGCCGCGCCGGCGGCGAATTTCTCGAGTTCAGCGGACCTTGAAGTCGCTCGTCTCGTCTATTCACCTTTGCCCGCGCTGCCATCGCGCGGTGTCGAACTAGCGAGTTACGAAGAAGGCCAAGAGGGTTTGAACGCTGAAATCAAGAGAGAACCACTGCAGCGTGTGCTTTCGATTACTTATCCGCATCCCGATGGCGAGAAACACAAGGCAGTGGCTGAGGTGGTGGTCCGCAATCCCGACTTCCGTCGCGAAGAGAGATCGGGACCGCTGGCCGCGGTCGGTGGTTGGCTCGACCGCAGCCTACCCGGTGTCGCGGTGGCCGACGATGGCAGTACCGCCTACCGATTGACACTCACCAAAAGCGAAGTCGACGCGCTGCTCCGCCAACTCGCCGCCAAGGGAATGCTCGAACCACAAGCGAACTCAACTGGCGACAGCGAGCTTTCGCTAACCATCAACGGCAAAGCCCGCGAGTTAAAAATCGGCCGTGAGCGAACGCTCGAAGAACTTTCGGCGCGAGTCGTGATGGAAGGTCGCGTGGTGTCGACTCACGACGAGAGCGTGGCAGAACTCCCCCGCGACCAACCGCAAGAGGTGGCGGCAGATTCGTTTTACGAGAATCTATCGCGGTAGCCACATTCCCTGATCGCTCGGCTGGAGACTGTAAGTTCGCGGAGAGGTCAACGACAATACGATGACAGACCTGAAGTCTCCGTCAGCGATGTACATCAAGGCCGCGCTGATGCTCGCGGTTGGCTTGCTCGCCTCGACAATCTTGTTGCTTATTCACCCCGAGCTCCAAGTCGCCGCCTTGCTGGCGACCGCCGTATGGGGTTTCTGCCGCGCTTATTATTTTGCGTTCTACGTCATCGAGCACTACGTCGACGGCGCGTATCGGTTTCGCGGGCTGGTTGACTTCATGCGTTATTTGCTGCGACGAAGGGAGTAGTTAAAGACGCTTTCGACGATTCACTGCTAACCACATACTTGGCTATAATCGCAGTAGAAGAGGCCAGCAGCGGTCACCTGATTTCACGCCGGTGGGGAACGTCATGAATCTCGATTTACCTCCTGATTTGTTTACGCGAATACAATCTCACACAATAATCTCCGAAGGTGTAAACGAGATTACGGTCATTGAGCGAGCCCTCGATAGCCTCGAAGCACGCGAGGCACAGTTGCTTAGTCCCGAGCAACTGAGCGTTAGCCTCGCGATGCTCGACGAAAGTGAGCGCGACATCGCATCAAAACGGTCATTGCCGGTCTCCGAAGCGATGCAATCGATTCGCCAGCGGATCGGCATCAAGTGAATACGTACGAAGTTCGAATCACCACTCGAACTCAAGTCGTGATCGCCGAATTCGCGTTTTTCATTAGCGAAGTGCGCGAAGCTCCGATGAACGCGTCATATTGGCTTGATCGCGTTGAAAGTGAATTGCTATCGCTTAAGTCCATGCCGCATCGCTTTGGCTTCACCCAAGAGAATCATTTTCGCGATTACGAAATCAGGGCGATGCCGATTGGCAATTACATCGCTTTGTTCACAATCGATGAGGAGTCGGAAAAGGTCTGGGTGATTGGATTTCGTCATGGTCACCAACAAGCACGTTCTCAAGGCCTGCCAGAATCGAAGCCGATCGATTAGGGCAAAGCAAACTTCGTGCTAACCCGCCCCGACTTCCTCATACAACTCCAGCCACTCGGCTTCTAGCTCTTCGATCTCGCTCGCCAGTTTCGCGAGGCCGGCCCGAAGTGCATCGGCCGAGTTGGTCGAGGTGACCTTCAGCAACTCGGCCTCGGTCGATTTTTTCTCGTCGTCGAGTTTGGCGATTTTTCGCTCGACAGCCTTCAATCGCTTTTGCGCGTCACGGTCATCGCGGCCCGACTTTTTGGTGCCGTGATTGGGTGCCGCCTCTCGCGCGGGGCCCCCTTCGCTGCGGAGGCCGGCGTCGATTTCTCTTTGCGTGCGATAGACGTAGTCGTCGAAACTGCCGGGATACGACACCACGTCGCCACCGCCAACTTCGATCACTTCGGTCGCGACGCGGTGCATAAAGTGACGGTCGTGGCTGGTGAAGATCACCGTGCCGGGGTAACGCTCCAGCGCATCGGCGAGCGCCTCGACTGTTTCGACATCGAGGTGGTTGCCCGGTTCGTCGAGCACGAGAATATTGTGGCGTTCGAGCAACAGCCCCGCCAGCACAAGCCGCGCACGCTCGCCACCACTGAGCACCTTGATCTTCTTCTGAATCAACTCGCCCTTGAAGAGAAAACTGCCGGCGACATCTTTGAGCTGTTGGATGGTCGTCCCAGGCGCGGCTTGATATTCGAGATATTCTTCGACGGTTTGGTTTTCAGGGAGCGTCGTATAAACGTGCTGGGCGTAAACGCCAAGCTGGCAAGCGTGACCCCATTTGAGCGTGCCCGCCTTAGGCGGGAGCGATCCGCAGACGGTCCGCAGAAACGTCGTTTTGCCTTGACCGTTATCACCCACGACCCCCGCGCGGCTACCGTGCTCGATTTCGAGTGTCACGTCATCGGCCACATCGCGCTCGGGGTAGCCGATCGTCATTCGCTCGACGCGCAGTGCCGGGCCTTTGCGAGCTTCGACAGCAGGAAAACTGAAATTGACGCTTGCCTCGTCGCCGGCGACTTCGATCAATTCGAGCCGTTCGAGCTGCTTCGCTTTGCTACGGGCCTGGCTGGCGGTAGCCGCGTTCGCGCGGTTCTTGGCGATGAACGTTTCGAGTTGTTTTCGTTTCGCCGCGGTCGACTCGTTCTTGCGGAGGTCGTGCTCACGGCGTTCGTCGACGTTGAGCAGGTACTTCTCGACCGTGCCGGGATACATCGTGAGTTCGCCCCGCGAGAGTTCGAGCGTATGGGTGCAGGTCGCTTCAAGAAACGCCCGGTCGTGCGAAACAACCAAAATGCCCCCTTTGAACTGCCGCAAAAAATGCTCGAGGAGCATCTGGGTCCGCAGATCGAGAAAGTTCGTCGGCTCGTCGAGGATCAAGAGGTTCGGATCGTGCAGCAATAGCGCGGCCAGCTTCACCCGGGTCTGCCACCCACCAGAAAGCGACTTCACCGGCGCGCGAAGCATTTCGTCACCCAGCGCGAATTGCCAGGCAACTTGGCCACACTTCCAGTCGGGCTGATGGCTGTCGCGCATCAGGAAGTCGACGACCGTCTCGCCATCGATAAACGGATCGTGCTGCCGCAGATAGCCAAGTCGCAGTTTCTTGCTCTGCACGACCTCGCCCGCATCGAGTTCTTCTTCGCCAAGCAGCACCCGGCAGAGCGTACTCTTGCCCGCCCCATTTCGGCCGATGAGCCCGACCTTCTGATCGTCGGTCAGAGCGCAATTTGCCCCATCGAGCAACGACTGCTCGCCGTAGCGTTTGTGGGCATCTTGGAGCGAGAGAACGACAGGCACGCGGGCGTGGGGGGCAGGGGCCAGGGATCGGGGGCCAGGGGTACGGGTAAAGTTACCACGCGGGCGATTTGATTTGAAGGTTCGGGCAATTAGTCGATCGACGGAAGCGAGACGTGAATGTTAGGTTTCGCTGGCTGTTCACCTCGCGACGCACAAAACTCAAGATAGTCGTCAACCGAGTCTCGAAACGCGGCGCGCAGCTCTGCCACAGATGTACCTTGAAACGTAATCACGTCGCGCAGGTTGACAACCTCACCGTGAAACAATCCGGCTTCGTCATCGAATTGAACTCTTGCTTCGTAGCCTTTGTATTTCATCATGGTATCAATCCAGCTTCAATGAGAAATCGACGCATTAAGACGCATTAAAACGACAGCACCTCGGTCGGTTTCTTTCTTGGGGTGAGGTCGGTGGAAAACGGCGCGAACTCCATTGAGAACTATCCGCACTCGCGAACCGCGTCCCTCAGTGATCTCAGCACCATTATGAAGTAACATCTTCTCGATATCGCGCCACAGTATGTTCGCACGAACCGGATCGTCGAATACATCGATCAAAGTCCGGGTGTGTTTGGCGGACATCTCTGTAGTGTACGTCAAGGCTTTGCAATTGGAAACATGATTGCAGCGACGAGGCGTAGCTCGTCGGCTATTCGCTGATTCGCTCGCTGATTTAGGCAGCTTCCGCAGCGAGTGAGCCACCCTTGAGCAGCGCGTGCAAACGCTCGAATTCATCCCCATCGGCGAAGTGCAGTGTGATCTTGCCCTTGCCTTTGGCGTTGCGGGTGATAGCCACTTTGGTGCCGAGCAGGGATTTCAGCTCGGTTTCGAGCGCGACGATTTGTTCGCTGATGGGTGGCTTGGACTTTGTTGCCTTGTCGGTTGAGTCTTCGCCGGTAAAGAGCGACAGCGATCCGCCGCCATCGAGTTCGGCGATGGTCTCTTGCACCATTTGTTCGGCGCGGCGGACCGAGAGTCCTTCGTCGACAATTTGATTGGCGACTTTCACCTGCTGGACTTCATCACCCAGTGGCAACAGTGCGCGGGCGTGGCCTTGGGTCAGCTTGCCTTCGTTGAGCAGAGTCTTCACTTGCTCGGGGAGTTCCAACAGGCGAATCAGGTTGGCGACCGTCGAGCGGTCGATCTGCACTCGCTTCGCCAGCTCATCTTGGGTGCCGCCATACTCTTGCAAGTAGCGCTGGAACGACTCGGCTTTTTCGAGTGGCGAGAGGTCTTTGCGCTGCACATTCTCGACAATGGCGACCTCGGCCATTTGTCGGTCGGTCATCTCGCGGAGCTGCACCGGCACCCGTTCCCAACCGGCCAGCTTGGCGGCACGCAAGCGACGCTCGCCGGCGATCAACTCGAACCGGTCGCCAGTTGTGCGCACCAATAATGGTTGCAACACGCCATGTTCGCGAATGCTATCGGCCAGGTCGGCGATTTCGACTTCGTCGAAAGTCTTCCGCGGCTGATGAGGATTGGTATCGATGGCAACAAGGTCGAGCCAAAGCTGCCCCGCTTCGTCGCGGCCCATGCAGGGGGGAAGCGCGAGCTCCGCTGCATTGGTCTCGACGCTCGCATCAACAAACGGCGCGGCGTCTGTTTGCGTGGTAGTGGGTGCATCGAGCGAGCGGCCCAAAAGAGCCTCTAAACCGCGACCAAGCCGACGTGAATTAGACACGACCAAGTACCTCCTGACAAAGTTCGACGTACGCTCGCGATCCCTGCGAACGTGGTGCATAGTTGAGTATCGGCACGCCGTGGCTCGGCGCTTCGGCTAAGGCAACGTCCCTGGGGACAACGGTGCGAAAAACGACATCGCCAAAAAAATCGCGGACCTCGCGTTCGATCTCTGCCGTGAGGTCGAGCGACGGTTGATACATGGTAAGCAGGATGCCACCAAACTCGAGTCGTGAGTTTTCGCCCCCCATCACCTGGCGAATGACTTCGATCATCTGGGCGAGGCCTTCCATCGCGAAGTACTCACATTGAATTGGTATCAGCACCTCGTCGCTGGTCGCCAGCGCCGTGCGCGTGAGTGCCCCCAGCGAGGGCGGGCAATCGACGAGCACCGTGTCGTAGACCGACAGGCTCGCGCCGAGGTGTGCCGCGACGCGGCGACTGTCGCTATCGCCCGCATTGGCGAGTGCATCGACATCGTGAAAGCTGCGGCTGCCAGGCAGCACTTTGAGGTTATCGATCGTAGTCGGGCGGACCGCTTCGCTAATCGCGCGATCTTCGACCAGGGGATGCCGAGCGGCCGGCTCTTGCCCCACGGCGCTCGTCGCGTTGCACTGGGGGTCGAGGTCAACGAGTAGCGTCGTCATGCCCCCTGTCGCCAGCCCGGCGGCAAGGCTGACAGCGGTGGTCGTCTTGCCGACGCCACCTTTCTGGTTCGCTATGCAAATGACGCGGCCCATAAATAGGGTCTGGGCTTTTGGGGCTGGGGACTGGGGATATTTGATTTTGCGTTTTTGAACAGAGCCGTGGCCGTCAGGCTCCGGGTCGCGTGATGTTCTGCTTCGGACGATAGCGTGGGGCGAGAGTTGCTGGAATGTCATTTCGGGGGCTGCTATCGGAGTTTTCCAATTAGCGAGTTGCTAAACTAACTAGTGGTCTGTCAAAGCCGGCAATTAGGGTTGTGTGCCACTGGCTATGCCAGTGGAAGTTATTGCTGACGCGACACTTGCGTCACACTGACGGAGCCAGTGGCACCCGAAGTTTCTCATGTGACATTCCACTAGCCGACGAGCTACGCCTCGTCGTTGAACTTGATGCGAAACACTTGAATTGACAGCGACGAGGCGTAGCTCGTCGGCTTTTGTTGGACCATGCTTTGGGTCGCTCGATGAAACCTGTCCCTCGCAACGTGACACCCAGGCTCGTCGATTCTGAGTCTGCTGAACCGACCGACATCGAATTACCGTCGCGTCGCGTTGCTGGAAATACGGCGCGGCCCGCGCTGATCGAGCCGGAGACGTTGTTCAATATTGGGAAGCACATCGTCTTCGCGGCCCTGCTCTGGCCGATTGCTGTGGCTTTGTTCATGCTCGTCGGTTCCGTTGGTTCGGCAGTTTACGATGGAGATTTATTAGCGGCGGCAAGTGCCGGCGGAATGGCCGTGAAATTCCTATTTTTCGCAGTGATCGTCGCCGGATGTGTCGCGACGATTGCCACAATGGTTGTGCTTTCGTTGGCAGGCATCATCCTTGCAACGCTCCAAATCAGCATCTCGCCCACAATCGTCGGTGCCCTGGCGGGCGGATTCATCGGTGGCGGCGCGATGGCCGTACTCTTTGCCGAACAACCGATCGCGTGGTTCTGGCTCGTCGCGCTGGCGACATCAATGGGAAGCTACGGCGGAGCGATCGGCGGCTGGCGTTCGATGTGGAACAAGGAGTACCAGTGGCGAGGTCGGTACATGGTTCCAGCTATGCTGACGGTGAGGCAACAGCCGCCGACGATTCGCTTCGGCATCCGCCACATGCTGATCGCCTCGACTTGGCTTTGCGGGCTGATGGCGGTCGCCAAAGTCTCGGGTTTGTTGACGCCCCAATTCGCAACGGCCCTCGGCATCTGGCTCGCCATCCAAACGGTCGTGATGGTTGTGGGCTACTTCGTTTGGCCCCCTTACACGCGGTGGCGGGTGCGACGTTGCGAAAATTCGCGGGCTTAATTCGCGGTTCACATCCGCTCTAGTTTCACGTGAAACAGCTTGCCCAATCGGCCATGCCCACGCGTTTCACGTGAAACGCCTTTGCGGTGCAGTTTGCCTGAACGTTTCACGTGAAACAGATCGTACCGCGCAGTATACTCGTACAAGAGTCCACTGTAAGCGATCAGAACACCGGAAACCATCGCATGACTAGCCTGCCAATCTCGCCCGAACTCCGCGAACAAATTGCCGCCCATCCCGGCGAGACGATTCGAATGCGCGACGAAGCAAGCGGCAAGATCTATCTGTTGGTTGAACAATCCTCGGTACATCAAACAGACTATGTGCGAGGAGCACCAGTCGGTCGTTCAGTCGAGCGGCTACGCGAGCTCATTCAGGAAGGGCTTGAGGGGCCTCACTACGATGAAGACGAAGCCGATCTGATCATCGATGCTTTCCTCAAAGACCTTGAAGAAGCAGACTGACCATGTGAATTCGCTACGCGGCAGTTGCGCTGTCCGACCTGAAAGGCATCTTAGCGTACATCTCTAAAGACAATCGTTCTGCTGCGCTCAAGATGGTACGTGGGATCCGATTGAGTTGTCGCGACTTGAAGCTTAACCCAGAGTCAGGCGAGCGATGCGAGCAAGCCGCTCCTGATATTCGCCGATGCCTTCACCGCGGCTACGGCATCTATTACCGAATCGACGCAGCCAGCAAATTGATTTGGATCGTCCGCGTCCTTCACCCTTCGATCGAGTTCGAAAAGCAAGACTTCGACCGACCTTGAACTACTCCAGCGGGTTAATCACCAACCCACTCAGCAGCTTCGGGTAGAAGAACGTGCTCTTGGCTGGCATCCGTTCGCCGTGGTGGCTGATGGCGCGGATGTGGTCGAGCGTGGCGGGCATCACGAGGGCCGCCAGTTCGAACCGGCCGCCGGAGCCTTCTTGGCCCGTCAGGTCGCGGCCGGCGGAGTCGCCCGTGCGGAGGTCGGTGGGAAGCTCATCAAGCTTGCGGGCGTATTTCGGCGCGGGGAGGTTGGGCATGGCGAGCAGCGTGTCAATCACCAGTCGGTGCAAGATGCCAACGCCGAGCGATTGCCAATCGGTTGACTTGTCGCACACCTTAGCCATCATCTCGCGTCCGGCATCGGTGATGCGGGCCAGTGTCCAAGCGTCGTCAACGGCGGTGTAGAAACCGAGTGTGCCCTGCTCGCCTTCGACTTCGATTTCGGGCCACAACTCTAGCGCCCGGTCAGGTCCATTGCCGGCCGGTTCGCAATCGAAGCAATCGCCCAACTTGGCGGTCAATTCGCTCGACGTTATGGCGGGCACACCTCGGAACAGGCGATGTGTCGGCAGCACGAGCATGCCAGGGTCACTCATCGACACGAGCATCATCAGCACATAGTTGGCCGGGTGGTCGGCCGGTAAGTTGCCACCGTTTTCGGCAGCAACTTGGTCGCGGTAAGCACAGGCCGTCTCGTAGCGATGGTGGCCGTCGGCGATGTAAACCGGCTTGTCCCCCAGCGCGGCTTGAAGCTGAGTCAAGGTGGCCGAGTCGCTCACCGGCCAAAGTGTGCTTTCGACGCCGGCGTGGTCAGTGGCCGTGAGCGGGGTAACACCCATGCTGGCCGTTTCGAGCAACTGCTGAGCCACATTGTCGTCGTCGGGAAATAGACCGAAGATCTGACTGAGATTCGCTCGGCAATGGGTCCACAATTTCAGACGATCGGCCTTGGCTCCGCCGTGTGTCTCTTCGTGTGGGTGAATGTTGCCGGTGCCGAATGGCTCGAGCCGAACGCGGCACATGAACCCCCGCCGGGTATGCTCGGCGCCATCGTCGGTCGTGAACTTCTGGTGATAGAGATAAACGGCCGGCTGGGCTTCGCTGAACAGGATGCCATCGCGGAGCCATTGTTTCATGTACCGCGCGGCCCGCGTGTAGCGGTTGTTCGAGTCGTCGTCACCCGGCTCGTCTTGGCCTAGAATCAGCCGCGTGACGTTGTTGGGGTGCTGGTCGTAAAGCTGTTGCTGTAGCTCGGGATCAATCACGTCGTAGGGGGGAGCAATGACGTTCGACAGTGAACCGACATGGCCAAGGTCGTAGCGAATACCGGGCAAAGCGCTGATGGTGGGCATGGCAGGAGGGGTGGGATTTGGGGGCTGGTGGCGACTCCTGCGAATTTTAGGGGAGGGGGCGGGAGTCGCGAAGGGTGGCGTTGCCTGACTTTTTTTGTCGATAGCCAATGATGGGTGCGAGTCGCAGAACTTTGACCACCTCTGCTTCCCCACGTATAATCGCAGGAATGGCTTATCTGGTTGAGATCGTCGATTCTGCCGTTCGGGACTTCAACACGCTGGATGCAAAGTCGAGGGCTGAGGTGTCCGACGCAATCGACCTTCACTTAACGCATGAGCCGACGAAAGTCAGTAAGAGCCGCATCAAGCGGCTTCGCGAAACGAAGCACCCACAATACCGCCTGCGAGTTGGTGAATTCCGAGTCTTTTACGATGTCAATCAGTCCGATCAAACGGTGCTGATTTTGACAATCGTAGGCAAATCAAACGCAACAGCCTGGCTGTCGGCCCACGCCGAAATGGAGCAACCGTCCGATGACAACGATCCCCGTACAACCGACTGACACGCAACTCACCAAGCTGCTCAATTTGGCGATCGAGGACGACATTGTCTTGACGCGCGACGGACAACCGGTTGGCGTGCTGCTTGCCCTACGCGACGAGGACGACCATTTTGATCACGCTCTGGAGAACGATGCGCGTTTCGTTCAGCGAATCGCAGCAGCCCGGTTAGAGGCGGAGCGCGGAAACAAGCAGAGGTGGGCGGACGTGAAGTAGCGCAAAAGCCAACGCGCTCAATTGATCCCGACGAGTCGATTCATAATGCGTTGTACTGCGACGAGGCGTAGCCCGTCGGCTAGTTGAACAACCACACAAGAACGAGAAAAGCGTCAGCCATCTTCACGATCGCTGACGCCTTTCTGAATGCGAACATCGCTATCAACTAATAACGATAGTGCTCAGGCTTATAAGGCCCTTCGACCGGCACGCCGAGATACTCAGCTTGCTCATCGGTGAGCGTCGTGAGCTTCACGCCGAGTTTGTCCAAGTGCAGGCGGGCGACTTCTTCGTCGAGTCGCTTAGGCAGCATGTAGACCTTGGTCTGGTAAGTGTCGTCGTTGTTCCACAACTCCATTTGGGCGAGCACTTGGTTCGTGAACGAAGTGCTCATGACAAAGCTGGGGTGACCGGTCGCGCAGCCGAGATTCACCCAGCGACCTTTGGCCACCCTGATGACCGAGTTGCCGCTCTTTTTAAACGTGTAGCGATCGACGGCCCCAACATTCGACGGCTTGATTTCGTCTTTGGTGGCGCGGCCCGCTTTCACCTCGGCTTCGAGCCAGGCGACGTCGATCTCGGTGTCGAAATGGCCAATGTTGCAAAGGATAGCGTCGTCGGCCATTTGCTCCATGTGCTTGCCGAGGATAATGTCTTTGTTGCCCGTGGTCGTCACGAATAGCCGGCCTTCTTTGCAGGCCTCTTCCATCGTCGTGACTTCGAAACCTTCCATCGCCGCTTGAAGCGCGTTGATGGGGTCGATTTCGGTAACGATCACGCGGCAACCATAACGCTGGAGGCTGTGGGCACATCCCTTGCCGACGTCACCATAACCGCACACGACGGCAACTTTACCAGCGAGCATGATGTCGGTGGCCCGTTTCACGCCGTCGGCGAGCGACTCACGGCAACCATAAAGGTTGTCGAACTTGCTCTTGGTGGCGCTGTCGTTGACGTTAATCGCCGGTGCTTGCAGGCGGCCGCTGCGGTTGAGAACTTCGAGCCGGTGGATGCCGGCGGTCGTCTCTTCGCTGATGCCGCGGATGTTGCCGAGCAGCTCGGGGAACTTGTCGTGGACCATCGCAGTTAGGTCGCCGCCGTCGTCGAGAATCATATTGAGCGGCTCGCCCGATTCAAACGCAAACAGCGTTTGTTCGATACACCAGTCGAACTCTTGTTCGTTCATCCCCTTCCAGGCGAAGACGGGAACGCCCGACTTGGCGATTGCGCACGCGGCGTGATCTTGGGTGCTGAAAATGTTGCAACTGCTCCAGGTGACGTCGGCGCCGAGCTCCTTGAGGGTCTCGATTAGCACCGCCGTTTGGATGGTCGTGTGCAAACAACCCGCGATGCGTGCACCCTTGAGAGGTTTGTCCTTGCCATACTTTTCGCGAAGCGCCATCAAGCCCGGCATCTCGTTTTCGGCCAGGGAAATTTCTTTGCGGCCCCACGAGGCAAGTCGCTCGAACTCGGCTGGGGTGCATTCGAGGACCTTATACGACAGTTTGTCTGCAACGTCTGGCACTTTAAAAATCTCCGATAAAAATATTGCGATGCATGTAACGCAGGCACATGGTCATGTAGGTCGCGTGATTGTAATTAGTTGAAGCACAACTAGGCAACCGGCCGCTACTAGAACCGCAAGCGAGTCGACAGTTCAACCGGCGGTTGCAAAAGCTCGTTGCGCCGCAGCGACAAATCTCACGACCTGCTGAGGGTCTTTTTTCCCCGGCGCGCTCTCGACACCGCTCGCTGTGTCGACTGCGGTTGGCCGAACTTTCGCGATTGCCTCGGCGACGTTCTCAGGTGTGAGTCCGCCGGCAAGAATCAACGGTATACCCTCCAAATGGGTGGCGTAGTCCACCAGCAACTGCCAGTCTGCAACAACGCCTGTTCCACCGTAAGCACTCTCAGTGCGGGCGTCTACGAGCACCGCGGTGGGCGAAAGGACTCCAGTGAGAGTCTTCCACGGATGAATGTGCCGGGAAAACGGAGCGAATCCTTCCGAACCAATCCGCAACGCGCGAATCACTGGTAAATGAACCGGGCACTTGTCGCGAAAACCAGCCGGTTCGTCGCCGTGAAGTTGAATCGCGTCGAGCGGCACTCTCTTGCTGTAGTCCTGAATCGTTTCAGGAGATGCGTCGACGAACACCCCCACCCGGCAAGCCCGGTCTCCGACTGCTTCAGCGACGGCTTGAGCCGCATCAAGACCGATGGCCCTCGAGCTCTTGCTATAAAAATTGAGCCCGATCGCATCGGCCCCCGCCGCGACGACCATGAGGGCGTCGTCGACGCAGGTGATTCCACAGATCTTGATCGCAAACTGAAGGGACATATTGACCTGAAAAACTGTCGCAAAGCGACTCTTGACTGACCGCTGATGGCTGAACGCTGAAAGCTAGCGAGCTTCAGTCTCATTTTCTCGTTATAGCGTATGGGGGCAAGCTGCCGATTTGATTCGACGTGCAGCAGTGCCGCTGCGCGCATTGTCATGGACCGATCTGTCGCCCGTCAACGACGCAGGATGCCAATATGTTGCCGCTCGCTCGTCTCGCCACTGGAAGACCTCGTGTATTTCCCTCGCATCCCCGTGCCGAGGGCTATTATCCGTCGAATGGTTCCGAAGAGGCTCGCGTGCGGCTGGTACGGTGTCTGGAACGGGGCGAGGGTCCGGCGCTGCTCATCGGTACGCCCGGCGTCGGCAAAACGAGCTTGCTGGCGGTCTTGCGCGAGCAACTCAACGAGCGGTTTCACGTCGCCAGCCTGACGAGCGCTCAGCTCTGCACCCGTCGGGCGCTTCTGCAATCGATACTCTTCAGCCTCGGCCAGCCATACCGTCATCGCGACGAAGGAGATCTGCGGATTGCCTTAGTCGACTACCTGACGCGCGACCCCGAATCGAAGAATGGTACGGTGCTGCTAGTCGACGAAGCGCAGGCTCTGCCGCAGCGATTGCTCGAAGAATTGCGTATGCTCGGTAACTTGGCTCCGGAAGGCGAAGCCAGCGTCAGGTTGCTGCTGGCTGGTGGACCAAGTCTTGAAGAAGTGTTTGCCACACCCGAAAATGAAGCGTTCAACCAACGGGTGAGCACGCGGTGCTACTTGTCACCCATGTCGCACACAGACACAGTGCAATACGTTCGCGCCCACATCGCGGCCGCAGGCGGCGATGCTGAGAAGCTGATCGCTGGCGATGCGCTCGATGCCGTCTATCACGCGACCGATGGCATCGCGCGGCTCGTCAATCAGGTCTGCGACCGTGCACTCGTGCTGGCGGCCGATGCTGGCTACAGAACACTCGAACGCGCAGCAATTGAGACGGCTTGGGCCGACCTTCAGCAATTGCCGACCCCTTGGAATCTGCCGCCACAACACCCCGATCTTGGAAGTTGCGATGACGATGATTCATCGAACATCGTCGAGTTCGGCCCGCTTAGCGAAGACGCTACTCCGTCGCCGGCATTTTGCGTCGCCAGCACAAACGTTCTCGACGACGAGCGAAACGATGTCGTTTTGCATGATGAATCGATGATTGGTAACGACGATTTAGAACTGTTGCCGATCGATGAGACACCTACCTTCACCAAGCTACCAGTTGGCGTAGTGAAGTTAGCCACGCAGGTCATCGCCAAGCAAGAAGTCACACCAAGCATTCCGCGCAAGCCTGTGGTTCGCCGCGCGGCGGTTGCCGACCCATTCGGCGACAGCTTTGAAGAAGAAGAATTGGTGATCGAAAGTTTCGCGACCCTAGAGGCCATCGTGCCGACAACGGCCCCCCGTGTTTCCAATCAGAGCGATGGCGGAGTGACGAGCCAGTTGCTTGCCGACTTGCAGTTGCTCGACTCGGCTGAAGCTTCGACAGACGACGATAGCGCAAGCACCGAACAGCCAATCGACGGAGAGCTCGGCGCGGTTCAGACACACGCCACCGGGATCACCAAGTTCGACGACGCACTGGGCCAAGAGAAGCCGAGCGGGCACAAATGCAAGAAAGAGAAGAACTGCGTGCATCCGTGCCAAGTTGACAATTGGGACGATGAGGAGAAACTACTAATTTCGCGGCAAATCGATCGGGAACATCGCGAGGGGGTTGCGGCAGACGACGGTCTCGACCTGTTGGTCATCGACAATGACGACATCCCGCTGGGCGTCGCGAACGTCGAAAAACGCGATTACCGCCAATTGTTCTCGTCGCTCCAACGTCATTAGAAATGAGGCGCGCGAGCGGTGGCGAGCGAGAGTGTGAGCTACACTTAGGCATTCGCCGAACTCTCGATCGATCACGCTGGGACAGGCCGTGGCAAAACGCAGTTATTTAGTGACCGGCGGTGCCGGTTTCATCGGTTCTCACATCGTTACCGCGCTTGTCGAGCGCGGTGATACCGTGCGAGTGCTCGACAATTTGTCGACCGGCAGCCGAGCGAACCTTGCTCACGTTTCGGGCAATCTCGAAATTGTGATTGGCGATATTGCCGACGCGGCACTGGTTGCTGACGCGATGCAAGGCATCGACGTAGTGTTCCACCAAGCGGCCCTCGCATCGGTGCCGCGCAGTGTTGCTGAGCCACTAGCGACGAACTCGGCCTGTGTGACCGGCACCGTCACAGTGCTCGATGCCGCGCGTCACGCAGGTGTCCGGCGCGTCGTCTATGCCGGATCGAGCAGCGCCTATGGCGATGCCCCGTTCAGCGGTAAGCGCGAAACCGACTTGCCGGCCCCACTCTCGCCTTATGCGGCGGCTAAACTGTCAGCCGAATACTATTGCCAAGTCTTCGCGCACACCTACGGACTCGCAACGGTCACGCTTCGCTACTTCAACGTCTTCGGACCGAGGCAAGATCCGCATAGCGAATACTCGGCGGTGCTGCCGATCTTCGTCACCAAAATGCTGCGAGGCGAGCGACCCACAATATTTGGCGATGGATTGCAATCGAGGGATTTCACTTTTGTGAGCAACATCGTCGCTGGCAATCTGCTCGCGGCCGATGCCCCAAACATAGCTGGCCGGGTGATAAACGTCGCCTGTGGCCAGCAACTCACGCTGCTCGATTTGGTGGCGGCGATTAACCGAGTCTTGGGAACCAACATCGAGCCGTCGTTCGCCGATGCCCGCGTGGGGGACGTTCGCGAGAGCCTGGCCGACATCTCGATCGCTCGCGAGCTATTGGGCTACGAACCGACGGTCAGTTTCGACGAAGGTTTGCGGCAGTCGATCGATTATTACCGCAGCCTGTAGCTACAATGGGGCGATGAATTCTTTGCCGCGTACTCTGGTGGTAGTCGCCACTTACAACGAGATCGAAAACCTGCCTCCACTCGTCACGGCCATCCACGCGGCAATGCCGACGGCCGACATTCTGGTCGTTGACGACAACTCGCCCGATGGCACAGGTCGCTGGTGCGACGAAGCGGCGACGGATGACCCGCAGCTAAGCTGCGCCCACCGCGAGGGCAAACTCGGCTTGGGCTCGGCAACCGTGGTCGGCTTCCGCCACGCCATCGCCGAGGACTATGAAATCGCCTGCACTCTCGATGCCGACTTCAGCCACGACCCGGCAAAATTGCCCGAGCTGGTCGAGTGTCTCAATTCTGCTGACGTCGCGATTGGCTCGCGGTACATCAAAGGCAGCATGATTGAAGGCTGGCCGTTGCGACGGCGAATCGCTAGCCGCGTGATGAACACGGCCAGTCGCTGGGTGCTCAGGCTTCCGGCGAGCGACACCAGCGGCGCGTTCCGTGCCTATCGCGTTGCGAAACTCCGCGAGATCGACATCGAGGCGATCAGCAGCCAAGGCTACGCCTACCTCGAAGAAATCGTCTGGCTACTCGACCGCCACGGGGCGAAATTCGGCGAGGTGCCTATCACGTTCCGCGAACGTCAAAGGGGGCAATCAAAAATCAGCTTGAAGGAACTCGGTGGTAAACTTAGTATGCTCTCTCGGTTGGCGTTTCGGCGGTGAGGGGTAGTGGATTTTGTTAAAAATCCCCCGACACGGTTGCGTTCACTTTGCCGCGACACAGGTTGTTGGTGTGCCGAGACTCGAGAAGAGGTTTAACAACCTCCACTACGGTTAGCGGACGTCGAACGGCCAAACCATCGGCAGCAACAAAATCGCCGTCGCTGCCGTGAGGAACGTCAGCGGCAGCCCAATTCGCAAATAGTCGCGCGGCTGATAGCCACCTGGGCCCATCACCATTAGGTTCGTTTGATAGCCGACCGGCGTTGCGAAGCTGAGGCTGGCTGCTAATGCCACCGCGACGATGAACGTTCGCGGGTCGTTGCCACCGGCGACGGCTACGCTAATCGCGATCGGTATCATCATCGTCGCCACCGCCACGTTGGTGATGAGTTCGGTGAGCAGCGACGAAAGCAAATAAATGACCGCGAGCAACACATAGCTCCGCACGCTGTTTTCTAAGCCCAGCGACTCGACACCGGCGACCAAACTCTGCGCCAAGAATCTCGCGGCACCGCTCGACTCGAGCGACCTGCCCACCCCAATCGCGGCAGCGATGGTGAGTACGACTTGCAAGTCGATGGCGTTGCGAGCTTCGCTGGCGGTCATGCACCGTGTGGCGATCATCGCCAGCACAATCGCGATCGCTGCGATGGCTTCGGGCTTGTTCGCGAACAACACACTCAAAGGTCCGCCAATCGAGTCTCCGGAAATGCCACACACACAGAGCCAAGCGATCAGCAGCGAGAACAAAGCAGCCGCGACGAGTGCGCGGTCGTGGCGACGGGCCGAGCTTTCGCCAACCGCACTCACCAGAAAGAAGTCGCGGCTATTGCGATGCGATTCGACAAACTCCGTGCTCGTTTGTAGCAACAGCGTATCACCCGGTTCGAGGCGAATGTCACCGACCTTCGTCGGTAAGCGTTCGCCGTTGCGATGTACGGCCACGACGGCGGCGTTGTAGCGACGGCGGAAGTTTCCCTCCTTTACCGTGCGGCTGATCAGCGGCGACGTTCGCGAAAGAACCACTTCGGTGAGCCTTCGCTGGCGACGCAGTTTGGGGTCGAATTCATAAGTCATATCAATCGCCGGTACGAAACCAGGTATGCGCTCCAGATCGGCGATCGTCTGTACGACCCCGGTGAAGACCATGCGATCGCCCGCGCGAATCGAGTCGCTCGGTGCAACAGGCGTGATGATTTGTTCGTCGCGATCGATTTCGATGAGGAATAACCCGGGCAAGTGACGCAGTCCCGCTTGCTCTACCGTTTTTCCGACCATCGGACAATTCGGTTGCACCAGCATTTCGAGGAGATACTCACGACGGCGGGCACCGAGTTGCTCGATCATGTCGGTTCGATTCGGCAGCAATCGCGGACCGACCAACAACACATAGACCGCGCCGACGATGGCAACCGGCAGGCCGACCCAAGTGATCTCGAAGAACCCGAGCTCGGTAACACGTTGGGCGACCGCCGCAGCGTAGCCTCCTTTGGTGTGCAGGTCAGCCAAAATAGCATTCACTACCAGCGTTGTGCTGGTGCCAATCAGAGTTACGACGCCTCCGAGGATAACGAGATAACTCAGCGGAATCATGAGCCGCGAGGGAGACACTTTATGGCTTCGGCACCAGTCAACGACAACCGGCGCGAGCATCGCGACGAGCGGTGTATTGAGCACAACGCTCGACACAGGGACCACTAGCGCAAGTCGCCAGAGCGCCGCCCGTTCGGTACGCACTGATCCCAGCAGTTTGCCTCCTACCCAGTCGAGCGCTCCGGTGATACGCAAACCGGACACGGCGGCGAACAGCGTCGCGATGAGCAGCACGGCACGGCTCGCGAACCCGGCCACCGCCTCTTGCGGAGTCAGCACACCGGTGAGTGTGACGACCACCAAACCACCGAGGAACAACACTTCCAGCGGCACTCTTCGGCGGGCCAACAGTGCGGCAAAGACGCTACCAACGACGACCAGCGAAATCACGCCGCCACCGGTGAGCGGTGCGTCGCCAGTCGCCGATGGCCCAATGTTCGCGAGTAACAGTGACAATTCTGTTGAGGAGGTCTGATGAGTGGTTGAGTCAAGCTACTAGCGTAGTCGGCACGGTCACATGAGGCGAGTCCAGTCGCCCGAGCTCGCAATCGAGTCTGTGATTCGATTATTTACACGGCAGCCAACTCGAAGACAGTAATTTCGGGCGCGCAGCCAAAGCGGACCTGCTCTTTGTAGCCAAGCCCGCGATTGACATAGAGCGTTCGCCCACTTCCCAGCTCAACCAGACCGCGAGTGTAGCGACGGTTTTCGATCGGAACGATTGGCGTGCCAACGCCGGGGAAGCGGCACTGCCCGCCGTGGGTGTGTCCCGACAGAATCCAGCCGCGAAATTGTTCGTTGCCAAAGTAGTCGACCGAGTCGGGGTTGTGAGTGAGCAAGAGTGCATCGCGCGCGCGGTCGACATTCTCAAGCGTTTGGTCAAATCGCAATCGCCGCGACCACAGGTCGTCGGTGCCCGCAATGGTGAGTCCCTCGATCACCGTCGAGCTATTACGCAGCGGCAAACAACCAATGCGTTGCAGGCGATCGAGTAGTTTTGTGGCCACGTTGCCCCGGTAGAACCGTCCATAATCGTGATTGCCGGGAATCACGATGGTCAGTTGATCTTCTGGTTTGACTCTCGCGATGAGTTTCACGGCCGCATCGATTTGTTCGTCGAATTGGCAAGTCATGACGTCGCCCGTTATGACCATCAGATCGGGCCGCTGTGCCACCGCCAATTCTAGCGCCCACTGCAAGTAGCGATAGTCGACAACCGGACCAACGTGCAGGTCGCTAATTTGCACCAGTCGCTTCCCCTGCCAGTAAGGTGGAAGTCCGACCAATGGCATCGCGATCTGTGTCGTTTCGATCCAATGGGGCGCGACTTGCCATGCGTAATAACCAGCGCCCGCCACGCCACCGACGGTGGTGAGCATTGCGTTGTTAAGAAACTGTCTCCTGGAAAGATTCATGGCAAAATTGCTAGCAAGTTGGCGGGGTCGAGCGACCCACTTAGTTTAATCGGTGTAAACGGCATAGTTCGCCGAAGGAGGGCATCGAGGGAGCTTGTTCGCCGCGCGGCAAGGTGGCAACCCCGGCGGCTCAACAGTATTATCACACTATCATGCATCAAGTTGAAGCCAAGTACTGTAAGCCGTCTCACCTTGCCGCTTTCGCGGCGTTATTCGTTGCCATTTGCCTGCTGTCGATCTTAGGCTGCTATACCGAAATCGCTTTCGACGAAGACGATCCGTCGTTCGAGGCTACCCCGCGCGACATCGCGGTCACCGACACCGAACCGACACCCGATCGGGAAAGCGTCGCGGCACCGTCTGTCGAAGCGGTCAATGCTGTTTTGCCGGTCGAAGCGACCCACGCCGAACTCCCTCCGTTGCCAACGCTCTCGCCCAATGACTCGACGGCGACGACAACCGAAGCCGGAGAACTGCTCGCCGATCCACTCGACGGCGGCGAGCCGATCGGTCAAACCACTTCGCCCGTCCAACCCGAATCGTCGAACCCGATCGTCGATTCCGTCGACGAGCAAACGCGACCTGAAGAGACTGTAGTCGCTACATCGCGACCTTCATCCGCATTGCCGAATCCGAACTTTGGCGATGTCGCCGAAGAGCCGGATGGCGAATTCGCCAAGGGAACAGACGACTGGCCCGCGTTCCTGGGACCACCGCCTACATCATTCGCCGAGACGAAAAGCATACCGTCGCCGGTAATTGCAAAAGTGGACGAAAGTCGCGTCATCAAATCCGATATGTTGATCGATGATAACAAAACAAAAAGACCGGTTGTGGCCGAGCCTCCCTTGGCGGGCCAAGTCACCCTAGTCGTCGAGCCCGTTCGCGTCGCCACGGCGAATCCAACTATCGACGTGCTGCCAACCCGCGAAACCTCTGTTGTTGTCGAAGCCCGCAACACTCGCCATGTGGTGTGGCTGTTGTCGAGCAAGCTAAGTTTCGCATTGTTGGCGGGGGACGAGTCGCCTGCCACGGCGCAGGCAATGGTCGATGCCGAGCAGTTGGCCAAGGTTTTGCGAATCGAACTGCCCGTACTTCCGGCGACTCCGTCGGCAGGTGATGTCTTAGGGATCGGGCGGGCCGTCGGCGAGCAGATCGGCCTGCGACTCGGACCCGACCACGCGGCACTGGCCGAGATTGCCTTTAAGACCAATATCTTGCTGGCTGTCTACGTGGATCGCCGCGAGATGGTCCATCCCATTTCAGGAGCCACATCGGCAGCGGCAGTCCGAGCCGGTGTGGCCGAGCCGATTTGGCGGGCTTGGCAAGGCGACATCATCGGTGCGAGCGACATCTCCGAGGCACGCGACGCCGTGTTTCGCTTCCAGCAATCGATTGAGCGAACGCTCGCGTCAACCGAAATCGCGGCTGATCCGCTGTTCCGCTAATAGCGTTGTCCGCGTAATCTGTCGGCATGGCTAGCGAAACAAACAAGATAAGACCCTCGCGAAGTTTTCTTCCGTTGCTCGCCGGATTGTTGGGCATGGCGCTGTTGTGGCTCGCACAGCCGACAATTTCTTGGTGGCCGCTCGCGTGGTTTGCGCCGCTCCCTTGGCTTTGGGTTGCGAGCCAACCCAAGCTTCCGGGGCGTCGACCCTACCCCCAATTTTGGTTGGCGGGTTTTGCCTATTGGCTGACGGCACTCTCCTGGATTCCGATGGCTCATCCGCTGCAGTACATCAACTGGTTGTTGCTGTCGGGCTATCTTGGCTGCTACCTCCCAATAACTGTTCGCGCGATTCGGATTGCCAGGTTTCGTTGGACGATCCCAATCTGGATCAGCGCGCCAATCGCGTGGGTGGCCTGCGACTACTTGATGGCCCACGTCATCACTGGCATTGCGATGGCGACCCCCGTGCACACGCAACTCGATTGGCTGCCGATCGTACAATGCGTTGATCTCTTCGGTCCGTACACGCTCGCCTTTTTGATGATGTTGGTTCCCGCTGCAATAGTCACAGGCGTGCATCGCAGCGAGCCGCTCTGGTCGCGTATCGCTGGCCTTACGACGGCAAGTTGTTTGCTCATTGGCGCAATTCTTTACGGAACGGCAAAACTCGCCGAGCCTATGACCGACGAGGTGCCGCCGCCACTGCGCGTCGCGCTCGTGCAGGGTAACGAACCAGCCGTTTGGGAAGCCGATGCCGATCGCGATCGTCGCGTTGTGAAACAGTATCGGGAATTGACACTGAAAGCGGTGAACGAAGCGAACACGAACGGCCAGCCCATCGACGCGGTGATCTGGCCCGAAAATATGTTTCGCGATGTGCTCTGGACCTATGCCGACAAAGTTACCGAACTTGGCGGCGGGCAAGGAACACCGGCCGATTACGCGGCCCAGTCGCTCGCACCGCTCGTCGCCATGACCCGCGAAACGGGTGCCAACATCATCGTCGGCATCGACCGAACTCATGTCTTGAGTGACGATGCTTCGCTCCCCGTTCGCGAGCGCTTCGAGTTTCAGAACTCGGCCGCGATGGTCGATCGCGACGGCGAGTTGCTGGCAATTTATGCCAAGACTCATCTGGTGCCGTTCGGCGAATACCTGCCGTTTGCCGATTGGTTTCCTTGGGTTTACGACATCACACCGATGGGGCTGGGGCTCACACCGGGCGTTGGCCCGGTGGCTCCCGAAATCGAAGGTGTTCGGATCGCACCGAGCATTTGTTACGAGAGCGTG
The DNA here is from genome assembly GCA_041737535.1 of Pirellulales bacterium. Lineage (GTDB taxonomy): Bacteria > Planctomycetota > Planctomycetia > Pirellulales > Lacipirellulaceae > JBGSWC01. The sequence goes on along the minus strand of JBGSRO010000215.1, from coordinate 6,189 downwards.
TTGCCTCACGTCATTCGTCGTCACATCGCTGAACTTGCCGACTGTGGCGAACGCCCCGAACTGCTCGTGAATATCACCAACGACTCGTGGTTCCGCCAGTCGTGCGAACTCGACATGCACCTCGCCTGCAACCGTTTGCGGGCGATTGAAATGCGCACGCCAATGGTGGTTGCCGCGAATGGTGGACTTTCGGCGTCGATCGATGCCCACGGTCGTTTGCTCGCTGTGAGTGGCAAACAAACGGCCGAGACGCTGGTGGTCGATGTTCATCCTGGATGCGGAACAAGTGCGTATCTGTTCGTTGGCGACTGGCCGGCGATGGCTTGTGTCGTGTTGCTAATTGTGGTGTTAATTTCGTCGCGGTGGCGTGCTGCAGATTGTCGCTGATCGCTCGGCGATCCCACGTCACATCGCGGAGCGATCAGCGACTATAACGCATCGCTTTCGGCGAAACTCTCCCGAGCGAGATTCGCGATGCCTTTGAGGTCGAGCTTGCCCGAGCCGAGCACCGGGATCTGTGCGACTTCGAGAAAACAGTCGGCGCCTGGCAGCCACAAGTTTGGCATTCCGAACGATTTGAGACCGTCACAAATTTGGTCAGGCGTTTTATCGAGCTTGCGATGAACGACGATCAGCCTCTCCCCCTTTCGCGGGCATGGCACCGCCGTCACCACGACCATCGCTTCTTCGTTGTCCTGGTCGGTAATGCCGAGGAATTGTTCGATTGCTTCCTCGACTTTGAGATGCGGCACCATCTCGCCACCAATTTTCGAGAAGCGACTTTCGCGGCCCGTGATGGTGATGAACCCATCGCCGTCGAGCTTCGCGATATCGCCAGTGACGTACCAACCGTCGCGCATGACTTCCGCCGTTTTGTCGGGCTGTCCCAGGTAGCCCTTCATTACGTTCGGACCGGTGATGAGCAGCATCCCGGGCGTGTCGGTGTCGAGTCGTTCGCCCGTTTCAGGATCAACGATCTTGGCGGCCACTCCAGGGACCGGCCGACCGACAGAGCCTTCTTTGGAATCGACTTGTTTTGTTTGCGAGCGACTTTTCGGAACGTTGACCGAAACGAGTGGCGAAAGTTCTGTCGCACCGTAACCCTCGACGGGACGCACTCCGAACTTTTGTTCAAATGCGTCGCACATCGACGGCGGCAATCGCTCAGCACCCGCCACCACGACGTCGAGCGTCGCAAACTGATCGGCGTCGACACGCTTGAGGAAACCACGCAAGAAGGTCGGTGTCGAAAGCAAGATCGTCGCTTTCCACTTCTCAACCAACTTGCCAATTTGTTTGGCGTCGAGCGGGTTAAAGTGGTAAACGGCGCAAATGTCGAGAGCGAGCGGTCCCCACATCGTCACCGTGTAACCAAACGAATGAAAGAACGGCAACATGCCGAGCATCACGTCACCCCGGTGCAGATGAATCACCTGATCGATCGCGTCGATGTTCGAAGCGATGTTACGGTAAGTCAGCACGACCCCCTTCGGATCGCCGGTCGATCCGCTTGTGAAAATGACGGTGAGAGGATCGTCGGCTTTGATCTTTTGGAGTCCGAGCAGCGTGTCGAGCAGCGGGGCCGGCACGGTATAAGTCTGCCAGGCGGCAATCGCTTTATCGATCGTCTTGAGCTTCTCGCGGAGGTCTTCGAGATACACCACGTCGGCATCGCCGAAAGTGAACGAAAACTTTTCCATCACCCGACGACTGGTGAGTACATGCTTGATACCGGCCCGCTTGACGCAGGCATCCATGACGCTCTGTGTGACCGAATAGTTGAGGTTCACGGCCACTCGTCGCGCGAGCGTGATGGCCGCGTTGACGAGTACGCCGCCATTGGTCGGCGGCAACAGCACACCGACGTACTGTTCGTCGTGCTGCTTGTCGCTGCCGAACACCTCGCGTAACAGCAGCCGCCTGAGAATGAGACTTCGCAACAACACATCGCTGCCGCGCAGACTCTCGCCACTCGAATCGGAGATCTTCCAGCGGAACATCGAATTTCGGCAAGCACGAATCATCGTGCGTGCGACGTTGGTGCTGCTTTCGTAACGACTCACGGCGGCGCGTGCTCCTAGCTTGGCGACGGCGTGCCTGACATCCGCGGCATCGCGAATCTTGTGCAACGGGCGTCCGAACCAAATGGAAATCGGCCGCGTTCCACGGCCAAACCAACGATCCCACCAATTGGCGGGGCGGTAACTAAAGATACTCCCCCAAAGTTCATCGAGGTAGACCGGTACGACCGGCGCACCGGTCCCTTTAATCAAGGCCATTGTCCCACGCGAAAATGATTGCAATTGCCCGCTGTGGGTGATGTTGCCCTCGGCAAATAAACAGACAAGCTCGCCACGTCCGATCGCGGTCCGCGCCTCGGCCAGTACTCGCTGGGCCGCCTTGGGATTCGCAGGTACCGGAAGCGCATTCATCCACTTTGCCATCCGCCGCCGCCAGGGACTGTCGAGCAGGCTTCCCTTGATAAGCATCCGAATCGGGCGGCTCGAGCAACCAAACAGCAGCAGTCCATCGATCCAGGTCACATGATTGGCTACCAGCAGTGCTCCCCCCTCGGGCAAGTTGTCGCGGTCGACGAGGCGGATGCGATAGCTCGTGTGGGCGGCCAAGAACGCCAGAAATTTGATCGTCGACTGCGGAATCAACCACACGATGTAAGCCAACACCGGCAGCGTCACGAGGCTGCACAACAGCCACACAAACCGAGCCGAGAACAACGGTTCTTGGTTCGTCGAAAACGCTGTGGTCCTGAGGGCCATGTAAGCAAACGTGACGATAAGCATCCCGCCAAAGGTCAACGTGTTGGTGGCGGCTAACACCGCGCCGCGAACTTTCTTCGGGCTGCGATGTTGCAAGTACGCGGAAACGGGAACGACAAACAATCCCGATGCGATGCCGAGCATCGCCGAGTAAAAACAGGCGAGCCAATAACCGGCTTTGAGGTGAATGCCCTCGGTCGTGCTGACATCGACGATCTCAGACGGAACGGTGTACAGCAGGAACGAGAACAATACGAGCCCTGCCGCCGCGAGTGGCAAAATCCCTAACTCGACGTGTTGATTCGACCAAACCCCGGCTAGAACGCTGCCGGCAGCAACACCGAGTACCAACGAACCAAGCAGCGGGGTAATCAAACTTTGGATGTCTTTACCGCCTCCTTCGCTGACGAATTGATCGATGTTGATCTGGAATATTGCTCCCAGCGACCAGAAAAAAGTCGCACCGAGCGCTACCAAAAAGAGCCCGCGATCGCTCGCGACGATCTTCAAGTCGCCCCACATGCGAGCCGGGAAGTCGTAGGGAAACTCGAGTTCGGGTCGCGCGGCAGCAATTGTGCGAATCGGTACACTCGCGACCAAACCAACCACTGCGATGCCCCCCAACACGGCCAGTTGAACGAGCCAATCGACCCGGCCCAGTGAGCCGGCATTGTGGGCATCGGAAAGCCAATTGCCGAGCGCGGTGCCAACCACCGCAGCGAGCACAGTGACCATATTCAATAAGCCATTGGCCGACGAAATCTTCGACTGTCGTAGTAATTCGGGGACGCTGCCAAACTTCGCCGGCCCGAACAGCGCGCTTTGTCCGTTCATCAGAAAGATAAGTGCGAACAGCCCTAGCTTGCTACCGACGTAAACGGCCAGCACGGTCAGCAACATCAGCCCAATCTCGGCCACCTTACACCAGACAATCACGTTGCGTTTGCTAAAGCGATCGGCCAAGTAGCCGGCGGGGGCGGCGAAAATCAAATAGGGCAAAATGAAGCAAACCGAGCCGGCCACGAGAATTTGGCTCGCTTGGTGTGGCTCGACCATCGTCTTGCCGATGCCGATGACAAGCCAGCGGACAATGTTGTCGTTAGTGCAGCCAAGAAATTGAGTGAACAACAACCCCAAAAAGCTGGCCGAGAGCAGCCCGTCCTGCGACTGAGGTCCGTCGCCAAGTTCATCAGACTCGTTGGCATCATCGTAGATCGAATCAGATGCCATCGGCGTTGTAGATCAGTGGTCGGCGGTGAGGTAACGAGAGCCACAAGTCATTCCAGCGGAGGCGCGAATCTAAAGTGAAACCGCTACGCTTGGTTTTCCGCCTGCGTGGGAATGACGAAGACAACCAATTTTTATCAGCGACTGAGTCGTCCCGTTTTACCCGGTGGGTTGCGATTCGTCCAAGGCCCATCGTGCATCACAAAAGCTATTGGACTGTCGAATGAGAAACTTTGGGTACCGCTGGCTCTACCAGTGTGACGCAAGTGTCACGTCAGCAACAACGTCCACTGGCATAGCCAGTGGCACACAACCCTAATGATCAACTTTGACAGACCACAAGTCCCGCGATTGCACAATCGGGCCGATTTGCGACAGAATAAGGGATGTCTCGCACGGGCACCCATTGCGGAGCCCCCATTGTCCGTCTCCGAAAGACTGCAACTGTCATGGGAAAGTTCTACAGCTTCATACTCGGCCTCGCCATCGGAGCCGGTTTCTATCACCTCGCGATGCACAACCACGTCGTGCGGGCGAGCGACGGTTACCACATGATCGCGAAAGTTACTCCACACTTGGCTGACGCTTGGGTCGACATCCGCACCTTCAAGCCGGGCGACTGGGCCAGCCATCCACAGCTCGCGCTCGCGCTACAGCAAGCGGGTCTCGGCAACTTGATGACCGAAGCGGTCGGCAACGCCGTCGGCGATGGGCTGAACGACCTTTTCGCCCCGCCGGGTGAAGGTGGCGAATAGCCGATCGGCGCTTTCGGATTTTTCGCTACAACGCCTAACTCCCTTGCTGCCCCACTTGCTAGCATCCGATTGTTCTCATCCTGCTCGGTTGGTCGATAGCGATTAATGGACGAGCCCAACCCGACTCAGTGGGCGATCGCCCAACATCGTTATCGATGGTCATGGTTAATGGGCTCATGGTTAAAGGGCGTTGCTGCCGGAGGTAGCTTGAGATGGACTTCAATCGCAATCAGTTTTTCTTCATGGGCCTGTTTGTGTTGCTCATTGGACTACAGGTCCGTTCGGTTCGCACCTACATCCTCACTCCCGAGACGACCCGCGTGTTAGCCGAGTGGAGCGACGACAACTCGGTTTCGGTAGCCCAAGCGGGCGATTTCTCGCCCCAAGCGGCCGCCGCCACCGTGACTGGCGCTCGCAAAAGTCTCAGCCCACCCGAATGGCTCGGCTGGTGCCTGATGTCGATCGGCGCGGTGCTCGTGCTGCATAGCTTGGCGATGCCCAAGCCGGGGGGCTGAGCGGCTTCGAGAGTCGAGTGCCGAGAGTCGCGAGGCAGTTTAGCGCCCGCCTATTTTGTCGCTTTTGTCGCTTTTCGCGAAAAACGATTTCGTGCGACTTTATTCGTCTTATTTTGTCGCCTCCAAGTTCAGGACACTACTTGTTTTTGAGCCGATTACTCGAATTGCAAGCGACTTTATTCGAGGTATTTTGACGCGTGTTTTTTTGGAAAAGCGACAATTTGATTTCGGCCGCAGACGGGCACGCTTCGCGAGCAAGTGAAGGTTGGGTTGGGCAAGTGTGAAAGTTCTTCAAAGCCAGCGGCACTCGCTGGCGCGTCTTGCTTGTCACTGTGGTACTTCCGCTCGCGTCGGTTTTCTGTTTATAGCATACCGACGTCGAGATTTCGACAACGATTTTTGGCCAACCGAGATTCGTCCGCGGAATAACTTCGCAACTTCCCTCTGGCACCAGCCAGTTCGAGCCACTTGTCACAAGCGAAGTGCGATGTCTATCGGAGAGTCTTTAAATAAACCGCCACGATGCGGCGAGCGCCGAGATCGCGACGACGAGACTCAAAGTTTTGTTGTCCGTCATTCCGCACCTGCGCGGCGCACGTAGGCGGCAATCCAGCGGCGTTGTTTTCGCGTTAGATTCCCGCATGCGCGGGAATGACGTGTTGTTCTTGACTTGTGATTCGTTTTGAAGCGTTCGCGACAATTCCGCTGTGTTTGTGGCGCTCTTTGCGTTGTTGCGGTCCTTAGCCGAGTCGGGCTCATTCGCGATCAACGCGACGAGTGTGAGCGTCACGATTGTGGGTAGTTAACTCGGCTGGTATTCCCAGAATGCCTCCCAGCAACCGGGTTGGCTGAGGTAGAGTGCTCGCAATGCGCAGACTGCATCGGAGCCTGACTTGCCCCACCGCATGCCGCCCC